>JBKJVH010000156.1:0-20767 GCA_046590985.1 Mycobacteriales bacterium
AGGACGACGTCACGGGCCAGGCGATCTTCGCCTACGTCATCCTGCGCACGGACAAGGAACCCTCCGATGCGCTGGGCCACGAGCTCCGGGAGCACGTCGCCAAGGTCATCGGGGCGATCGCGCGGCCCAAGTACCTGCTGTTCGTGCCGGACCTGCCCAAGACCCGCTCCGGGAAGATCATGCGGCGGCTGCTCCGCGACGTCGCCGAGCACCGGGAGCTCGGCGACGTCACCACCCTCGCCGACCCCACCGTCGTCAACGCCATCAACGCCAAGATGGGCACGGCCAGCGCCGAGGACTAGGCCCGGGGCCTACGCTCGACCTGTGCCCCGGGTCCTGCTTGCCGACGACAGCTCGACGGTCCGCGCCATCGCGCGGATGGAGCTGGAGTCGGCCGGGTATGACGTGATCGAGGCCGCCGACGGCAAGCAGGCGCTGGCCGCTGCGCTCGACCTCCATCCGGACGTCGTCCTGCTCGACATCGAGATGCCCGTGATGGACGGCTACGAGACCGTCCAGGCTCTCAAGGCCAACCCCCGGACCGCGGACATCCCGGTGGTGTTCCTCACCGGTCGGGTCGGGGCGGAGGACGTCGCCCGCGCGCTCAAGCTGGGCGGCCACGACTACCTCCGCAAACCCCCGGAAGCCGCGGAGCTGCTCGCCCGCGTGAACGCCGCCCTGCGCGTCAAAGCCCTCCAGGACGAGCTGCGGCGCCGGGCCGACGACCTCGACCGGATGAGCCGCACCGACTACCTCACCGGCCTGCGCAACCGCCGCCACATGGAGGAGCACGTCCGGATGCTGTCCTCCGGGGCGAAGCGCCACGGCTACCCGATCGCGGTCCTGATCGTCGACGTCGACCACTTCAAGGCGGTGAACGACCGGCTCGGCCACCACGGTGGTGACGAGGTGCTCAAGATCGTGGCCACGCGGCTGCGCGACGTGATGCGCGGCGAGGACCTGCTGGGGCGCTGGGGAGGCGAGGAGTTCCTTGTCCTGCTGCCCCACACCGGCCGCGAGGCGGCCGAGGTGCTCGCCGACCGGCTGCGGCTGAGCGTCTCCGGTGCACCCCTGATCGTCGAAGACGCCAGACTCGAAGTCACCGTGAGCATCGGGGGATGCGCTGCCGAGGCGGACGGCGAGCACGACCTGGTGCTCCTCGCCGACCGCGAGCTCTACGCCGCCAAGGATGCCGGTCGCAACCAGGTGCGGGTGTCCCTGTCCGGCGGCGGCGTGCTTGCCTCCTGACAGCTCCGTCGTCCTGGTCCACGGTCCGTGGAGGCACCGGGACGTCACGGCGTCGGGCCTGCGGTTCCACGTGGCGGAGCACGGTCCGGAGGACGGACCGCTCGTCCTGCTGCTGCACGGCTTCCCGGAGTTCTGGTGGTCCTGGCGGCATCAGCTTGTCGCGTTGGGCGAGGCCGGCTACCACGTCGTGGCCCCCGACCTGCGCGGCTACGGGGCCACCGACAAGCCCCCGCGGGGCTACGACGCGTTCACCCTGACCGGTGACGTGGCGGCGCTGATCAGGGCGCTCGGCGCGGACGACGCCTACCTGGTCGGGCACGACTGGGGCGGTGCGCTCGCCTGGGCCACCGCGACCCTGCATCCGCGGGTGGTGAACCGGCTGGCAGTGCTGTCACTACCGCACCCGCTGCGCTTCAACCAGGCGCTCCTCACCAGCGGCGCCCAGTTGCGGATGTCGTCGTACATCGCCTTCTTCCAGACCCCCAAGGTTCCCGAGAACCGCTTGCAGCAAGGCGATCTCGTCGCCGAGCTGCTCCACCGTTGGGGCGGCCCGGGGTTCCCCGACGCCGAGACGGAGTCGCGCTGCCGGGAGGCGATGTCGATCCCGGCAGCGGCGCACTGTGCGCTGGAGTACTACCGCTGGGCGGCCCGTTCCCGGCTGCGCCCGAGCGGGCAGCGCTACCTCGCGCTGCTCGAGACGGGTGTCCAGGTGCCCGTGCTGCATCTCCACGGTGGCGTCGACGGGTGCATCCTGCCCGCGAGCGTGCATGGCTCCGGGGCGTACGCCCACAACGGGTACGCCCTGCACGTGCTCGAGGGGATCGGACACTTCCCGCACCAGGAAGATCCGGAGACCGTCACCGCGCTGCTCCTGGGGCACGCCCAGGCCTGAGGCTCAGGCAGCGCGGTTCCGGAACTCCGCGGCGCGCGCCAGGTTGGCGAGGAAGCCGGTTGCCATCGCTTCCAAGGTCGCGGCGCTGAGTGTGCTGGTCGCGACGTCGGAGCTGTCGAGGACCAGCGTGGCGTGCGTCCCGACCTCACCGTCCCCGGTGGGGGCGTAGCCGAGTGTCAGCTCACCAGCGGTCCGCGGCAGCCCTGGTCCGGACCACTCCAAGCGGGTCACGTACGACGTGGGGGTCCGCTGCGGCGGCAGCGCGCGGACGCTGGCGGCGGCCGGCCGGTTCGGGGCGAGCTCGGTCTCCACCACCATCCGACCACCCACGTCGGCGACGCGGCGCACGCCGGGCCAGAGCTCGAAAGCGGTGGGGCCGGCGAGCAGCAGCGCAGTGCTGGTGGGGTCGGCGGCGATGCGGCGGGTCACGCGGGTGCGGGTCGCCGGGCCGGGGGTGGGGGGCACAGCGCACCTCCTGGTCTCTGGCCACGGCGAGACCGCCGACGGCACTGCTTGCAATCGTAAGCACCCTGCAAGCACCCTGCAAGCACCGGAGGGCCCGGGGTGCTGTGAGGCCGCCCACCCACGCGTGAAAGCACCCGGGTTTCACTCGGATGGCGGATCTGCCGATGCCGGCTTCTGGGGCACGATGTCCCCTTCAAGGGGGTATGGCATGCGCACAGCACTGCTCGCGGCGGCGGTCGGCGGCATGATCGCCGCCCGGCGGCGTCGCCGGCCAGTTCCGGCGCCGGCCCAGGTCCGGCTGCAGCTGCAGCTGCCAGTTCAACGTGCGCCGCTCCTGGAGGACGACGTGACGCTGTCGGTGACCGAACAGCACGCGCAGGACGAGCGGATCTTGGCCCTGCTCGACCGGTACTAGTCGCAGCCCTCGGTACTGACCTGCTGGGTCGCGGTCCGACCGGCCCGCGCGTCGCTGGCGGCTTCCTTGGCGGTCAGCGCGTAGCCGGTCTGAGGGTCATCGGCCGCCGCCGCGAACACCACCCCATACACCGCGCCCTTGGGGTCGAGCAGCGGACCGCCGGAGTTGCCGGGCCGGACCCGGGCGCGCAGCGCGTAGATCTCGCGGACGACCGTGCGCCGCTGGTAGATGTCCGGGCCCTTGGCGTTCTGGGTGCCCCGCACGCGGGCGGCGTCGGCCCGGTAGGGCCCGTCCTGCGGGTAGCCGACCACGATGGCGCTGTCGTTGGTGCGGGCCGCACCGGCGAACGCGAGCGGGGTGCGGCGCAGGTCCGGGACGGCCAGCACCGCGAGGTCGCGGTTGGGGTCGTACAGCACGACCCTGGCCCGCACCTGCCTGCCGTCGACCTCGACGTCGGGGTTGGTGACCCCTGCCACCACGTGGGCGTTCGTCATCACCCGGCCCGGCGCGAACAGGAACCCGGAGCCCTCGATCCGCTTGGAGCAGGAGCTGGCCACTCCGGTGATCTTGAAGATGCGGCTGCGGGCGGCGGTGACGACGGCCGAGCCGGCCAGCGCCGGGTCGGGGGGGTCGACCGGCCGGACCCGGGTCGGCACCAGGTCCCCGAAGACCTCCGGGAAGCCGCGGTCGTCGATGAGCCGACGGAACGACGCGAACAACCCCTTGGCGCCCCCGGGCACGGCCTTGTCGACGACATCGAGCACCTGGGAGCGGCGCACCTGGGACGCCAGCCCGGTGAAGGGCGAGGACGCCACGGCCGTGCCGACCAGCCAGGCGACGAGCAGCAGCGACACCACGCTGACCGCCGCGCCGGCGAAGGCGTCGACCACCCGTGCAGGCTTCCAGAGCAGCTTCTCGCGCAGCGCCGAGCCCACGAACGTCGCCGCGACCTGGCCGAGGGTGGCGAGCAGGAACACCACGGCGATCGCGGTGGTCGTCCGCGGGAGGCTCGACAACGGGCCGGTACGTGCCAGTGTCGGCGCGAACGTCGCGCCCAGGACGCCGCCGCCGAGGAAACCCACGAAGGACAGCACGCCGACCACGAAACCCTGCCGGTAGCCGGAGATGCCGAACAGCAGGGACGCCGACAGCAAGATGATGTCGAGCAGGTCTCCGTGCATCAGATGACCCTACTTAGGTCACGACCACCTTGCCGGTCATGCCTTCGTGGAACGTGCAGACGAACGTGAAGGTGCCGGCCTTGGCGAAGACCAGCTTCAGCTCCTTGGACCCCTTGCCGCTGACCGTCGGGGTCTTGCCGAGGCTGCTCTCGTCGAAGGACACGTTGTGCGGCGTGTTGCCCTCGTTGGTGGCGGTCAGCGTGAGTGTCCCGAGCTTGGCGTTGACGACGTTGGGCGTGAAGGTGAGCTTGTCGGTCATGCCGACCGTGGCGGTCTGGGCGTCGGCGGAGCCAGCGGCCGTCACCTCCGTCGCGGCCTGGGTCGTGGTGCCGCTGCTGCAGCCGGCCAGCAGGACGACGGCAAGGGCCGTCAGGGTGCGCTTCACAGGTGGTTCTCCTCAGGAGGTGGTGTTCGGTTGCCAGGTCTTCAGCGCGAGACGCAGTGTTTCGGGGGCGAGCGGCTCGACGCGACTCGTGTCCCAGGGCTGCTCCCAGCCGGCGAGGGAGAGCACGCCCGCGATCAGTCCGGCGGTGAAGCCCCAGACCACCAGTCCCCGCACCTCGAACGCCGGCCCGATCAAGCCGCTGGTGTGCCCGACCCGGTAGCGGTTCGCCGGGTCGGTGAGCTCCGAGAGGGGCACCCGTACGACCGCGGCGACCTCCTCGGGGTCGACGACCCGGACCGCGTGCGGCTCCCGCCACCAGGCGACCACGGGGTGCACGACGAACCCCGACGGCGGCAGGTAGAGCGCCGGCAGCACTCCCAGCACCTCGACCGACGCCGGGTCGAGCCCGACCTCCTCGGTGGCCTCGCGCAGCGCCGCCGCAACCGGGCCGGCGTCCTCGGGGTCCTGCGCCCCACCCGGGAAGGCCGGTTGGCCGGCGTGCTTGCGCATGGTGTGCGCCCGCTCGATGAGCAGCAGGTCCGGGCCCTCCGGACCCTCGCCGAACAGCAGCAGCACCGCGCTGTCCCGGCCCCCTTCGGCGGGCGGTAGGAACTTCGTGAAGTGCTCGCCCTTGACCATCGGGAGCGCGTCGACCAGCGGCTGCAGCCAGTCGGGGGTCACAGCTGCACCCTGAGGTACTCGGCCGTGAGGTCGGTGACCTCGGCCAGGTCCTTGAACGCGCCGACCTTCACGTGCACGACCGCACCCGCGGCGTCGACGAACAGCGTCACCGGCGGTCCGCTGGCGTACTTCCTCAGGACGGCACCCTCGTCGTCGACGACCGCGTTCCAGGTCTGGCCGACGTCCTTGGCGAACAGCAGCGCGAGCCGCTGCTCGTCCTCGGTGTCGACGCCGAGGAGTGCGACCTTGCCGGCGGCGGCCTTCGCGAACGCCGCGAGCAACGGCATCTCCCGCTGGCACGGGCCGCACCAGGACCCGTACACGTTGACCAGCGTGGGCTTGCCACTGGGCGGCCCCTGCAGCGCCACCGGGGGACCGCCCCCGAGGCAGGCCAGGGTGAGCTTGGGCAGCGCCGGGCTGACCCCGGTCGGACAGCTCTCCAGGGCAGCGGCCGCGCGGAGCGGTCCGAGGTTGTCGGTCTTCGCCGCGTCCCCGCGACTGCCCAGTGCGAACGCCCCCGCGGCCAGCACCAGGACGCCGACCAGCACGGCCGAGCGAGCCCGGCTCACGTCGCCGGCTTGAAGAACTCAGCCGGACGGACCAGCTTGGCGGCCTTGACCGGGTCGACCTCGCCCTCGCCGTACGCCGGGCAGAGGGACGCGATCGCGCAGGCACCGCAGGCCGGCGTCCGGGAGTGGCAGACCCGGCGGCCGTGGAAGATCACGCGGTGGCTGAACATCGTCCACTCGCTCTTGGGGAGCAGCTCGGCGATGGCGTGCTCGACCTTCACCGGGTCGTCCTCGATGGTCCAGCCGAAGCGCCGGACCAGCCGGCCGAAGTGGGTGTCCACCGTCAGACCCGGTACGCCGAACGCGTTCCCCAGCACCACGTTCGCGGTCTTGCGACCGATGCCGGGGAGCTTCACCAGGTCCTCCAGCCGGCCGGGGAGCTCCCCGCCGTGCCGCTCGACGACGGCCGCGCCGAGCCCGATCAGCGAGGTCGTCTTGTTGCGGAAGAACCCGGTGCTGCGGATCTGCTCCTCGAGCACCGCCCGGTCGGCCTGCGCGTAGTCCTGGGCGCTCCGGTAGGTCCGGAACAGCAGCGGGGTGACCTCGTTGACGCGCTTGTCGGTGCACTGGGCGCTCAGGATCGTCGCGACGGCCAGCTCGAGCGGAGTCGTGAAGTCCAACTCGCAGTGCGCGTCGGGGTAGCAGGCCGCCAGCTCCTTGTTGGTGCGCCGGGCCCGCCGGGTGAGCGCGAGGGGGGTCTGTTCCGGCATGTCCGCACCTTACGGCTCGTCCGTTCCGGTGATCCTTCTCAAGGAATGCCCTGAACGCGTCGAACCTCAGAGAGTTGCTCACAGAGAGTGACGAAGACGAGGAGATGTCATGGACCCGCAGAGCGCTCCCGCGCCTCGGAAGATCGCGGTCCGGCCCACCCCCATGCGCAGCGACCAGCACGCGCACCTGTCCCTGGACGGGCTGCGCGACTACCGCAAGGCACTCACCGCCGAGGAGAGCAACGTCTCCTACTGGCGCCGGATCATCCAGGCCCGCCTGGACGTCGTCCGGGCCGGCAGCGACCTGGTCAGCACGAACCTCAGGCCGGTCCTCACCGATGCTCGAGTCGGCGCCGGCCGCTCCGCGCTGGTCGAGATCGTGCCGATGGACGATGTCCCGCCACTCCCTGACCTCGCCGGCCTGTGGGAGCGCCAGGTCGACCCGACGGACGCGGTGTCGATCGCCCGGCTCGAGGAGGACCTGGACGCCGCAGAGCGCCAGCTGTCGGAGTACCGCAGCGAGCTGCATACCCGGCTGGGTGCCGCGACCTCGGAGCTCATCGCCCGCTACCGGGACGAGCCTGGGCTGTGCCTGACGGCGCTGCCCGTACAGCCTTCGAAGCGGTCCGTTCCGGCGTAGGCTGAGAGCCGTGTCGATCCTGCTGCTGGGCCTGCTGCTGCCGCTGTTCCTGCTGATGCTCATGCTCGCCATGGAGTGGGTCGAACGGCCGCTCCGCGTGGACGCGATAGGGACCGAGCTCGAGACCTTCCTGGACACCGCCCGGCCCGATGAGGTCGAGACGTTCGTGAGCGAGGGGTACGCACCGGCGCTGGAGCGGTACTGGAAGCGGCGGCGGCTGACGCGGCTGTTGGCTGGCCGCACGCGCTCCTGAAAATGTGATCTGCGAGACTCCCTGCGACGGTTGACGGAACTGGTCGGGGAGGCACGGAGCGTGGACGAGGTCCTGGCGAAGGCGGGGCTCTTCCAGGGCATCGCGGAGGAAGCTGCTGAGGCGGTCGCTGCGTCCCTGGAGTTCGGCGACTACGGGCGCGGCGAGGCCGTGTTCAGCGAAGGCGAGCAAGGCGACACGCTGTACATCGTGCTGACCGGCAAGGTGAAGATCGGTCGGCGTGCCGTCGACGGACGCGAGAACATGCTGTCCGTCATGGGGCCCTCAGACATGTTCGGTGAGCTGTCCCTGTTCGACCCGGGCCCGCGCACCGCGACCGCCACCGTGGTCACCGACGCACGGCTCGCCTCGCTCGCGCACAGCTCGCTGCGACCCTGGATCACCAACCGGCCCGAGATCGCCGAACAGCTCCTGCGCGTGCTGGCACGCCGGCTGCGGCGCACCAACGACGCGCTCGCGGACCTCATCTTCACCGACGTGCCCGGCCGCGTCGCCAAGCAGCTGCTGGCGCTCTCGGAGCGCTTCGGCTCCGAGGAGCCCGACGGACTGCGGGTCCACCACGACCTCACGCAGGAGGAGCTCGCGCAGCTCGTCGGCGCCTCCCGCGAGACCGTGAACAAGGCCCTTGCCGACTTCGCCTCCCGCGGCTGGGTGCGGGTCGACTCCCGCGCGCTGACGATCCTCGACGGCGAGCGGCTGGCGCGCCGGGCGCGCTAGCCAGCGCCCTTCAGACGTCGCCCGACAGCTCGCGGAGGCCGTGCCAGGTCGGGTCGTCCCCAGCGACCACGCTGATTCCTGCGTCCACGAACGGCAGCGACCAGGCGGTGCTGCGCGCGTAGAGCACCCACTCACGCACGCCGTCGAGCGTCATCACCGCGACCAACCGGCCCTCGCCCGCCGCGGCATCGACGACCGCCTGCTCGACGGCCTTGAGCTGCGGGAGCTGCTCGGCGGCCGGCAGCCCGTCCGCGGTCTGTGCGTAGGTCACGGCCACGCCCACCTGGGTCGTGAACTCCTCGTACGGAGCGGTCGTGGCCACCGCCCGGTCGAGGAGGACCACGATCGGCTGACCCTCCTCGGTGGCAGTGCGCAACGTCACCCAGTCAGGCGGTACGGCCAGCAGGCCCGTGGCGGTCATGCCCCAACCCTGCCAGATCAGCACTCACAAGCCCCCTCCCGACGCCCGCGTGCCCGCCCCTCCCCTGGGAAGCGTGTGCGTCGGGCTCAGGGGGCGCCGGCGAGCAGCCGCTCCGACACGGTGACCTCGGACCGCTGGCCGGTCGAGCGGGCCACCTCCACCGCCCGGGTCAGCGACGCCACCGCGGCGACCTCGTCCCCCGACGCCCGCAGCGCCGACCCGAGGGCCCGGAGCGCCAGCACCTCGGAGCGGATGTCCTCGGCCGGGCAGGCCAGCGCCGCCTGAGCCTCCGCCAGCGCCTCCGGGGCCCGGCCCAGCGCCAGCAGCGTGCCGGCCCGGTGCGCCATCGCCTGGCGCCGCGGGAACAGCAGGCCCGGTCCGTCCGTGGCGGCCAGCGCGGCGTCGAGCTCCACCAATGCCTCGGAGAGCTGGCCACGCCGACGCAGCACCTGGGCCAGCAGCACGCGGGCGCCCAGCGCCGCATGCGGTTCGAGGTCCAGCCCCGCGAGGGTGGCACCGACCCGCAAGACGCAGCCCTCCGCGCCGGCGAGGTCTCCCCGGTCGAGGTGGCAGTAGCCCATGGAGACCAGCGCGAGCGCCCCGGTCAGCGGGTGCCGGCCCCGCTCCGACAGCTCCAGCGCCCGGTCCAGGAAGGCGATCGCCCGGTCGGGCAGGTCGGCACCGCGGGCGCTGATGCCGGCCGCCACCAGGGCCAGTGACTGGCCCCAGTCGTCGCCGTCCTCCGCGAAGCGCACCCGAGCCCGCTCGGCCGCCGCCGCCCCGACCACGACGTCCCCGAGCTCCGCGGCAGCCACCGCGTCCAGGGTGAGCATCGCCGCGACCCCCCACCGGTCACCGGCCGCCTCGCCCGCGGGGATGAGCGAACGGGCCAGCTCCCGCGTCTCGGCGAACCGCCCCTCGAGCAGCCGCACGAAGCCTTCGGTCCCCGCCACCCAGCCGAGCCCGCCGGTGTCCTCCAGCGCCGTGAACACGTCCGCGGCCTGCTCGAGCGCCACCTCGGCCCGGCGGTAGTCGCCACGGGTCGTGGCGCTCCAGGCCAAGTGCTGCAGCGCCCAGCCCGCGCCGCGGTGGTCACCGACCTGCTCCGCGAGCGCGAACGCCTCCTGGAACCGGTCCTCCGCCGCGCCGAGGCGGCCGTCGAAGTAGTCGAGCAGCCCGAGCTGCCGCAGCGCCTCACCACCGAGCTTGTCGATGCCGGCGGCCGACGCCGCGACCAGCCCCGACACGAACGCCTCCCGGGCGCCGGTCAGGTCCCCGCGCTTGCGGCGCACCTCGCCGAGCACCAGGAGCGCCCCCGCGCGCACCCCTTCCTCCGCACCGTCCAAGGCCGGGGTCAGCTCGGTCTCGGCCTCCTCCAGTCGGTGGAGCGCTGCCAGCGACTGCGCGTGCGCGAGCCGGACCGGCACGACCAGGTCGTGGGGAAGGCGCTCGCCGTACGCCGGGTCGTTGAGGCCGAGCGCCCGCGCCAGCACCGCCTCGGCAGCCACGAAGTCGTCCCGGTCCAGCTGGTGCTGCGCAAGCCTGGCCAGCGCCGCGAAGGCCGTGCCCCGCGCCGCCCATGCCGGGTCGTTGAGCGGCAGCTGCATCTCCGCTGCGAGCTGGACGGCGCGCTCACCCTGCGAGGCCGTGACCAGGTCGGCCTCGGCCCCGCGACCGACGGCGTCCTGCGCCCACCGCGCGACCGCCGCGTGCCGCCGGGCGCGATCGGCCTTCGCCAGCCCGGCATAGGCGACATCACGTACGAGGTTGTGCGCGAACCGGTAGCCGCCGTCCTGTCCGGGTTCGAGCAGCCGCCGGTCGAGCAAGGTCTGGACCGCCTGCGCGACCACGCCGGGGTCGCCGTGGCCGGAGGCCCGCCCCACCGCTTCCAAGGCACCGACCTGCGCACGCAAGCCGATCACGCTGGCGTCGCGGAGCACCCCCTTGGCGGAGCCGTCGAGGTCGTCGATCCGCGCCGCGAGGACCGCCTGCACGCCCGCGGGCAGCAGGCCCTCCGGAACCTCGCCCTCGAGCACCCAACGGTTGCCGTCGCGCTGCAGCACGCCGCGGTCGATGAGCAGGTGCAGCAGCTCGGCCAGGAAGAACGGGTTGCCCTGCGCCCGCGAGAGCAGCGTCTCGAGCACCGCACCCTCGATGTCGCTCGTCCCGAGGTAGGCCCGCAGCAACCGCTCGGCGGAGCTGTCCTCCAGCGGGGTGAGCGGCAGCACCTCAGGATCGCTGAGCCCCCGCCACCAGTCCGGCCGGGTCGGCACGTCGAGCATCTCGCTGCGCCCCAACGCCACCAGCAGCACCGGACCGCGCAGCAGGCCGGCGACCTGCAGCAGGCCGTCCACCATGCTCGGGGTGGCCCAGTGCACGTCGTCCAGCACCAGCAGCAGCGGCCCCTCCGCGGCGAGCGCCGTGAAGAGCACACCGACGGCCTCGCGCACCTTGTCCCCGCCTCCGGACGTACCCGGGGTGGCGGCGTCCTTCGGGGTGGAGGGCTCGAGCTCGGTCAGCCCGAGGAGCCAGCCGAGCCGCTCGATCAGCAGGGCTGCGGGCGGCGCCGGGTGGGACGGGTGGTCCAGCCGATGCACCGTGCGGGTCAGCCGCGCACGGGCCGTCTCCGCGTCGTCCGCGTCCTCGATGCCGCAGGCGGTTCGCACCATCTCGGCGATCGCCGCGAGGTCGCGCCCCTCCCCGTACGGCGTGCTTCGACCCCACAGCACGCGGGCGTCCGGGAGCTCCCCGACGAACCGGCTGAGCTCCTGCGCGAGCCGGGTCTTGCCGATCCCGGCGTCCCCGGTGACGAGCACGGTCCGCGGGGTGGCCCGCTGGCTGATGTCGAGGTAGCGGCCGACGAGCAGCCCGACCTCGGCCTCCCTGCCGAGGAACGGCGCCTCGTCCCCCAGCCCGAGCCGACTGGCGCCCGAGGGCCTGAGCCCCATCAGCTCGAACGCATCGACGGGTTCGCGCTTTCCCTTGAGCCGCAGGGGTTGTAGCGCCCGCCAGCTGGCGATCCCCATCGTGGTCAGCGCCGTGTCCCGGCCTGCGACGACCGCCCCGATCCCGGCCGCGTCCGACAGCCGCGAAGCCGTGTTCACGGTGTCCCCCACGACCGTGTACGACAGGTGCGCCTGCATCCCGGCGATCACCTCGCCGGTGTTGAGCCCGACGCGCAGGCCCAGCTGGCGCCCGCCGCCGCTCTCCTGCGCGACCAGCCGACGGACGGTGGCCTGCATCTTGAAGGCCGCCCGCACCGCCCGTTCGGCGTCATCCTCGTGGGCCGTCGGCGCCCCGAACACCGCCATCAGACCGTCACCGACCAGCTTGTCCACGTGCCCGCCGAACTCGGTCACGATCGCGGCCAGCGACGCGAGCACCCGGTCGGTGACGACGCCGACCCGCTCGGGGTCCAGGTCCTCCGCCCAGCTCGTGAAGTCCGACAGGTCCCCGAACAGCACCGTGACGATCCGGCGCTCGGTCTCCACGTCGGCGGGAGCGTCGGTGAGCGGCGCTCCGCAGGCGAAGCAGAACCGCGCCCCGGGCACCGTCACGGTGCCGCACACGGGGCACATCAGGGTGCGTTGAGGTAGTCGAGCTGGGCCCGGACCGACATCTCCGCGTAGGGCCACAGCCCACGGTCGACGTCGGCATAGACGACCTCGACGACCTTCCGGGCGCTCGTGGCGCCGGCGGCGACTGCCGCCCGTACCTGCTCGAGGCGCATCTCGCGGTGCGCGAGGTACATCGCGGCGGCGTCGCCGGCCGAGAGCAGCTCGGGGCCGTGGCCGGGGAGCACCGCGCGGTCGCCGAGGTCCTGCAGCCGCCGCAGCGACTCGAGGTAGTCGGCGAGCACGCCGTCCGGGTGCGCCACCACGGTCGTGCCGCGGCCGAGGATGGTGTCGCCGGTCAGCACCGCGTCGGGCAGCGTGAAGCACAACGAGTCACTGGAGTGCCCGGGCGTCGCGAGCACCCGGATCTCCAGGCCACCGCCGACGACCACGTCACCGTCCGCCAACCCTTCCGTCCCCAACCTGTACGCCGGGTCGAGCGCCCGCACGGGCGCGCCCGTCAGCCCGGCCAGCCGCGCGGCGCCCTCACTGTGGTCGACGTGCCCATGGGTGAGGAGCACCACGTCCACCGGACCCTGCGCCGCCACCGCCTGCAGGTGCCCCTCGTGCAGCGGCCCCGGGTCGATGACGACGCACCCCGAAGCGCCGGGCGCGCGGAGCACCCAGGTGTTGGTCCCCTCCAGCGTCATCGGGCTCGCGTTGGGCGCCAGCACGACACCGGCGGTGGCGGTGACCCGCCTCATCGCGCCGGGAACTGCAGGGCTGCCGGCACGACGAACTCGACGGTGTCGTCGGGGTGCACGACCACCACCGGCGCCACGAGGGTCACCTCACGGGGGTCGTCGAGCGCCGCCCGGACCGAGGGATACCCGGCCAGGTCGCGCAGCGACACGTAGGTCGGCGGCATCAGCGTCAGGCCCTGCTCGAGGGCACCCTCGAGCGGGACCCAGAGCCGCTCGTCCGCCTCACCGCCCACATCCCGGCAGACCTGGCCGGCCGGCAGCTCTGCCAGGAAGAACCGGGTGTCGAAGCGCTTGGGCTCGACCTCCGGGGTGATCCAGTGCGCGAAGGGCCGCAGCAGGTCGGCGCGGAGCACCAGGCCCCGGCGGGCCAGCAACTGCGAGAGCGACTGCTCCCGGGCCTCCAGGGCCACCCGTTCGGCCTCCCACTCATCGCTGGAGACGTCCTCGAGCAGGTGGTCAGCGGACTCCCCCGCGAGCAGCACGCCGCACTCCTCGAACGTCTCGCGGACCGCCGCGCACACCAGGGCCCGCCCCAGTGGCTCGTCGGCCCCGAACCACGCTCCCCACTCGGCCGCGGAGGGTCCCGCCCAGGCCACGTCGGCCGCAGCGTCCTCGGGGTCCACCGAGCCCCCGGGGAACACGTGCGCCCCGCCCGCGAAGGCCATCCCCTTCACCCGCCGCAGCAGGTACGCCTCCGGGCCCTGCGCAGCATCCCGGAGCAGCACGACCGTCGAGGCATGCCGAGGCTCCGACGGGGTCTTCTCACCCCGGTGGAAGGCCCGGGCGAGCTCCTCCAGTGCCTCCATGGACGTCACGGCTCAGGCCGTGACTTCCACGACGATCTCCACCTCGACGGGGGCATCGAGCGGCAGCGCCGCCACCCCCACCGCGGAGCGGGCGTGGATGCCGGCGTCACCGAAGACCTCCCCGAACAGCTCCGAGGCACCGTTGACGACGCCCGGCTGGCCGGTGAACCCGGGCGCACTGGCGACGAACCCGACGACCTTGACGATCCGCACGACCGTGTCGAGGCCGACCAGCGCGTCCACGGCGGCGAGCGCGTTCAGGCCGCAGGCGCGGGCCAGCTCCTTGGCCTGCTCAGCGCTGACCGGACCGCCGACGAGCCCGGTGTGGGCCATCACGCCGCCGACCATCGGGAGCTGTCCGCTGGTGTAGACGAGGTTCCCCGTCCGCACGGCAGGGACGTAGGCAGCGACCGGCGGCACGACCGGCGGCAGCACGAGCCCGAGCTCGGCCAGCCGGGCGGTCCAGCTCATGCCTTGGCTCTCTTGAAGTAGGCCACCAGCTGTTCCGGGTTGGGCCCGGGCACGACCTGGACCAGCTCCCAGCCGTCCTGGCCGAAGTTGTCCAGGATCTGCTTGGTGGCGTGGATGAGCAGCGGCGCCGTCATGTACTCCCAGGTGGTCATGGGAGGACCATAGCGATCAGGCGGTGCGCTGCTCACCGTCGGCTGCGCGCTTGCGTAGGGCCCGGCGCCGTTCGAGCTCGTTGAGCCCGCCCCAGATGCCGTGCGGCTCCTGGACGGCGAGCGCGTACTCCAGGCAGGCCTGCTGGACGGGGCAGGCGCGGCAGATCGCCCGCGCCTGGCCTTCGCGCAGGGCCTTCTCGTCCTTGAGCTCGAAGTGGCCGGGGGAGAAGAAGAACGTCGCGTTGTCACGACGGCACTGCGCGTCCCCCCGCCAGGTCGGCTCGGCGACGGCCGGGGTCAGGTGGGCAGGCATCTGAATCAGCTTCACTGGGTCGTCCTTTGAACAGGGTGCGAGGTGTGGCTCGCATCACACCTGAGGAGATTCGCCCTTTCCGGCGTTGTTCCTGCACCGATTCGGTTTTGACATGTTCGATTGCCAGATGCGTCACTAGGAGGGCCTACAAGAGGCGCTTCCCCCTTTCGGCCGCCTACGCTCTCACTCATGTCCGACTTTCCGACCGCCCGGCTGCACGTCGTCTCGGGCAAGGGCGGTACGGGCAAGACGACCGTCGCTGCCGCGCTCGCCCTGTCCCTCGCCAGCGGCGGCAAGAAGGTACTGCTGGCCGAGGTCGAGGGCCGGCAGGGCATCGCGCAGCTCTTCGACACCGCGCCGCTCCCCTACGAGGAGCGCAAGGTGGCGGTCGCTCCGGATGGCGGTGACGTCTACGCCCTGGCGGTCGACCCGGAGCAGGCGCTGCTGGACTACCTCCACATGTTCTACAAGCTCAGCCCCACCGGCATCCCGGCCCGCACACTGCGCCGGATCGGGGCGATCGACTTCGCCACCACCATCGCGCCCGGGCTCAAGGACGTACTCCTCACCGGCAAGGTGAAGGAGGCGACCGTCCGCTCCGTCAACGGCCGGTTCGTGTACGACCACGTCGTGCTGGACGCCCCGCCCACAGGGCGAGTCCCGCGGTTCCTCAACATCTCCCACGAGATCGGGGCGCTCGCCAAGGTCGGCCCGCTGAAGAGCCAGAGCGACCGGGTGATGGAGCTCTTCCGCAGCAACCAGACGGTGGTGCACCTGGTGACGCTGCTCGAGGAGATGCCCGTTCAGGAGACGATCGACGCGATCTCCGAGCTGACCTCGCTCGGGCTGCCGGTCGGCGGCGTGATCGTCAACGCCGTCCGCACCCCCAGCCTGCAACCGGCGGACCTGCTTGCGGCCGAACGCGGCCAGCTGGACCTGGGCGCGCTGGAGATCGGCCTGAAGAGCGTCGGCCTGGACGTCGTGCTCGCCCCCGTACTCGCCGCCGAAGCCGCCGACCACGCCGCCCGGGTCGCCCTCGAGGAGCGCGGCCGCGATGCCCTAGCCGAGCTGCACCGGCCTTC
Organism: Mycobacteriales bacterium; assembly: GCA_046590985.1. Lineage (GTDB taxonomy): Bacteria > Actinomycetota > Actinomycetes > Mycobacteriales > SCTD01 > RYN-111. The sequence continues at coordinate 15,738 of JBKJVH010000156.1, forward strand.
CTACGAGCTGCCGCTGCTGCCGCAGGCGATCGACCTCGGCGGGCTCTACGAGCTCGCGACGATGCTCCACGAGCAGGGACTCAACGGATGAAGCTCGACATCGACCACGTCCTCCAGACCGCCCAGATCGTGGTCTGCTGCGGCTCCGGGGGCGTCGGCAAGACCACCACTGCCGCCGCCCTGGCCCTGCGCGGCGCCGAGATGGGCCGCCGTACGGTCGTGCTCACCATCGACCCGGCGCGCCGGCTCGCGCAGTCGATGGGGCTCACCGAGCTCGACAACACCCCCCGGGCCGTCAAGGGCGTCGACGGCTCGCTGGACGCCATGATGCTCGACATGAAGCGCACGTTCGACGAGATCGTCGAGACGCACGCGGACGCGGAGAAGGCCCAGCAGATCCTCGACAACCCGTTCTACCAGGCGCTCTCGAGCTCCTTCGCCGGTACGCAGGAGTACATGGCCATGGAGAAGCTCGGCCAGCTCAAGGCCATCGGCGCGTATGACCTGATCGTCGTCGACACCCCGCCCACCCGGTCGGCGCTGGACTTCCTGGACGCCCCGGAGCGGCTCACGACCTTCCTCGACGGCCGGCTCGTCAAGGTGCTGCTCGCGCCCGCCAAGGCCGGCGGCAAGGCCTACCTCAAGGTCGTCACCGTCGGGTTCAACGTCTTCACCGGCGCGATCACCAAGATCATCGGTGCCTCGGTGCTTCAGGACCTGTCGCAGTTCGTGGCGGCGCTGGAGACGATGTTCGGTGGCTTCCGCGAGCGTGCCCAAGCGACCTATGACCTGCTGAAGGACCCGGGTACCGCCTTCGTCGTCGTCGCCACCCCCGAGCGAGACGCCCTCCGCGAGGCGTCCTACTTCGTCGAGCGCCTCGCCGAGGAGCAGATGCCGCTCGCCGGCCTGGTCGTGAACCGCGTGCACCGCTCAGCCGCGGCGGGCCTCACCGCCCAGAAGTCCCTCGCCGCCGCTGAGGAGCTCGACCCGACCTCGCTCACCGCGGGCGTGCTGCGACTGCACGCCGACCGGCTGACGCTGTCTCAGCGGGAGAGCCGGCTGCAGGAGCGCTTCACCAGCGCACACCCGCGCGTCCCGGTCGTCGAGGTCGCCGCCCAGCCCGGTGACGTCCACGACCTTGACGGCCTGCGCGCCGTCGGCACCGACCTCGCCGCCGGCTGACGGTCCAGCCGATCCTTGCGGGTCTGGACGACCGCGTGGGCGCGCTCCCCCCGCAATGATCAGGCGCCGCCGGCTAGCCGATGGCGATCTTTGTGGGCCTGCGCGACGCGCCGCGCCCGGCAGGTCCGCAAAGATCGGCCAACTCTCCGGGGCGGCGGACCCCCTGCGCTCAGAACAGGGAGCTCAGGAGGCGTGCTCCTGGCGGACGATCGTGGCCTTGGCCTCGCTGAACAGCTGCTTCCAGGACGTCACGTCGGGCCGACGACGCAGCAGCGCCCGGCGCTCACGCTCGGTCATGCCGCCCCAGACGCCGAACTCGACACGGTTGTCGAGGGCGTCGGCGAGGCACTCGGTCCGTACCGGGCAGCCTTGGCAGACGGCCTTGGCGCGGTTCTGCGCAGCGCCGCTGACGAACAGGTCATCCGGGTCGGCGTTGTTGCACGCCGCCTGTGTCGTCCAGTCGTGCACGGTCTCGACAGAGCGCATGGTCAAAGCGGTCCTTGCTCGCAGAGGGTTCCCGGGTCGCGGGAGTCGTACAGGAACCGTAGGAAGTGGACGCAGGGGTGTGCAGGACACGAAATGACCCTTTCGGGGTAGTCCCGAAGGACTATCTGGACGATCCGGACATTCGTCACACGGCGTGGTCCCGAGACGTAGGCTGACGCTGTGAGGACCTCCCCCGGGCTCGTACGGCTGGCGCTCGCGCTGGCCGTGAGCCTCGTCGCCGGCGTCGTGATGGCCGGTCTCGCGTTCCCCCTGATCGGGGGCCTCGGCCTCCTCGGCAAGGGCGCGGCCGACACCTTCAACAAGCTCCCCGCCAAGCTACCGGTCCTGTCGCTGTCGCAGCGGAGCAAGATCCTCGACCGGGACGGCAACGTCCTGGCCACGCTCTTCACCGAGAACCGGGTGCCGATCAAGCTCGCGCAGGTCCCCGTACTCGCCCGGCAGGCCCTCGTCGCGATCGAGGACAACCGGTTCTACGAGCACCGCGGCATCGACGTCAAGGGCACGCTGCGCGCCGTGGTCCGCAACTCCAGCTCCGGGTCGGTCCAGCAGGGCGGCTCGGCGCTGACGCAGCAGTACGTCAAGAACCTGCTGATCGAGGAGGCCCGCACCGAGGCCGGCCAGAAGGCCGCGATCGAACGCACCGCCAAGCGCAAGCTGCAGGAGGCGAAGTACGCCCTCTACCTCGAGAAGTCGCTCAGCAAGAACCAGATCCTCGAGGGCTACTTCAACATCGCCTACTACTCCAACGGCGTGTACGGGATCGGTACGGCAGCGAACCACTACTGGGGCAAGCCGGTCAGCAAGCTCAACCTGGCGCAGGGCGCGCTCCTCGCCGGGATGGTCCAGAACCCCCGCAAGTTCGACCCGACGGCGCACCCGCAGGCCGCGGTGGCCCGGCGCAACACCGTGCTGACCCGGATGCTCCAGCTCGGGTACATCGGCAAGGACGACCAGCTCAAGGCCTCCCGCGAACCGCTCCGCCTGCACGTCGTGACGGTCAAGAGCGGCTGCGAGGCGCCCGGGGTGACGGCGCCGTTCTTCTGCGACTACGTGCGCCGCTACCTCGAGGACGGGCCCGCAGGCGCTGCCCTCGGCGACACCAAGCAGGAGCGCCAGGAGCGGCTGCTGGGCGGCGGCCTGACCATCAAGACCACGCTGGACCCGAAGGTGCAGGCGGCCGCGCAGAAAGCGGTCGACAGCAAGGTCCCCGCGAACGACCCGTTCGGTGCGCTCGCGGTCGCCGACACCGTTGAGCCCGGCACCGGCGAGGTGAAGGCGATGGCCGTCGACCGCCCCTTCGGCGCGAAGAAGGGCCAGACCAAGGTCAACTACGCGATCGGTGGCTCGGTCGGCTTCCAGGGCGGATCGACCTTCAAGGCGTTCGTGCTCGCACGTGCCATCCAGATGGGCATCTCCACGCATCTTCGCCTGTACGCACCCGCGAGCTACTGCCCGAAGGCCTTCACGTACAAGACGTCCTCGGGAGGCTGCCCGGGGAACGCCGGCGACTCCGAAGCCGGCAACTTCGACCTGGTGGCGGCGACCTGGGCGTCGGTCAACACCTACTTCATCCAGCTCGAGGAGCGGACCGGGCTGGTGACACCTCCTGGCCTCGCCGAGGCGATGGGCGTGCGCCAGGTCGATGGCACGTTCGCCGGTGGCCGCCTCCGCCGCGACCTGCCGTCGTTCGTGCTCGGCTCGGCCGTGACCGTGAGCCCGCTGGCGATGTCGGCCGCCTACGCCACCTTCGCCCAGCACGGCCTGTTCTGCCCTCCGAAGCCGGTCACCTCGATCACCGACAGCAAGGGCCACGCCCTGGTCCTCAAGCAGGACCGGTGCAGCCAGGCGATGGAGCCGGACGTCGCCGACACGGTCACCTCGATCCTGCGGGGCGTCATCGATGGTCCGTCGCGCAGCCGCACCGGCGCCAGCGCTTCGATCGGTCGGCCAGCGGCCGGCAAGACCGGCACCACCAACCAGAGCAGGGCGGCGTGGTTCATCGGTTACACCCCCCAGCTGTCCACCGCGGTCTGGGTCGGCAAGTCCACGCCCTCCCCGATGGTCGGCGTCACGATCAACGGCAACTACTACCGCCAGGTGTACGGCGGCACCATCCCGGCCGCCATCTGGCGCTCACTCATGCTGGGGGCGCTCGACGGCGTGCCCGCTGTGAACTTCCCGGATGCGCCGCCGGCTCAGAGCGTCGGGCAGCAGGTCGGCGTGCCGGACGTGACCGGCCAGCCGGTCGATGTCGCGACCAGCGTGCTGCAGCAGGCCGGCTTCGGGGTGGCCGTCGGCACCCCGGTCAACGCCGCGCCGATCCCGTCCGGTGCGGTGGCTCGTACCAGCCCGGCCGCCGGCGCGCGGGTGCCGGCCGGCTCGACGATCACGCTGATCCCGTCGAACGGCCTGCCGCCGGTGGCGACGCCGACGCCCACGCCCGGACCGACGGGGACCGTGCCACCTCCGACCGCCAAGCCCTCCCGGCCGCCGAAGCCGCCCAAGCCGACGGCCAGTCCCCCCGCGCCGAGCCAGACGCCTTAGGCCAGCGCGGCCCGGACGGCTGCCGCGACCCGGCCGCCCTCGGCCCGGCCGGCGACCTTCGGCCCGACCGCCTTCATGACCTGACCCATCGCCTGCGGACCACTGGCGCCCGACTCGGCCAGCGCCTCAGCCACCAGCGCGGTGAGCTCGGCGTCCGACAACTGCGCCGGCAGGTAGGCGTTGATGACGCCCTCCTCGGCGAGCTCACGCGCGGCCCGGTCAGTGGCCCCGCCGGTGGCGAACGCCTCGGCGGCCTCCCTGCGCTTCTTGGCCTCGCGGGCGACGACCTTGAGCTCCTCGTCGTCGCTGAGCTTGCGGGCCGACGCACCGGCGACCTCCTCGTTCCCGATGGCAGTGAGCACCATCCGCAGCGTGGCGCGGCTGAGCTCGTCCTGCGCCTTCATGGCAGTGGTGAGGTCGGCGTGCAGGCGGTCCTTGAGCTGTCCCATGCCTGCGAGGCTAGTCCGGTACGGCGCAGCTGCCGACCGGGATGTGCCGGTGACAACGTCCGCTAGGCTTGCCGCTGCACCATCGGGGTGTGGCGCAGCTTGGTAGCGCGCTACGTTCGGGACGTAGAGGCCGCAGGTTCAAATCCTGTCACCCCGACCAAATGTTGTCTCAGGCACGTCATCGTTCGCCACGGTGAGGATTGCCCGTGTCGGGCCGGCACCGGCGAAGCCGGTTTGAGCGCCGAACCGGTCCGCAGATCAGCGCATCCGGAACGGCTGGGGCGGGGCCTTGAGGTCGGCGCGCGGGCAGTCCGCGAGGGTGTAGCCCCCGAAGCCGAGCGCCTCGTC
>JBKJVH010000042.1:0-12646 GCA_046590985.1 Mycobacteriales bacterium
GCCGAGCGGGAGACCGAGGGCGATCGCGCCGCCAAGCGGGTTGACGGCCTTCTCGTCCGCCCCGATGTCCTTGAGCCACGCGAGGGGGACCGAGGCGAAGGCCTCGTTGACCTCAAAGGCGCCGATCTCGTCGATCGTCAGTCCCGACTTGGCGAGCGCCTTCTGAGTGGCGGGGATCGGGGCGGTGAGCATCGGCATCGGGGCCGCACCGATCACGACCGCCGTGTGGATCCGAGCCAACGGCGTCAGCCCGTGCGCCGCGGCGAACTCCGACGTGGTGATCAGCAGAGCCGCGCTGCCGTCGCTGATCTGCGAGGAGTTGGCGGCGGTGATCTTGCCGTCCTCCTTGAACGCTGCCTTCAGTGATCCGAGCTTCTCGAGAGTCCCGCCGCGGCGGATGCCCTCGTCAGTGCTCACGCCTGCGATCGGGGCGATCTGCGCCTCGAAGGCGCCGCCGTCCTGGGCCGCGGCAGCGCGCTCATGGCTCTGCAAGGCGTACTCATCGAGCTGCTGGCGCGACAAACCCCAGGTGTCGGCGATCTGCTCGGCGCCGATCCCTTGGTTGGGGAAGTCGCTGCCGTAGCGCTCGGCATAGAGCTCACCGAGGGGGCTCGCGGTGAACGACGACCCCATCGGGGTGCGGCTCATCATCTCGACGCCCCCGGCGACCGCTAGGTCGTAGTGCCCGGCGATGACGCCCGCGGCCGCGAAGTGCACGGCCTGCTGTGAGGAGCCGCACTGGCGGTCGACCGTCGTGCCGGGGACGTGCTCGGGCCAGCCGGCCGACAGCACGGCGGTGCGGGCGATGTCGAAGGTCTGCTCGCCGATCTGCATCACACAGCCCCAGACCACGTCATCGACCAGGCCCGGGTCGATGCCGGAGCGCTCGGCCAGCGCCTGCAGGACGAGGGCGGAGATGTCGGCGGAGTGAATCCCCGAGAGCCCCCCGCCGCGCTTCCCCACGGGGGTACGGACGGCTTCAACGATCACGGCATCGCGCACGGTGCTCTCCTCAGGAGTCGGGGTGTCTCTGGTTCCACAGTAAACCGGGGTTCACGGGAGGCGAAGGGTGGCCCCTCTGCGCCGGCGCCGCCCGTCCGTCAGGCACAATGACGCCAGGTACTTCGGAAGGCGTCTCACGATGCTCCGACGACCCGCCCTTGTCGACTAGCGGCCGATGTCTGCGGACTTTTAATCCGCCGCGCGAAAGCGCCATCGTAGGTTCGAATCCTACCGGGGGCACTCGTGTGACGTGGGGCTGCCGAAGGACCCGAAAAGCGCAGGCCGACGAGCCGGGCTCGAGGTGCCTGTCGCAAAACCGCCAGACAGTGCGGTTGGCACGGGCCATGATCGAGGCATGCATCAGGACGTCGAGCAGTGCCTGCGGGCCGTCCAGTCCAAGGACGCCCGCTTCGACGGCTGGTTCTTCACCGCTGTCCGGACCACCGGGATCTACTGCCGCCCCAGTTGCCCTGCCGTCCCGCCCAAGCCGCAGAACATCACCTTCCACCCCACGGCCGCATCGGCGCAGGCGGCCGGCTTTCGGGCCTGCAAGCGCTGCCGACCGGACGCCACCCCTGGCTCGCCGGAGTGGGACAGCAGGGGCGATCTGGTTGCCCGGGCGGTCCGGCTCATCGGCGACGGGGTCATCGATCGCGAGGGCGTGCCCGGGCTGGCGACCCGGCTCGGCTACAGCCGGCGTCAGCTCGAGCGGCTGCTCCGGGCCGAGCTCGGTGCGGGCCCGCTCGGCCTCGCCCGGGCGCAGCGCGCCCAGACCGCCCGGCTGCTCATCGAGACCACCGGCCTGCCGCTGGCGGAGGTCGCGTTCGCGGCCGGCTTCGGCAGCGTCCGGCAGTTCAACGACACCGTCCGTGAGGTGTTCGCCACCACTCCCGGAGACCTGCGCACGCGAGCCCAGCTGAGGCTCCCGCCCGCGAAGGGGTCGGTCACCGTGCGGCTGCCCTTCCGGCAGCCACTGCTTCCCGACAACCTGTTCGGCCACCTCGTCGCGACCGCGGTCCCGGGCGTGGAGGAGTGGCGCGACGGCGCCTACCGGCGGACGCTGCGGTTGCCGCACGGGAACGGGACGGTGGCCCTGACGCCGACCCCGGAGCACATCCGCTGCACGCTGCACCTGCAGGACCTGCGCGACCTCTCGGTGGCCATCGCGCGCTGCCGGCGGCTGCTGGACCTGGACGCCGACCCGGTGGCGATCGACGCGCTGCTCGCGATCGACCCCGTCCTCGAGCCGCTGATCGCGAAAGCCCCCGGCCGGCGGGTCCCCCGCACCGTCGACGAGCAGGAGATGGCGCTCCGGGCGGTCCTCGGGCAGCAGGTCAGCACCGCCGCCGCCCGCACCCTCGCAGGTCGCCTGGTCCTGGCGCACGGCGACGAGATCGACGACCCAGCAGGCGGTCTCACGCACCTTTTCCCCACTCCGGCCCAGCTCAGTGAGGTGGATCCGGAGATGCTCGCGATGCCCCTCAGTCGCAAGCAGACCCTGCTCCGGTTGGCTCGCGCGCTGGCGGACGGCAGCCTCGACCTCGACCCCGGCGTCGATCGGCTCCGGGCAAGGGAGCAGCTCGCAGCCCTGAAGGGGATCGGGCCGTGGACCGTCGAGACCGTCGCGATGCGCTGCCTCGGCGACCCGGACGCCTTCCTGCCCACCGATCTCGGCGTGCTCCAGCTGGCCGCCCGGCTCGGCCTTCCCAAGGACCTCCTCACGCACGCCGAGCGCTGGCGCCCCTGGCGGGCGTACGCGGTCCAGCACCTCTGGGCCGTCGGCGAGCACCCCATCAACCAGCTACCCCAAGGAGCCCTCTCATGACGACCCTGACCACGGTCGACAGCCCGATCGGACCGCTCACCCTGGTGGCGGCCGGCGATGCCCTTGCCGGCGTCTACATGGTGGACCAGCGACACCTGCCGGACCTCGCCTTCGAGCGGGACGACACGATCCTGCCTGCCGTGCGCGAGCAGCTCGAGGCCTACTTCCGCCGCGAGCTCAAGGAGTTCGACGTGCCGCTGGCGATGGCCGGAACCCCTTTCCAGCAGGCGGTCTGGGTCGGTCTGCAGCAGATCCCGTACGGCGAGACCTGGAGCTACGGGCAGCTTGCCGAGCACCTCGGGAAGCCCGGGGCCAGCCGCGCGGTCGGGCTCGCGAACGGCAAGAACCCGTGCAGCGTCGTGGTCCCATGTCACCGGGTCGTCGGGAGCACCGGCAGCCTCACCGGGTACGGCGGCGGGCTCGAGCGCAAGCAGTGGCTGCTCGATCTCGAGCGGGGAGCTACACCGGGCTGAGCAGGTCGCGGAACGCCGTCAGGAAGAGGTCGAAGGCGCCGAGCATGTCGAAGTCCTCGTGGAGCAGCCACTGCAGCTGCAGGCCGTCCATGAGGGCGAGCACCAGCGCGGCGGCCTGAACCGTGTCGAGATCGGTGGACACGGTGCCCTCGCGCTGACCGTGCGCCAGGGCGGCTGCCAGCATGCTGCGGGCGACCTCGTAGCGCTCCTGGAAGAACGCGTGCGCAGGGTGCTCGGGGTTGAGGGCCTCAGCCGAGAGGGTCGTGAACAGCCGGATCAGCCCTGGCTGCGCGAGGTTGTGGACGACGACACCCCGCAGCCCCTCGAGGATCCCGAGTCCCGTCGCGCCGCTGAAGTGCGCGACGGACTCGGCGTCCTTCTCGGCCAGAACAGCGGCCAGCAGCGCCTCCTTGGAGCTGAAGTGGTGGAGCACCCCGGCCTGGCTCAGCCCGACGGCCTCGGCGATCTCGCGCAGCGACGAGCCCTGGAAGCCATGCACCGAGAAGGCCTCGAGGGCGGTACGCAGGATGTCCGCGCGGCGGGCCTCGGTCTTCGCGTAGGGCCCCCGCGGACCGCTGCCAGCTGCCATGGGGGCGAGTGTAAGAGAACCGAGGTGAAAACCGAGTTGGTGTTTAGGATTTGAGGATGAAGGACCCGGAACGGCTGCTGATGACTCTCACCGTCGAGGAGAAGGCCTCGCTGACCGCAGGTCGCGACCTCTGGACCGTCCCCGGCCTGCCGGCGCACGGCATCCCGGAGCTCACGCTGACGGATGGCCCGAACGGGGCCCGCGGTTCAGCCCTCCTCGGCGCCGGGCGGGTCACCGCTGCCTGCGTGCCCTGCGGTTCAGCGCTCGGCGCGACCTGGGACCCCGGCCTGGTCGAGGAGGTCGGCCAGGTCCTCGGCGAGGAGGCCCGCACGAAGGGCGCCCGGGTGCTGCTCGCGCCGACCATCAACCTGCACCGGCACCCCCTCGGTGGCCGCGGGTTCGAGTGCTACTCCGAAGACCCGTTGCTCACCGGGAAGATCGCGGCCGGCTTCGTCCGCGGTGTCCAGAGCAGAGGCGTCGCGGCCACCGCCAAGCACTTCGTCGCCAACGAGGCGGAGTTCGAGCGGACCACCATCAACGCAGTCGTCGACGAGCGATCCCTGCGAGAGCTCTACCTCCCGCCCTTCGAGACAGCCATCCGGGAGGCCGGGCTGCTCGCGGTGATGACGTCCTACAACCGGGTCAACGGTCGCTGGTGCAGCGAGGATCAGGACCTGCTCGAGGGCGTGCTGCGCGGCGACCTCGGCTTCGATGGGCTCGTGATGACCGACTGGTTCGCGGTGGGCTCCACCGTCGGCAGCGCCCATGCAGGGCTGGACCTCCAGATGCCGGGTCCGGACCGGTTCTTCGGCGCGAAGCTCGCGGAAGCGGTGGTGGCCGGCGAGGTCGCGGAGGAGGTCCTCGACGCGATCGTCCTGCGCTACCTGACGCTGCTCGACCGGTTGGGGGCGTGGGACGACCTGCCTGACCGGGAGACGGCGGTCGACCTGCCGGCACACCGCGAGATCGCCTACAGGGCAGCCGTTTCCGGCACGGTGCTCCTCAAGAACGACGGGGTTCTGCCGCTCGCGCCGGGTGGCACGGTCGCCCTGATCGGACCGCTCGCTGCCCGGGCGCACATCATGGGCGGTGGCTCCGCTCAGCTACGGCCGCACCGCTCGCCCTCGCTGCACGAGGTGCTCGCCCCGCAGCTCGGCGACCGGCTGGGGCTGCAGCGTGGCTGCGACATCGAGCTCACCACCCGGCCGCTGGTCGCGCCCGGCACTCGCCTGGACACGTTCGCCACCCCTGACTGGTCCGGGCCGGTGCACAGCACCTTCGTGGAGGCGGACCTCAAGCTGCTCTGGTTCGGCAGTCCGGACCCCGGGCTCGTCGAAGACGGCTTCTCCTTCCGCGCCACCTCCCGCCTCGAGGTGCGTGAGTCCGGCAGCCATGTGCTCACCCTCGTCCAGGCCGGTCGGGCCCGGGTGCTGGTCGACGGGGTGGTGGTCCTCGACGGCATCACGGACCCGCCACCGCAAGGCGCCGAGTTCTTCGGGTTCGGGAGCAGGCAGCTCGAGGCGCCCGTCGACCTGACGGCCGGGACGGTCGTCGAGCTGGTCGTGGAGTACTCCGCGGAGCACTCCGCCGTGCTGCACGGGGTCCAGGTCGGGCATCGCCCGCCGCCCGTCGCTGATCCGATCGGTGCGGCGGTGGCGGCAGCCCGGGGCGCCGACGTCGCCGTCGTGGTGGTCGGCACGACCGAGGAGTGGGAGTCCGAGGGGCACGATCGCGAAGCGATGTCGCTTCCCGGTGATCAGGACGAGCTGGTCCGGCGGGTGTGCGAGGCCAACCCGCGCACCGTGGTGGTGGTGTGCGCCGGTGCTCCGGTCACGATGCCCTGGGCCGACCAGGGCGCCGCGATCCTGCTGCCGTGGCTCGGGGGCCAAGAGGTGGCGTACGCGCTCGACGACGTGCTGCACGGTCGCGCTGAGCCGTCCGGTCGGCTCCCGGTCACGCTCCCCCAGCGGCTCGAGCACACCCCGGCGTTCGGCGCCTTCCCGGGTGAGAACGACGTCGCGGTCTACCGCGAGGGCCTGCTCGTCGGCTACCGCTGGTACGACACCCGGCAGCTGCCGGTGGCCTTCCCGTTCGGCCACGGGCTGTCCTACACGACCTTCGCCTGGGGGGAAGCGACCGTGTCGGCGCCGGCCTTCGCGCCCGGGGAGGCTGTCACGGTGCGGGTGCCGGTGACCAACACCGGCGATCGTCCGGGCAGCGAGGTGGTGCAGGTGTACGTCCGGCCGCGGCGCTCGCGGCTGCAGCGCCCGCGGACCGAGCTGCGGGGGTTCGCCAAGGTGCTGCTCCAACCGGGCGAGACCCGGAAGGTCGAGGTGGTCCTGGGGGACCGCGCCTTCGCCTACTGGGACCCGGGCTCGACCGAGCGGGCGCACCTGCAGGAGCGGCTGGCGGACGGCGGCCTGGTGCCGGCCGGACAGGGCCCGCTCCCCCGCACGGACAAGGGCTGGTACGTCGATCCCGGACCCGTCGAGGTGCTGGTGGCGCGGTCGGTCGACGACATCCATGCGGCCCTGCCGGTGGAGGTCCTCTGCCCCGTGACGGATCGGTGTTGACGAGGCAGGCTGACAAGCATGACTGCCCTCGCGATCGACTCAGGTCCGGATGTCCCCGAGCTGCCGACGACGACTATCGGTGGTGCGCTGGACCTGGCGGTCTCGCTGTACGGCGACCGCGAGGCTCTGGTGTCGGTGGAGCAGGACGTGCGCTTCACCTACGCCGAGCTGTCCGCCGACGTGGACCGGCTGGCGCGCGGCCTGATGGCCCGGGGGGTCGACAAGGGCGACCGGGTCGGCATCTGGTCCCCCAACTGCTACGAGTGGGTGCTGGTGCAGTACGCCACTGCTCGGCTCGGAGCGATCCTGGTGACGATCAATCCGGCGTACCGGACCCACGAGCTCGCCTACGTCCTGGAGCAGGCGGGGGTCTCGTTGCTGATCGCGGCTCCGAGCTTCAAGACCAGCGACTACACGGCGATGACCGCCGAGGCCGCCCCGGACGTCGCGGCGATCTTCTTCGGCAGCCCCGAGTGGGAGGCGCTCGCCCAGGACGGAGATCCCCTGCCTGACAGGGGATTGCTGCCCGAGGACCCGATCAACATCCAGTACACCTCCGGTACCACCGGCTTCCCCAAGGGCGCCACGCTGAGCCACCGGAACATCCTGGGCAACGGCTTCCTCGTCGGCGCTGGGTGCGGCTACACCGAAGCTGACCGGATCTGCGTGCCGGTGCCGTTCTACCACTGCTTCGGGATGGTGATGGGCAACCTCGGGGCGCTGACGCACGGTGCCAGCGTCGTCATCCCGTCGCCCGCGTTCGACCCCGCGGCAACCCTGCGTGCCGTCCAGCAGGAGCGCTGCACCTCCCTGTACGGGGTCCCGACGATGTTCATCTCCGAGCTGGGGTTGGCCGACTTCGAGAGCTTCGACGTGTCGTCCCTGCGGACGGGCATCATGGCCGGCTCGCCCTGCCCGGTGGAGGTGATGAAGCAGGTCCAGGTCTTCATGCCCGACGTCACGATCGCGTACGGCATGACCGAGACCTCCCCGGTCAGCACCCAGACGCGGTCCGACGACAGCCTCGAGCGGCGCACCGGCACGGTCGGCCGCGTCCACCCGCACGTGACGGTCAAGGTGGTCTCCGAGAGCGGCGAGACGGTCCAGCGGGGCGAGACCGGCGAGCTCTGCACCGCCGGGTACGGCGTCATGCTCGGCTACTGGAACGACCTCGACAAGACGGCCGAGGCCATCGACGCCGCCGGCTTCATGCACACCGGCGACCTCGCCGTGATGGACGACGAGGGCTACCTGTCGATCGTGGGTCGCAGCAAGGACATGGTGATCCGGGGTGGCGAGAACGTCTACCCGCGGGAGGTCGAGGAGTTCCTCTACACCCATCCCGAGGTGATCGACGTACAGGTCGTCGGCGTTCCGGACACGAAGTTCGGCGAGGAGCTCTGTGCGTGGGTGCGTGTGGTGGACGGGTCGGCCCTGACTCCGGAGGAGCTGAAGGCCTGGTGCACGGGCAAGCTCGCGCACTACAAGGTGCCGCGCTACGTCCGGTTCACCGACGAGTTCCCGATGACCATCACCGGCAAGGTGCAGAAGTTCAAGATGCGTGAGGTCAGCGTCGTCGAGCTGGGGCTCCAGGACGCCGACTCGGTCGTCACGGCCTGAGCCGCTCCAGGGTCGGCACGATCTGCTCGGGCGCGGGCATGGCGGCGATCTCGGCTGCCACCGTCCCTGCGGCCAGCCGGAACGCCTCCTCGTGGAGAACCCGTTCCACCGCTCCCGCAACGGCCTGTGGGGTGGCGTCGTCCGGGTGGAGAGCGAGCCCCGCCCCGGCCGCGAGGCCGGCCGCGGCGTTGCGGAACTGGTCGGCGGCCTGCGGGAGGAAGACCTGAGGGAGCCCCTCCGCCAGCGCGCCGAGGAACGTGCCGGAGCCACCGTGCGAGACCACGACGGCCGCCTGCTGCAGCACCTCCGACTGGCACACCCAGCGCTCCACCTGCACGTGCTCTCCCGGAGCTCCGAGGGCTGCCGGGTCGCCGTTCCCGCCCACCGTCACCAGCACGCGGGCTCCCAGCCCGGCCAGGGCCTCCACCGCGGCTTTGAGCGGCGCAGGCTTGTTGTGCACGGTGCCCAAGGTCAGGTAGACCAGCGGCCGCGGGTCCTCCGGGAGGACCAGGCCCTGGGGCTCCCCGGTGTACCCCATCGGCCGGACGGGGATGCGGGTGCTGATGTGCTCCAAGGACTGGCCCTGCACCGATGGCGGGCACAGGTCGAGGTAGCCCCCGGTGAAGCAGCCGGCGTAGGGAGTGACGTCCCGCCCGTGCTCCTGCCACAAGCCGGCCAGGAGCTCTCCGGCCCGGGCGAGGAACGGCACCGGCACGGCGCTGCCAAAGGAGTGCGTCACCAACGGCACGTCCAGCAGCGCCGCCACCAGGGGAGCCGCCAGCTCGGCGCTCTCGTGCACCATCACGTCGGGGCGCCACGCCTGCGCGACGGCGAGCAGGTCGCGGGCCATCGCCGGCGCCACCCAGCTCCCGAACATGTTCGGGAAGGCGAACGCGGCCCGGTCCTGAGGGAGCAGGGCGGCCGATGCGGACCGGAGCCGGTGCTCGGTGGCGGCGACCCCAGCGGCGTCGAGCCCCGACGCGGTGGTGGCGATCCCCGCCGCTGCGACAAGGCCGCACGCCGGCTCGTTCGTGGCCCACCTCACCTGGTGCCCCGCGGCGAGCAGCGCCTTCGCCAGCGGGACCATCGGGAAGACGTGGCCGTAGCCCCAGGTGGAGGAGATCAGGACTCGCACGCTGTCACCGTACCGACCGCCGTAGGCTCCGCCCCGTGTTCACGCCCGACGCCGTCGACGTCCGGATCCTGCGTGCGCTCACCGCGGATCCGCGCCTGACGGTCAGCGAGCTCGCCGAGCGCGCCGGGGTGGTCCGCAACACCGCGCAGGCACGGCTGGACCGGCTGCACCGCGAGGGCGTCCTCGGCGCAAACGACCGCGGGATCGACATCCGGCAGCTTGGGTTCAACGTCTCCGCGGTCGTCGCGATCAACCTCCGGCACGCCGAGATCGAGGAGGCGTGCGCGGCGCTGGAAGGCAACCCCGCCGTGCTGCTGGTCGAAGAGGTGGCCGGCTCGACCGGCGACCTGCTGGTGCGGGTCGCCTGCCGGTCCACGGACGACCTGCAGGCCGTGGTGCACAGCCTGCTGTCGACGCCGGGCGTGGTCTCCACCACGACCCAGGTCGTGCTCAAGACCCGGGTGCCCTTTCGGGTGATGCCGCTGTTGGGCGACCTGCTCCCCGAGGCCTGAGCAACGAGCGCAGCTGAGCCCAAGGTTGCGGCGCGATCATGAGCGGATTGCGCAACCAAGCCGGCCCCGATTGACCCCAGCGGCAATGCCGTCGAGGCTGGGGGCTTCCCCGAGCCCAGGAGCCCTTCGTGACGGCCGTTGACGACCGCCCCACCGGCAACCCCGCAGGTCGCCGTGCCTACGAGCCGAAGGACCGCTATGTCGCGGGTGCCCGGCCGGTCCTGCTGACCGGGGTGCAGGCGATCGCCCGGCTGCTGGTGGAGCAGCACGTCCGGGACCGCGCGCAGGGCAAGAACATCGCGTCGCTGCTCAGTGGCTACCCCGGCTCCCCGCTGGGCGGCCTCGACAAGCTGCTGCACGGCCTGCCGCAGCTCACGACCGAGCACAGCGTCAACCTGATCCCCGGTCTCAACGAGGAGCTCGGCGCGACGGCGGTCTGGGGCAGCCAGCAGGTCCCTGGCAACCAGACCCACGACGGCGTGATCGGCATGTGGTACGGCAAGGGCCCCGGCGTGGACCGCGCCGGCGATGCGCTCCGGCACGGCAACACCTACGGGGCGAACGCCAAGGGCGGGGTGCTGGTGATGGCCGGCGACGACCCCGGCGCGAAGTCCTCCACCGTGCCCTGCACCAGCGAGCGCACCCTCGCGTCGTTCGGGATGCCGGTCCTCACCCCGCGCAACGGCGAGGAGATGATCACCTTCGGCATGTACGGGGTGGCGCTGTCCCGGTTGTCCGGCTGCTGGGTCGGTGTCAAGGTGCTCGCCGACGTCGCCGACGGCCTCTGGACCGTCGACCGCGACTTCCAGGCCGTCGACATCGTGGTGCCGCCGGTCCAGTGGGAGGGCAAGCCTTGGACCTACACCCAGCTGCTCATGCAGGACCCACGGATGTCGACCGCCGCGGAGGCCGCCCTGGTCGGTCCGCGCTGGGCCGCCGTCGAGGCGTTCGGTGCCGCCAACCCGCTGGACGAGATCACCTCGCGCACCCCGGGGGCCTGGCTCGGCATCGCCTCCACCGGGACGGCGTACGACGCGACCCTGCAGGCGCTGCGCGACCTCGGGATCAGCGACCCCGCAGCCGCCGGCATCCGGGTCCTCCGCGTCGGGATGCCTTATCCGCTCGGAGCCGGACTGGTCCGAGAGTTCGCCGTCGGCCTCGAGCAGATCGTGGTCGTCGAGGAGAAGACCAGCTTCCTGGAGTCCCAGATCAAGGACGTGCTGTACGGCGCCAGCAACGCCCCCGCCGTCTGGGGCAAGAAGGGCGCCGACGGTCGGCTGCTCGTGCCCGCCGACGGTCAGGTCTCCAGCGATCGGCTGGAGGGCCCGCTCCGCACGATCCTCGGCGACCGCGTCCAGCTCGCGCCCCGCAAGCCCGGCCCCCGCCTCCAGCTGTCACTGTCGCCCGTCACGAGGACGCCGTACTTCTGCTCCGGCTGCCCGCACAACCGCTCCACCCCGCTGCCCGAGGGCTCCCTCGGTGGTGGTGGCATCGGCTGCCACACGATGGTGACCTTGTCGGACCGCCCCGACCAGGCCGTGCTTGCGCTGACCCAGATGGGCGGCGAGGGCTCGCAGTGGATCGGCCAGCACCTGTTCACCGACGTCGACCACATCTTCCAGAACGTCGGCGACGGCACCTTCGCCCACTCCGGCCAGCTCGCCCTGCAGGCGTGCGTCGCCGCCGGGGTCAACATCACCTACAAGCTGCTCTACAACCAGGTCGTCGCGATGACCGGCGCGCAGGACGCCCAGGGCGGCCTCGCCATCCCGCAGCTCACCCACAAGCTGCACGCCGAGGGGGTCGCGCAGATCGTCGTCGTCTCCGACGAGCCGCGGAAGCACCGCCGGGCGAAGCTCGCCGAGGGGGTCACGGTCCGGCACCGCGACGACCTTGACGCCGTGCAGCGCGAGCTCCGCGACGTCCCCGGCGTCACCGTGCTGATCTACGACCAGCAGTGCGCCAACGAGGCGCGGCGGCTGCGCAAGCGCGGCAAGCAGGAGATCCGCACCACCCGCGTCATCATCGACGAGGCCACCTGCGAGGGCTGCGGCGACTGCGGCGCGAAGAGCAACTGCCTGTCCGTGCAGCCGGTGCAGACCGAGCTGGGCCGCAAGACCCGCATCGACCAGACGTCGTGCAACACCGACTACTCCTGCCTCGACGGCGACTGCCCCTCGTTCCTCACCGTGCAGGTCGCCCAGGGCAAGCCGAAGCGGCGCTCCGTCGGCGAGCCGCCGGCCGTGGCCGAGCCGACGCTCTCGGCCGGGGCCGACCTCTACCTCACCGGAGTCGGCGGCACCGGCATCGTCACGGTGAACCAGCTGCTCGCGACCGCGGCGCTGCGGCATTCTCTCGACACCACCGGGCTCTCCGGGCTGGACCAGGTCGGGCTCTCGCAGAAGGCCGGACCGGTCACCTCGCACCTGCGGGTGGGAGACCGGGGTCCGGCGAACCGGGTCGGACGGGCAGGCGCCGACCTGCTGCTCGGCTTCGACCTCATCGTCGCCGGGGACGCGAAGAACCTGGCGCTGTGCTCCCCGACGACCACCGTCGCGGTGGTCTCCACCTCCGAGACCCCCACCGGCACCCAGGTCGCCGACGTGCACGCCCCCGCGACCGACACCGCGGGGCTGCTGGCGAAGGTCCGGGCCAGCGTCTCCCGGCTGGTCGAGCTCGACGCGCTGGGCGCCTCGGAGGCCCTGTTCGGCTCGACGGCGCCGGCGAACCTGCTGCTGGTCGGGGCCGCCTACCAGCTCGGCACACTGCCCTTCCCGGCCGCGGCGATGGAGGACGCGATCGAGCTCAACGGGGTCGCGGTCGCCGCCAACGTGGCGGCCTTCCGCTGGGGTCGCGTCGCCGTGGCCGACCCGGCGGCGTTCGCCCGCGCCACCGGCACCGCCGCCCCCGAGGCGCG
>JBKJVH010000193.1:0-2707 GCA_046590985.1 Mycobacteriales bacterium
AGCAGTCGCTGCCGAGCCCTGTGACCCAGTGCTGGATGAGGAGGCGACTCGCCGGCGTGTCGGCTGTGCATCCAGCACCGGGCTGCCCAGCCCGTCAGGAACCGCGCAGAACGCCGCCTGATCCTGGTCATCAGCGCCTGCGTCAGCTGTCGAGCGCAGGCCCAGCAGCGCACCGTCGATGACCACGTCGGGGAATAACTCAGGCCATGTCAGGCCGTGAGTCTGGCCCACGCTGGCCCACGGACCGGGCACCTCAACTGCATAACCGCAGGCCAGAGGGGGTGCGGACGCGAAACAGCCCGGTCTTCCAAACTGATGGTGCCGGTTCGATCCCGGTCGCCCGCTCCACCACGTGCGATGTCAGCGCGTCCCGGCGAACGCCGTCGTCATCGCGGTCGCCCGCGCCGCCATCCCGAGGTGCTCGGAGATCCCGAAGCTGTCCTCGAGCGTACGGAGCAGGCTGTAGTGGTCGTAGCTGGTGGTCACCGTGACACCTTGCTTGAGCCGCGGCGAGAGGAGGATCGCGCCGGTGCGGCCACCGATGCCGAGGCCGGCGCACGTCGAGCACAGGTAGTTGCCGCTGCTGGCAGCGATCGCCGCCGGGTTCGACGGGATGAAGCCCTCGTCGAAGTTGAGGATCAGCAGCCCGTTGTGCTTGGCGAGGTAGGCCAGCAGCGCCGGCAGGTTCTTCTTGAGGAACGCGTCGGCGGTGGTGAGACCGCCGACCTGCTGGCCGGCGCACGGGTCGTCGTGGCCGTCGTTGCAGGTGTCGGGCGTGATGAACGAGAACGCCGGCAGCCTGTTGCGCTTCAGGTCTCCCGCCAGGTCGGTGAAGGGCCGCTGGTGGGCCACGCAGCGCGGCTGGTTTTCGATGACGTCCGGGAAGTACAGGAACGGGTTGTGCCGGTCGGCGTAGTTCTTGGCACCGGTCGTGCTGTCACCCTGGTACGGATCGGGCGTCACGTCACCGGCCTTGTAGGCCGCGTGGAAGCACGGCGTCGGAGTGCCGTCCTGGTAGGACTTCCAGGTCAGCTTCGCGTCCTCGAGCTGGTCGGCGAGGTGGCGCCCACCGGCCTGGAGCGCCTGCGGCTGCACGCAGGTCCACAGGCTCAGCCCGGCGCAGTCGCCCATGGTGACCGGATAGGGCGGCTGGCCGCTCACCATGGCGAGGTAGTTGTCGAGGCTGGCGTGCCCGGTCCCGAAGTAGTTGGGCAGGAACACGCCCTTGGAGCGCAGCGACTTCAGGTACTTCGCGGGGCTCGCGTCCCCGAAGGTCGAGGTGGCGTCCTCGTTCTCCTCGGTGAGCACCACGACGTGGTCGAAGTGCGGGATCCCCTCCAGGGCTGGGGTCGACGTGCCGGCCCGGGCGTGCGGCGAGACAGCCAGCGCGGCGGCGACGGAAGCGGCGGCGAGCAGGGCGAGCGGACGTCGGGCGGCCTTGACAGTCATGCCGGAGTGTTTCGCCGCCGGGACCTGCGCTCCTGCGTCACGCGCCTGTAACAGCCGTCACGGGTTGGATGAATGCCAGGCGTCGACCAAGTGTCCGACAACCGTAGGCTGCCCCGTGCTCTTCGACGACCTCGACGTGGCGGCGGCCCCGCGGGAGCTGATCGCTGTGGGTGGCGTGCTCGACCCGCCGACGCTGCGGGCTGCGTACCGGAACGGGGTGTTCCCGTGGCCACCGTCCCCGGAGCACGCGGCCGCCCACGACAAGGCGGTCCGCAAGCTGGCCCGCAAGGGCCAGGTGCCGGTGCTCCCCGGTACGCCCGAGGGACCGCTGGTGCCGTGGATGTCGCCGCAGCCGCGGGCGGTGCTCCTCACGCACAGCCTGTCCGTACCGAAGTCGGTGCGGCAGCTGTTGCGGCGGTCGGGGTGGCAGACGACGGTCGACGCCGCCTTCGAGGAGGTGCTGGACCGGTGCGCGGACCGCAGCGACGGGACCTGGATCACGCCCGCGATGAAGGCCGGGTACACCGCGCTGCACCGCGAAGGCGGCGCGCACAGCCTGGAGGTCTGGGACGGCGACCGGCTGGTCGGCGGCCTGTACGGGGTGCTCAGCGGCCGGGTGTTCTCCGGGGAGTCGATGTTCTTCCTCGAGAGCGGCGCGTCCAAGGTCGCTGTCGTGGACCTGTGCCGGCGGCTGGTGGAGGCCGACGTGCCGGTGCTCGACACCCAGCAGGAGTCCGAGCACCTGCTGGCGATGGGACAGGTGCTGACGCACCGGCACGAGTACGTGGCCGCCGTCAGGTCCTTGCAGGACCGGCAGGCGGTGATCCCGGGCGAGCGGCGCTCAGCTGGCTGAGCGCCAGAGCAGCACCAGGCCGCGGTCGTCGCTGCCGTCGGCTGCGACCGCGCTGACCAGGATCTCGCCGCCGCCCTCGAAGCCGCGCGGGACCAGCCGCTCTGCCTCACCGAGCAGCTTGTCGATGCCGACCTCGAGGTCGCGGCCGGGCACCTCGACCAGCCCGTCGGTGTAGAGCAGCAGTGCATCGCCGGGCCGGAGCGTGCCGTACGTGCTGTCGTACGTCGCCGCCGGCAGCAGCCCGAGCGCCGGGCCCTCGGCCAGGTCGAGGTCCCACCGACCGCTGCCCGCGTCGAAGTGCGCCACCGGAGGGTGCCCCGCCGACGTGATCGTGTAGCCGCCGTCCTTCAGGTCGACGGTGAGGTGCGCCGCGGTCGCGAACCCCTCCTCCCAGTCCTGCCGGAT
>JBKJVH010000252.1:0-16019 GCA_046590985.1 Mycobacteriales bacterium
GTCCGGCAGCTCGTCGCGGCCGCAGGCGATCTCGAGCGACCCGCCACCGATGTCGAGGCAGAGCAGTCGCCCGGCGCTCCACCCGAACCACCGGCGCACCGCGAGGAAGGTCATGCCAGCCTCATCCTCGCCGGACAGCACGACGAGGTCGACGCCGGTCTTGTCCCGGACGGCGGCGAGCACCTCGGGGCCGTCGACCGCCTCCCGGACCGCGGACGTAGCGAACGCGACGAGGTCCTCGACCTCCTCCTCCAGCGCCGCTGCGGAGGCGTCCTCGACGGCCTGAATCAGCAGGTCCCTGCCGTGGGCGCCGAGGCGACCGTCGACGCCGATCAGCTCGGCCAGTCGGAGCTCGGTCTTGTGGCTGCGCACCGGGTCGGGGTGCGAGCCGGGATGGGCGTCGACGACGAGCAGGTGCACCGTGTTGGAACCGACGTCGAGGACTCCGAGGCGCATGGCCGGAGGCTAGGGCACGGGAGCGACGTCGGGAGCGAGCCGCAGCAGCGCGCTCTGCACGTCGACGGAGCCGGCCCGGTGCCACTCGCCCTCGGCGTCGAGATCCCAGCGCCGGGCGTCGGCGTCGAGCTGACGGTCCAGCATGGTGCCGAGCCGTTCCTGCAGCGCCGGGTCCTTCACCCGCACCAGGGTCTCCACCCGACGGTCGAGGTTGCGGTGCATGAGGTCGGCGCTGCCCAGCCAGAACTGCGGCTCGCCGCCGTTCTCGAAGGCCATCACCCGCGAGTGCTCGAGGAAACGTCCCAGGATGCTGCGCACCCGGATGGTCTCCGACAGGCCGGGGGCGCCGGGGCGGACGGCGCAGATGCCGCGCACGACGATGTCGATGGGGACGCCGGCCTGGCTGGCGATGTAGAGCTCGTCGATGAGCTCCTCGTCGACGACGCTGTTCGCCTTGATGCGGATCCGCGACGGCCGTCCGGCGCGGGCGTGCTCGGCCTCGTTCCGGATCTGCGCGACGAGCCCGGACCGGACGCCGTGCGGGGCGACGAGGAGGTCGCGGTACTCGGTCTGGCTGCTGTAGCCGGTGAGGGCGTTGAACAGGTCGGTGAGGTCGGCCCCGAGCGAAGGGTCGGCGGTGAAAAGGCCGAGATCCTCGTACAGGCGGGCAGTTCTGGGGTGGTAGTTGCCGGTGCCGAGATGGCAGTAGCGGCGCAGCCCCGAGCCCTCCTGACGGACGACCAGCGCAGCCTTGCAATGCGTCTTCAGCCCCAGCAAGCCATAGACCACATGGCAGCCGGCACGCTCGAGCTTGCGCGCCCAGCGGATGTTGGCCTGCTCGTCGAAGCGGGCGGTGATCTCGATGACGACGACGACCTGCTTGCCCGCCTCGGCGGCGTCGATGAGGGCGTCGACGATGGGGGAGTCACCCGAGGTGCGGTAGAGCGTCTGCTTGATCGCGAGGACCAGCGGGTCGGCCGCGGCCTGCTCCAGGAAGCGCTGCACGCTGGTGGAGAACGAGTCGTACGGGTGGTGCACCAGGATGTCGCCCTCGCGCAGCGCGGCGAACATGTCTGCCGGCTGCTCGCCGTCGACCAGCCGCGGGTGGGTGGCGGGGACGAACGGCTCGTCCTTGAGCTCCGGACGGTCCGCGGCATAGAGCTCGTGCAGCGACGACAGCGCCAACAACCCGGGTACGGCCACCACGTCGTCCAGGGTGACATCGAGCTCACGGACGAGCAGGTCGAGAACATGCGGGTCCATGTGCTCGCCCACCTCGAGGCGCACGACGGGGCCGAACCGGCGACGCGACAGCTCGCGCTCCAGGGCCTGCAACAGGTCCTCGTCGCGGTCCTCCTCGACCTCGAGGTCGGCGTTGCGCGTCACCCGGAAGGCGTGGTGCGCCAGGACTTCCAGTCCTGGGAACAGCTGCTGCAGGTGGACGCCGATGAGCTCCTCCAGCGGCAGGTACCGCGAGGTACCGGGGCTGCCGCCCTGCACCGCGACGAAGCGCCCGACGTTGTTGGGCACCTTGACGCGGGCGAAGCGCTCCGCGCCGTTGAGCGGGTCCCGGACCAGGGCGGCGAGGTTCAACGACAGCCCGCTGATGTACGGGAACGGGTGGGCCGGGTCGACGGCCAGCGGCGTGAGCACGGGGAACACCCGCTCGCGGAACCAGCCGTGCAGCCGGAGCTGCTCGGCGGCCGGCAGCTCGGCCCACGTCAGGATCTCGATGCCGGCCTCGGACAGCGCCGGGAGCACCTGGTCGAGGAACACATGGGCGTGCTCCTGGGCGAGCTCGCGGCCCTTGCGCCGGATCCACTCCAGCTGCTGACGGGTGCCGAGGCCGTCGGCGCTGCGGACCCCGAGGCCGGTCTCGAGCCGACGGATGAGGCCCGCCACCCGCACCATGAAGAACTCGTCGAGGTTGGTGGCGAAGATCGCCAGGAACTTGGTGCGCTCCAGGAGCGGCATCGCCGGGTCCTGGGACAGCGCGAGCACCCGCTCGTTGAAGTCGAGCCAGGACACCTCGCGGTTGAGGAACCGGCGAGGGCTCTCGGCCAGCGGTTCGGTGGCGGGCTGGGTCGCGAGCGCGGTGGGACGTGGTTCGGTGTCTGTCGGGGCGCTCACCTGCCGATGGTCCACGTCCCCAGTGAACACCAGGCAAACGTGGGATGGACGCGCCCCCCGGAAGCCGGCCGGCCCCGGTGGCCCAGAGGCGACCGGGGCCGGGCCCGTCCAGTGTTCGGGGCTGACTACTTCTTCTTCTTCTTGCCCTTCTTCTTGTCCTTCTTCTTCTTCTTGCTCATGGTCGCCTCCCTTCGCTCAGGTTGGCAGTCCACCACCGATCAGCCTAGAGATCAAGGGCTTCCCCCACTTCTCGGCTCCTGAGGGTTCAAAAGAGCTAGTCGTGCCCCACTTCGGCTTCAGGCGAGCTGCCGCAGTCGGGTCCGGGTCTCCCGCTGCGCGAGCACTGGAACGAACGAACGCACGGGCGCTTGGTTGTAGCGGCTGACGACCAGGGCGAAGGCCTCGTCGACGAGAGTGACGGGGAGCGTGGCGAACTCCCGGAGCAGGTCTTGCTTCACGTGCTCGAGCTGGCGGATCTCATCGGCGCGGGGGTCAAGGGACACAGTTCCTCCGGGGGGCGGACAGGAAGGCTCGTGAGAGCAGTGTGGACGTTTCCGGACCAGTGCGAAAGACGGACGCCGGGAAAGGTGCAGCGGTGCCGTGCGCTTAGCCAGCGGTTCTTCGTGTTCCGTTCACCTCGCCGCCACCTGAGTGCGACGTTGCACTGCGACGTTGGTCACGTGCACGCGACCCAGCTGACTCCACTCGTCGGCATCCAACGCGCGGCCCCCGTCGCGGTCGCCCCGCGGGTGCTCGTCAGCTCGCCCGAGGGCGGTCGGTCACCCCTTCTCGAGAGCCTGCGAGACCAAGGGCTCGCGGTCCTTATCGCACCCAGCGGCGCGCTGGTCCAGCAGGTCGAGAGCGGCGTGGTCGACCTGGTTCTGCTGCACGCCGACGCCGCCACCGCGCTCGAGCAGCTTCACGACCTTCGGGATTGCTCCTCGGTGCCGGTACTGGTGGCGCTGCGCGAAGCACGGACCCCGCTCGAGCGGTTCCTCGAGGCCGGCGCCGACGACTGCGTCGCCAGCGGGGTGAGCAGGTCCGAGCTGGCGGCCCGGGTGCGGGCGGTGCTTCGGCGCCGGTCCCGGCCAGGGGTCGGCGAGGTGCTGCGTTCCGGCTCCTTCGTCATGGACCTCGCTCGGCACGTGTTCTTGCAGGACGACCGCCCCGTGCACCTGCCGCCCAAGGAGTTCGGGCTGCTCGAGCTGCTGCTCCGCCGGGACGGCCGCGTGGTCAGTCGGGAGGAGGCGTTGGAGTCGGTGTGGGGACAGGGGCACAGTGGCGACCCCACCACCGTGGACGTGCACGTGAAGCGCTTGCGTGCCAAGGTCGAGGTCGACCCAGCGCACCCGACGAGGTTGCTGACGGTCCGCGGGCTGGGCTACCGCTTCCAACCCTGACTGTTCACCTGCCGTTGGGCAGGAGCAGCAGCGCCGGCCTCGAAGTCTGAGCGCATGAGCCTCACCCGTCGCCAGCTCCTCGCCTCCGCCGCCAGTCTCGGCGCTGCCGCCGCGCTCGGCCCGGAGCTGCTCCCGGCCGCCGCTGCCGGCCCCCAGATCTACTCGTCCCTGCCCGCGGCAGCCGCGAGTGGCCTCGATCACATCGTCGTCGTGTGCATGGAGAACCGCTCCTTCGACCACTACCTCGGCTGGCTCCCGGGCGCTGACGGTCGGCAGAAGGGCCTGTCTTACAAGGACTCTGCCGGTAGGGCGCACGCCACCCACCACATGCTCAACCGCAACGGCTGCGGCAACAACGACCCGGACCACTCCTTCGAGGGCGGCCGGCTGCAGTTCAACAACGGCAAGCTCGACGGCTTCCGCAAGGGAGACAACGACGACTTCGCGCTGGGCTACTACACCGAGGTGGACCTGCCTCTGTACGGGCCGCTCGTGAAGCAGGCGACCACCTTCGACCGGTACTTCTGCTCCATCCTCGGACCGACCTACCCGAACCGCTTCTACACCCATGCCGCCGCCACGGACCGGATCAGCAACACCTCCACGACGTCCACCCTCCCGACGATCTGGGACCGGCTGGCGGACAAGGGCGTGAGCGCGAGCTACTACTTCTCCGACGTGCCGTTCCTGGCGCTCTGGGGCCAGAAGTACCTCCCGATCTCCAAACCGATCGGTGCGTTCTTCGCCGAGGCGGCCGCGGGCCGGCTGCCGTCGTACAGCTATCTGGATCCGTTCTTCCTCGGCGAGGGCCAGGGCGGCAGCAACGACGACCACCCGCACGCCGACATCCACCGGGGGCAGGCGTTCCTTTCCCTTGTGGTGAAGGCGATCACGACCAGCCCGCAGTGGGCCAGCACCGCCCTCGTCATCACCTATGACGAGTGGGGTGGCTTCTTCGACCACGTCAAGCCGCCGCGCATGCCGGACAACCACGACACCGGGCCGCACGGAAAGGACGACCACGGCCAGGCTGGTTTCCGGGTGCCGACGTTTCTGCTGTCGCCGTTCGCCCGCGCCGGCCACGTCGGGCACCAGGTGTACGACCATACGTCGATCCTGAAGATGGTCGAGTGGCGGTTCGGGCTGGCGCCGCTGACGAAACGGGACCGGGCCGCCCGCAACCTCGCCGAGTCGATGGACTTCCGGCACCCCCGGCCGGCGCCGTCGCTGCCGGTGGTGGCCGACCCTGGTCCGCACCTGTGCCAGGACGCGGTCCCGCTGCCCGGTTCGGGGAGCAACCCGATGGGGCTGGAGGACCCGTTCTGGCGCGAGCTGGCGGACTCGCCGCTGATGTCGGGCTGGACCTGAGTCAGGTACGTACCAGGTCCAGGAACTCCCCGCGGGTGCGGGCGTCATTGCGCAAGGCGCCCCGCAGCGCGCTCGTGACCGTCATCGTCCCGGGCGCCTTGACGCCTCGCAGGCGCATGCACATGTGCTCGGCCTCCAGGACGACACCGACGCCGCGGGGGGCCAGCTGCGTCTCGAGCCAGTTGGCGATCTGCTGCGTCATGCGCTCCTGCACCTGCAACGAACGGCTCACGTGCTCCACCACGCGGGCGAGCTTGCTCAGCCCCACGATCCGGTCCTTGGGGAGGTAGGCGACGTGGGCCTGCCCGACGAACGGGAGCAGGTGGTGCTCGCAGAGGCTGTGGAACGGGATCGAGCGCACCACGACGAGCTCGTCGTAGCCCTCGTCGTTGGGGAAGGTGGTGGGGCTCACGTCGTGCGGGGTGAGGAGCTCCCGATAGGCCTTCGCCACCCGCTCAGGGGTGCGGTGGAGGTGCTCGCTGGTGGGGTCTTCACCGAGGGCAACGAGCAGGTCATGGACCGCCTTGGCTGCGGCCACGACGTCGACGGGGTTTGCCCTGGTCATGCGCCGACGCTAGCAGCGCCCGTTACCGTGGACGGGTGCCCGATGCCCTCGCCTCCTGGTGGCGCCGTCGCGCGTCCTGGCCGACGCTGCCGGTGGCCGACCTCGTCGCGTTGAAGGGTGAGCGGACGGTGTCGGTCATCGTGCCTGCGCTGAACGAGCAGGCGACGGTTCGCGGGGTGGTGACGCCTCTGGTCGAAGAGCTCCTCCCGTCGGGGCTGGTCGATGAGGTGGTCCTGGTCGACGGCGGCTCCTCCGACGACACCGCGGCGCTGGCGATCGAGGCCGGCGCCCGGGTGCTGCACCTGCCGACGTCCCACCGCGGTCATCGGCTGGCCGGTAAGGGCGGCGCGCTCTGGTGGGCGCAGCAGCAGGTGGTCGGCGACCTGCTGGTCTTCCTCGACGCGGACGTCCAGCCCTCGCGCGCAGCCACGGCAACGTCGTTGCTCACCCCGCTGCTGGTCGACCCTCAGGTGCAGTTCGTCAAGGCGGCGTTCGACCGTCCGCTGACGGTCGACGGCGTCCTGCAGCACGGCAGTGGTGGCCGTGTCACGGAGATGCTCGCGCGACCGGTCCTGAACGCCTGGTGGCCGGCGCTGGCCGGTTTCGTCCAGCCGCTGTCCGGGGAGCTGGCAGCCCGTCGCACGCTGCTCGAGACGCTTCCCTTCGCGAGCGGGTACGGCTTGGAGATCGCGATGCTCATCGACGTGCTCAACACCGTCGGGCTCGACGCGATGGCGCAGGTCGACATCGGG
This sequence comes from Mycobacteriales bacterium, assembly GCA_046590985.1. GTDB lineage: Bacteria > Actinomycetota > Actinomycetes > Mycobacteriales > SCTD01 > RYN-111. The sequence continues at coordinate 6,672 of JBKJVH010000252.1, forward strand.
GAGCGCCACCACCGCCACCACAGTGATGCCGCTCTGGGTCGGATGTCGGCGGAGGTGCTGGCCGCCGCCCTGAACCTGCACGGTTCGCGGCCCCCCGCGGACATCCTCGTGCAGTACACCCGCGGCGCGGACGGCTTCGACGCGGTGACGACCGAGGTGCACGTCGCGATGCTCCCGCCGGCGGCCTCGCTCGCGCAGGAGCGTGCCTCCTGAGGTTCCGGGGCAAGGACCTGCCCGAGACCTCGCTGGTGATGGCGATCGTCAATCGCACCCCTGACTCGTTCTTCGACAAGGGCGCGACGTTCGGGCTGCGGGAAGCCCTCGACCGGGTAGACCAGGTGGTGGCCGAGGGCGCCCACATCGTCGACATCGGCGGGGTGAAGGCGGCCCCCGGGGTCGAGGTCAGCGCGGCCGAAGAGGCCGACCGGGTCCTGGAGCTCGTGCAGCTCGTCCGGGCCGCGCACCCATCGGTGGTCCTCAGCGTCGACACCTACCGTGCCTCGGTCGCGGAGCTGGTGCTGGCCGCCGGTGCCGACATCGTGAACGACGCCTGGGGCGCCCCCGAGCCCGAGACGTTCGACGTGGCGGCGTCGTACGGTGCCGGGGTTGTCTGCACCCACGCGGGCCACCTGCCGCCGCGCACCCGGCCGCACCGGATCGCCTACCCCGACGTGGTCACCGACGTGGTCTCCACGGTCACCGGGCTGGCCGAGCAGGCCGTGGCGGCCGGCGTCCCCCGGGACTCGGTCCTCATCGACCCCGGTCACGACTTTGGCAAGAACACTCGCCAGTCCCTGCAGGTCACGGCGCGTACGAGCGAGCTGGTGGCTACCGGCTGGCCGGTCCTGATGGCCTTGTCCCGCAAGGACTTCGTGGGGGAGGTGCTCGACCTGTTGCCCGACGAGCGGCTTGAAGGGACCCTGGCCGCGACGGCCGTCTGCGCGTGGCAGGGCGCGCGGGTCTTCCGGGCGCACGACGTCGCCGCGACCCTGCGGGTGCTCCGGATGGTCGACGCGATCCGTGGTCTCACCGAGCCGGCCGTCAACGTCCGCGGGCTCGCCTAGTGGTGCGCGCGGTCGCGTTCGTGCCGTCGCCGCCGTTGCTCCTCGAAGCACTCGGTGGCGGACCGGCCGAGCTGAGAGCTGCTTGCCAGCAGGCGATCTCAGTCCTCGACGGCGTCGAGCGCGTCGTGGTGCTGGGAGCGGGTCCGATCGGGGGGTGGGTCACCGGGACGATCGACGCAACGCCCTACGGCGCGCGCGGGGCCAAGGCGGACGTCCCCTTGCCGCTGGCGCTCGCCGTGGGCACGACGCTGCTCGGCGAGCGACCGCACGAGCTCTGGGCGCTGGCGGGAGGGCGGGTTCCGGAGCTGCCGGACGAGGTGGGGCTCCTGGTCGTCGGGGACGGCAGCGCCCGGCGCACCGAGAAGGCTCCGGGTCACCTCGACCCCAGAGCAGCCGGCTTCGACGCCCACGTCTCAGCCGCCCTTGCAGCCGGCGACCCCGTGGCACTGGCCGCACTGGACGGCTCCCTGGGTGCTGAACTGCTGGCGGCGGGGGTCGAGGCCTGGCAGGCAGCGGCCGTGCTGTCACCAGGTCCCTGGCACGGGAGCCTGCTGCTTGATGACGCGCCCTTCGGGGTGGGGTACTTCGTGGCGACCTGGACCCGTCAGCCGACGGCCGGGAGCGGTGTTGCATCCTGACCCGATGACTGCACCCCGAGGTCCCCTGGCCGGCGTCCGTGTCGTGGAGCTGGCCGGGCTCGGTCCGGCGCCGTTCGCGGCGATGCTGCTGGCCGACCTCGGCGCGGATGTCGTCCGCGTGGACCGGGCCGTGCCCGCCGGTTTGCAGCTCGGCGCCGGGGAGCGGGCCGACGTGGTCAACCGAGGTAAGCGGTCCATCGCCGTCGACCTCAAGAACCCCGATGGACTGGCCGTGGTCCAGCACCTCCTGGCGTCGGCCGACGTCCTCATCGAGGGATTCCGGCCGGGTGTCGCCGAGCGGCTGGGACTCGGCCCGACGGAGACCGCCGCGGCCAACCCGCGGCTGGTCTACGGCCGCATGACGGGCTGGGGTCAGGACGGACCGCTGGCGTCGGTGGCAGGCCACGACATCGGGTACATCGCGCTCACGGGCGCGCTGTGGGCCCTCGGCCGGCACGACGAGGTGCCGACGGCCCCGCTGAACCTGCTCGGCGACTACGCCGGGGGGTCGATGTTCCTGGTCGTCGGGATCCTCGCGGCCCTGCTGGAGGCCCGCACCAGCGGGACCGGCCAGGTGGTGGACGCGGCCATGGTCGATGGCACGTCGGTGCTCACCACGATGTTCAGCGCGATGGCCGGCATGGGGGCATGGGACCTCGGACAGCGGGGCGCGAACCTGCTCGACTCGGCGGCGCCCTGGTATGACGTGTTCACCTGTGCCGACGGCAAGTGGATCGCGGTCGGCGCCATCGAGCCGCAGTTCTACGCGGAGCTGGTCCGGGTCTCGGGGTTCCGGGAGGGTCAGGACGACAGCCGCTACCTGCAGGCAGCGCCCGCCGACTGGCCGGCCGCGAAGGCCGAGTGGGCCGCGCACTGGCTGACCAGGACCCGCGACGAGTGGAGTGCCCTGCTCGGCGGGACGGACGCGTGCGTCCAGCCGGTGCTGGACTGGGTCGAGCGTGCGCACCACCCGCACCTGGTCGCCCGGCAGACGGTCGTCGAGATCGACGGCATCACCCAGGCGGCCCCTGCCCCCCGGTTGTCGCGCACCCCACTCGGCATCCGCCGACCGCCCCCGCTGCGCGGGGAGCACACCGCCGAGATCATCTCGGAGATCGGGATCTCTGCCGACCGGGTCGAAGCGCTGCTCGCCCAGGGCGCGATCTCCAAGACAGGCGGCCCGGCATGAGCAGCTGCGACGGTCGGGTCGTCGTCATCACCGGCGCCGGCGCCGGCATCGGACGCGCGGAGGCGCTGCTGTTCGCCCAGGAGGGTGCCCGGGTCGTGGTGAACGACCTCAGCGGCGCCCAGGCGGTGGTCGAGGAGATCGAGGCCCTCGGCGGCGAGGCGGTGGCCAACACCGACGACATCAGCGACTGGGACGGCGCCGGCCGGCTGATCGCGACGGCGCTCGACGCGTTCGGTGGCCTCGACACCCTGGTCAACAACGCCGGCATCCTGCGTGACCGGATGTTCGTGAACATGTCGATCGATGACTGGGACGCGGTCGTCAAGGTCCACCTTCGCGGCGCGTTCGCCCCGACGAAGCACGCGGTGACCTACTGGCGCGAGCAGTCCAAGGCCGGCGACCAACGCGTCGCGCGCGTCGTCAACACCTCCTCGCCGTCGGGCATCTACGGCAATGTCGGGCAGGCCAACTACGGGGCGGCCAAGGCCGGCATCGCCGCCTTCACGCAGATCCTCGGGGAGGAGCTCTGGCGGTACGGCGTCCTCGCCAACGCCATCGCGCCGTCGGCCCTGACGTCGATGACCGAGGGCCTGACCGGCTACGTCGATCGGCTCAACGACCTGCAGGAGCGCACCGGTTGGGTGAACCCGGGGGGACCGGAGCACATCGTTGCCCTGGTCGTGTGGCTCGGCTCACCGCTGGCTACGGTCAACGGCCAGGTCTTCAACGTCCGGGCAGGACACGTCAGTGTCGCGGAGGGCTGGGCCGTCGGTCCCGCGTACGAGAAGGAGGGTGGCTTCGAGGTCGCTGAGCTCGACGGGGTGCTTCCCGGGTTGGTGGCGCAGGCCCGACCGCAGACGAACGCCTACGGCGTCCCGAAGTCCTACGGTGCCTGACATGAGGGTTGTCATCGTCGGCGCCGGCCTCGCCGGGCTGCGGACCGCGGAGTCCCTGCGGGAAAAGGGATTCACGGGTCAGCTCGTGCTCGTCGGCGAGGAGGAGCACCTGCCGTACGACCGGCCTCCACTGTCCAAGCAGGTGCTGCGCGGCGACCGGCCAGCGATGTTCCTGCGGGCTGAGGAGAGCTACCCCGAGCTCGACCTCGACCTCCGCCTGGGCCTGGTCGCGACCGGCCTCGAGGGTCGAGAGCTGCAGACCTCGGCCGGCCCGATCCCGTTCGACCACCTCGTGATCGCGACGGGGGCTTCCCCCCGTCGATTGCCTGGTTCGCCCGGCCACGTGCTGCGCACCCTCGACGACTGCCGGCGCCTCGCGCCGTTGCTGGTGCCGGGGGCCCGCATCGCGATCATCGGCGCGGGCCTGATCGGCTGCGAGGTCGCGGCCAGCGCCCGCGCGAAGGACGTCGAGGTGCACCTGGTCGACCTGCTCCCCAAGCCGCTGGTTCGGGTGCTCGGTGACGTCGTGGCCGATCGGATCGCCGACCTGCACGTGCAGCACGGCGTGCACCTGCACCTCGGCACCGGCGTGTCGAGCGCCACCGCCGATCGGGTCGAGCTCGCTGACGGGACGGTGCTGGAGGTCGACGTGCTGCTGGAGGCGATGGGGGTCGTCCCGGCGACCGACTGGCTGGCCGGCAGCAGCCTCACGATCGCGGACGGGGTGGTGTGCGACGAGCAGGGTCGAGCGGCGGACGGCGTCTGGGCGATCGGCGATGTCGCGCGCTGGGCCGACGGGGTGGGGGGCAGCTTCCGACGCGAGCACTGGACGAGCGCCACCGAGCAGGCAAGCGCAGTGGCCGGAGCGATCCTGGGCTCGAACGACCCGATCTCGACGCCGCCGTACTGGTGGAGCGACCAGTACGACGTGAAGCTGCAGGGACTCGGGGAGGCTCGCTCGGACGACGACGTCGAGATCGTGACGGCCGGTCCCCGGCAGAAGCAGGTGGCGCTCTACTCGCGCGAGGGTCGGCTCACCGGGGTGGTTGGCTTCTCCGCCGGGGCGCTGGTGTTCAAGCTCCGGGCTGCGGTGCTGGCTGGTGCCTCGCTGGCCGAGGCCAAGGAGCTCCTAGGAGCTGCCTAGCTCGGTGTTGTCCAGGTTCGCCAGGCGCAGCTGGCCCTTGGCGATCAGCCGGTCCCGCTCGTCGGTGATGTCGACGTCCCAGAGCTGCTGGGTGCGACCCCGGTGGATGGGCTTCGAGCGGGCGGTGAGCCGACCGCTCCGGGCCGCCTTGATGAAGTTCGTGTGGTTGGACGTGCCGACGACCGGGCCACCGGACCAGTGGGCGCCCGACACGCTCCCGACGGTCTCCACGACGCTGCACAGCACGCCGCCGTGCAGGATGCCGTACGGCTGCAGCAGGCCGGGGGTGACCTCGAAGCTGGCCGTCACGCCGTCCTTGGTCACCTCGTCGAACCGCAGCCCGATGGTGGCGTCGAACCCGCTGACGGGAAGGTCGGTCATGTCGGTCATGCGCTTGACCGTACGACGCGCCAGCGGGCCAGGAGTACCCCGGGGTCGTCGTGGACGAGCGACACCAGCTCGAGGTCGGTGGCGCCGACCTCACCGAGCAGGTGCGGGCCGTCGCCGACCACCGTCGGGGCGGTGGTGAGGCAGAGCTCGTCGACGACGCCGGCCGCCAGCAGCGATGTGAGCAGCGACGGCCCACCCTCGCAGAGCACGCGGGTGAGCCCCCGCTCGTGCAGCGCCGCTACCAGCTCGCGGGGCTCCGGAGAGGACAGCACCTCACCCGGCACCGACACCCCAGCGGGTACCGCGAACAGCGTGGGTCCGGCCAGGAACCGGGCGTCGGGCGGGATCTTCCCGGTCCGGCTCACCACCACCAGCGGCGTCGGCGCGGACCGGCCGTGGGCGGCGCGCCAGGCCACGGCGGCGCCCTCGTGGGTGACAGGTCCGTAGTCCTCGCTCCGGGCCGTACCGGCACCGACCAGCACGGCGTCGCAGCAGGTGCGCAGGGCTCGGAAAGCGGCCTTGTCCGCGGCGCTGGCCAACGGAGCGGAGGCACCGTCGACCGCGATCGCGCCGTCGACCGAGGTGACGAAGCCGGCCCGCAGCACCGGCCCTGGCGTGTCGTACAGGTCGACGAGGTCTTCGGCGGTGAGGTCGCGCGGGTCAGGGTGCAGGAGTCTCACCCGTCCGAGTCTGCCTGAGGTTCATGCGACGTGCGGCATCAGGGCGTTCGCCGGGATCTGCCCGAACCGTCCTGACTGGAAGTCCTCCAGGGCCTGTTGCAGCTCCTCGCGGGTGTTCATGACGAACGGCCCGTACTGCGCGACCGGCTCACGAATCGGCTCACCTCCCAGGATGAGCACCTCCAGAGAGCCGTAGCGGCTCTCCTGCTTGTCGTCGGCGGCGATGGACACGTGGTCGCCCTTGCCGAACACTATCGTCTGGCCGACGTGGACCGGTCGTCCCTCCGTACCGGCCTTGCCGCTGCCGGCCAGGACGTAGACCAGGGCGTTGTACGCGGGGTTCCACGGCACGTTGAGCGATGCTCCGGGGGCGATCGTGGCGTGCACGAACGTGATCGGCGTGTGGGTGGAGCCCGGCCCCTTGTGACCGGCGAGGTCGCCGGCGATGACGCGGACCAGTGCCCCACCGTCGTCGGAGGCGAGCAGCGTGACGTCACCGCCCTCGAGGTTCTGGTAGGCCGGGTCGATCATCTTGTCCTTGCCCGGCAGGTTGACCCAGAGCTGGACGCCGTGGAACGTGCCTCCGCTGACGACCAGCTCAGCGGGCGGCGTCTCGATGTGCAGGATGCCGCCGCCGGCGGTCATCCACTGCGTGGCGCCGTCCTTGATGAAGCCGCCCCCACCGTGGGAGTCCTGGTGCTCGAACGCGCCGTCCATGATGTAGGTGACGGTCTCGAAGCCGCGGTGCGGGTGCCAGTTCGTGCCCTTGGGCTCGCCGGGCGCATAGTCCACGTCACCCATCTGGTCCATCATGATGAAAGGGTCGAGGTCGGCCGTGGCGATGCCGGCGAAGGTGCGGCGGACGGGGAAGCCCTCGCCCTCGAAACCGGCCGGCGCCGTCGTCACCTGCTTCACCGGACGTTCGGTGTCCCCGAGGCCGGCGCGGGGGATGCGGGGCAGGGCGATCGTGTCGACGGTGACAGCAGGCATGGAGTGCTCCTCAGGTAGTTGCGCTTGCAATCATCCCTAACCGTGGCGCGCGCCGCAACCTTCCCACTCGGTCAGGGGGCGAGGTGCCCTCCAACTCTGCGGGTCCGGTAAACCCGGCCGGTAGGTAGTACCCGCAAAGATCGATGAGCGGAGCGGGGGTAGCTGCCCGAGCGGGCTGATCTTTGAGGGTGCCGCGGGCCTGCGGCGTCAACGCGACCCGCAAAGATCGTCGGGGGCGCGGAGCTCGGTCAGGGGGCGATGGTGAGGGCGGCCAGCGCCATGGCGCGGAGCATCGGAGCCTGCGCCTCTGGCTTGGCGATGCGCGGGGTGGAGTTCAGAAGCCCGAAGACTGCGTGCGCCCGGGCGCGCGCCTGGTCCCTGGTCAGGGGTGGGACGAGCTGGTCGACCCAGAGCTCGACGTAGCCGCGCTGCAGCCGGCGGACCTGGTGCTGGTCGGTGAGCGACAGCGAGGCGAAGTCGCGGTCCTGCACCCGGATCAGGTCTGGCTCGGTGAGGGAGAACTCCAGGTGCTTGTCGACGAGCCGCTCCAGGGCCTCGGACGCCGAAGTGGCTGCCGCGACCTCGGACCGGCCGTTCTGGAGCAGGTCCTCCGAGATGCCGATCAGCAGGGCCGCGAGCAGGGCGTCCTTGGAGCTGAAGTGCCTGTAGACGGCCGGCCCGCTGATGCCGACGGAGGCGCCGAGATCCTCGATCGAGACGCCGTGGTAGCCGAACTCTGCGAACATCCGAGCGGCCTCACGGCGCAGCTGCTCCTGGCGTGGGGTGGACACTTGCGTCGTCATCCCTTGTCTTTTGTGGTTAGGGAACGCTAACCTAGCGCAGGTTAGGGAACGCTAACAAGAGGAGCTCCCCGTGGACGCCCCCGTCCTCCGTACGACTGCGGCACCCGGCAGCGACGCCTTCGAGCGCAACGCCGCGCACCACCGCGGGTTGGTCGCCGAGCTGGCCAAGAACCTCGAGCAGGCGGCCGCCGGTGGGCCGCTGAAGGCCCGGGAGAAGCACGCTGCCCGCGGCAAGCTGCTGCCCCGCGAGCGCGTCGACGCGCTGCTCGACCGCGGCAGCGCGTTCCTCGAGCTGAGCCCGCTCGCGGCCAACGGCATGTACGGCGACGAGTCTCCGGCCGCCGGCGTCATCACCGGGGTCGGCCGGGTCTCCGGCCGGGAGTGCGTGATCGTGGCGAACGATGCCACGGTCAAGGGCGGCACGTACTACCCGATGACGGTGAAGAAGCACCTGCGCGCGCAGGAGGTCGCGCTGCACAACAACCTCCCCTGCCTCTACCTCGTGGACTCCGGTGGCGCCTTCCTGCCCCGACAGGACGAGGTGTTCCCGGACCGCGACCACTTCGGGCGGATCTTCTACAACCAGGCGACCATGTCTGCCAAGGGCATCCCGCAGATCGCGGCCGTCCTTGGCTCCTGCACCGCCGGAGGCGCGTACGTACCCGCCATGTCGGACGAGTGCGTGATCGTCCGCGACCAGGGCACGATCTTCCTCGGCGGTCCGCCGCTGGTGAAGGCCGCCACCGGCGAGATCGTCACGGCCGAGGACCTCGGCGGGGGGCTGCTCCACTCCAAGACCAGTGGCGTCACCGACCATCTCGCCGACGACGACGCCCACGCGCTGCGGATCGTCCGTCAGATCGTCAGCACCTTCGGTCCCCGCACGGAGAAGCCCTGGGCAGTGGCGCCTTCGGTCGAGCCGGTGGTCGACCCGGCCGAGCTCTACGGGGTCGTCCCCGTGGACGCGCGGACGCCCTACGACGTCCGCGAGGTGATCGCGCGGATCGTGGACGGCTCCCGGTTCTCCGAGTTCAAGCCGCTCTACGGCTCGACGCTCGTGTGCGGCTGGGCGCACCTTCATGGCTTCCCGGTCGGCATCCTCGCGAACAACGGCGTGCTGCTCTCCGAGAGCTCGCAGAAGGGCGCGCAGTTCATCGAGCTGTGCAACCAGGCCGACGTGCCGCTCCTGTTCCTGCAGAACATCACCGGCTTCATGGTCGGCAAGGAGTACGAGCGGCGCGGCATCGCCAAGGACGGCGCCAAGATGGTGCACGCGGTGGCGACCGCCAACGTGCCGAAGTTCACCGTGCTCATCGGCGGCAGCTTCGGCGCCGGCAATTACGGCATGTGCGGGCGGGCTTATTCGCCAAGGTTCCTATTCTCGTGGCCCAACAGCCGCATCAGCGTGATGGGCGGCGAGCAAGCGGCATCGGTGCTCGCGACGGTCCACCGCGATGCCGACAAATGGAGCGCCAAGCAGGCGGAAGCCTTCAAGCAACCGATCCGCGACGATTACGAAGCCCAAGGCAACCCATGGCACGCCACGGCGCGGCT
>JBKJVH010000078.1:0-15031 GCA_046590985.1 Mycobacteriales bacterium
GGCCAGCGACGCCCCAGCGAGACAGGTCCGGCGCCCGAGAGGGAGCCGGACCTCATCGTTGTGGGGCGCATCGGTCGTCCGCAGGGCATCAAGGGCGAGGTCACGGTCGAGGTGCGCACCGACGACCCCGAGGACCGGTTCGCGCCGGGACGGGTGCTGCAGACCGAGCCGGCCGAGCGCGGTCCGCTGACGGTGGAGGCCTCCCGGATGCAGGGGAAGTACCTCGTCGTCGCGTTCCAGGGACCGGTCGACCGCAACGACGCCGAAGCCCTTCGCGACACGATGCTGCTCCTCGACACGCAGGACCTGCCGCCGCTGGCCGAGGAGGACGAGTACTACGACACCCAGCTCATCGGGCTGCGCGCCGAGCTGGCCGACGGCTCGGCGCTCGGGGAGGTCACCGATGTCTTGCACCTGCCCGGCGGCGACGTCCTGGTGGTCACGCGAGCCCACGGCACCGAGGCGCTGGTGCCGTTCGTGAAGGCGATCGTGCCGACCGTCGATCTCGCGGCGGGCACGCTGGTCGTCGACCCACCTGAGGGTCTGCTCGACCTGAGCGCCGAGGCCGAGCCGGAGGCCTGATGCAGATCGATGTCATCTCGATCTTCCCGGGCTACCTCGCGCCGCTCCGGCTGTCGCTGGTGGGCAAGGCGATCGACAACGGCACGCTCGACCTGCGGGTCCACGACCTGCGCGAGGCGACCGACGACGTCCACCGGACCGTCGACGACAGCCCGTACGGCGGCGGACCCGGCATGGTCATGAAGCCGGAGCCGTGGGGCCGCACGCTGGACGGGCTGGCCGGCCCGACGAGCGCGCCGAGGCTGGTGGTGCCGACGCCCGCCGGCAAGCCCTTCACGCAGGCCATGGCGCAGGAGCTCAGTGCCGAGCCGTGGCTGGCGTTCGCCTGCGGCCGGTACGAGGGCATCGACCAGCGGGTGGTGGACCGCTCGCGGCGGACGATGCAGGTGGACGAGGTGTCCCTGGGCGACTACGTACTGGCCGGGGGTGAGGTGGCGGTGCTGGTGATCGTGGAGGCCGTCGCCCGGCTGCTCCCCGGGGTACTGGGGAACGCCGAGTCCCATCAGGACGACTCGTTCTCGCACGGCTACCTCGAGGCCCCCAGCTACACCCGGCCGGCGTCGTGGGAGGGCCTGGACGTACCGCCGGTGCTGATGAACGGCGACCACAAGGCGATCGCGGCCTGGCGCCGGGAGCAGGGCCTGCTGCGCACGCGGGAGAACCGTCCCGACCTGCGCGTGGACCCCCCAACTTGACCTGTGGCACCATTGAGGGCTGTTGCGCCGCATCGCGTGCGCATCCCCACGACTCGGCGCGCAGTTCGGCGTGCCTACATCTACACCCCGAGAAGGTTCCGATGCACATCCTCGACGATCTCGACAACGCCTCGCTGCGCACCGACGTGCCGGCGTTCCGCCCCGGCGACACCGTCGACGTCGGCGTGCGCGTCGTCGAGGGCACCCGCTCCCGCGTGCAGCGCTTCCAGGGCGTCGTCATCCGTCGCCAGGGCGGCGGCGTCCGCGAGACCTTCACGGTCCGCAAGGTGAGCTTCGGCGTCGGCGTGGAGCGCACCTTCCCGGTGCACACCCCCGTCATCGAGGACATCAAGGTCGTGACCCGCGGCGACGTGCGGCGCGCGAAGCTCTACTACCTCCGCGAGCTGCGCGGCAAGAAGGCCAAGATCAAGGAGAAGCGCGACGTGCGTCCGACCGCTTGAGCGGAACGACTCACCACAGCCTTTCGTTAGCGGTCGCGTGACCCTGACAACCCCGGAAGCTCCCGTCGAGCCGCAGCCTTCCTCCCGGAAGCGCAGCGCTTGGCGGGAGCTTCCGTTCTTGGTCGCCCTGGCCATCGTGCTGGCGCTGCTCATCAAGGCGTTCCTGCTCCAGGCGTTCAGCATCCCCTCGGGGTCGATGCAGAACACCCTGCAGGTCGGCGACCGGGTGCTGGTCAACAAGCTCGTGTACGACGTCCGTGGCATCCACCGCGGCGAGGTTGTGGTGTTCAACGGCAAGGACGACTGGGGTGCCGCCGAGGGCAACGACGATCCGAAGCGCGGCACGGTCGGGAGCGCGCTGCACAAGGTCGGCACCTGGCTCGGCGTCGCGTCCGACGACAAGGACTACATCAAGCGCGTCATCGGGCTGCCGGGTGACCGGGTGATGTGCTGCAGCGCCGGCGGGAACGTCGTCGTCACCCCGCCCGGAGGCACGCCGGTCGAGCTCCGCGAGTCCTACCTGTTCGAGGCCTCGGACGCCCAGGACCCGACGTACAAGTGGTTCTGCGCGGCGGCGGGCTACCCCGGCACGGACCTGTTGCAGAAGTGCCCGGTGGGCGCGCAGGGTGTCCTCGTCCCGAAGGGCCGGCTGTTCGTGATGGGCGACCACCGCGGGTCCTCCTCGGACAGCCGCTACCACTACGACGACGCCCACCACGGCACGATCGCGATCGACCGGGTCGTGGGTCGGGCCTTCGTGGTGGTCTGGCCGCTGTCGCACGCCTCGGTGCTGCGGGTGCCCACCACCTTCACACGGGCGCTGGCGGTGCCAGGCTCGTCGTACGTCCTCGGCGGCCTCGCGGTGTTGCCCGTTGCGGCGCTGCGGCGGCGTCAGCGCCGTCGCTAAGGCCTACGATCAGACGGTCATGACCGTCAACCGCCACGCCGCCCGGGTGCTCCTGCTCGACGGGCGCGACCGGCTGCTGCTGTTCCGCGGCGGGGACCCGGCAGCCCCCGAAGCCGGTACCTGGTGGTTCACCGTCGGAGGCGGGGTCGACCCGGGCGAGTCGCTCGTCGACGCGGCGGCCCGTGAGCTGTTCGAGGAGACCGGCCTGCGGTGCGCCCCGTCCGACCTCGGCGAACCGGTCCATGAGGAGGTCTCGCCGTTCTCCTTCGGCGGCCGCACCATCGTGCAGCGCAACACCTTCTTCCGGCTGCGCATCGACGCCCACGACGTGGACACCGTCGGCTTCAACGACCTCGAGAACAGCAGCATCCTCGAGCACCGCTGGTGGTCGCTGGCCGAGCTCCGCGCGACGTCCGACAGCATCTACCCGCGGTGCCTGCTGGAGCTGCTGACGTGATCACTGCCCCGCGGCCGGTGGTCCGCTCCGAGCACGGCCTGTGGGCCCTGGAGCGGGTCCTGCAAAACCACGGCTTCCCGCATGTCGCCGGCGCCGACGAGGCTGGTCGGGGGGCCTGCGCGGGGCCTCTCGTGGTGGCCGCGGTCGTGCTGCCCGCCGGGAACCGTGGCCTGGTCCCGGGACTGGCGGACTCCAAGCTGCTCACCGAGCAGGCTCGCGAGCGGGCGTACACCGAAGTGGTCCGTCGGGCGTTGTCCTGGTCGGTCGTGGTGGTGCCGCCCGGCGAGGTCGACCGGGTCGGGCTGCACGTCATGAACGTCCGCGCCATGCGGCAGGCCGTCGCGCGGCTGTCGCCGTGCCCGTCCTACGTCCTCACCGACGGCTTCCCGATCGCGGGCATGCCGGCGCCGACGCTGGCGGTGTGGAAGGGCGACCGAGTCGCGGCCTGCGTCGCGGCCGCCTCGGTGATCGCCAAGGTCACCCGCGACCGGCTGATGACCGAGCTGCACGAGCAGTTCCCGGGCTATGACTTCGCCAAGCACAAGGGCTACTCCACCCCGGAGCACATGGCCGCGCTGACCGCGCTGGGGCCGTGCCCGGAGCACCGGTTCTCCTACGTCAACGTGCGGGCCGCAGTTTTCGGGCAGGATGTGGCCTCGTGAGTGCCGAAGAGCTGGAGAAGTACGAGACCGAGATGGAGCTGCAGCTCTATCGCGAGTACCGCGACATCGTCCGGCAGTTCGAGTGGGTCGTGGAGACCGAGCGGCGCTTCTACCTTGCGAACGCGGTCGAGGTCACGCCGCGCACGTCCGACGGCGAGGTGTGGTTCGAGCTGACGCTCACCGACGCGTGGGTCTGGGACATGTACCGGCCGGCGCGGTTCGTGAAGACGGTGCGGGTGCTGACCTTCAAGGACGTCAACGTGGAGAAGCTCGAGAAGCCCGACCTGGAGCTGCCGCACACCTGATCGGTTGTGCACAGGCCCCGGGTTCGTCCACAACTTCGGTGGCGCGTCGTTCTGAGGGGCCCGGTTCGGCCACCTTCGTAGGCGGAGGTGGTCGCCGTGGTGGATCGGCAAGCGCTGGGACGGTGGGGCGAAGAGCTCGCCGTCGCGCACCTGGAGTCCAAGGGCTATCAGGTGCTGGCCCGCAACTGGCGGTGCCGCGAAGGTGAGCTCGACATCGTCGCCCGCGGCGGGGACGTGCTCTGCTTCGTCGAGGTCAAGACCAGGAGCGGCACCGCGTACGGGGAACCGGCTGAGGCGGTCACCCGGATCAAGGCCCGGCGCATCCATGGGCTGGCGTTCCAGTGGCTCTCGGAGTGCCGCCCGGTGGGCCACCACGAGCTGCGGTTCGACGTCGTGTCGGTGCTCCGGCGGACCGGGGTGGCGCCCGAGATCTCGCACCTCGAGGCGGCGTTCTGATGGCGCTCGCCCGCAGCTTCTCGATCGCCCTGGTGGGTCTGGACGGCCACCTCGTCACCGTGGAGGCCGATCTGGCCGCCGGCATCCCCGGGCTGTCCATCACGGGGCTGCCGGACGCGTCCCTGCAGGAGGCCCGTGACCGGGTCCGGGCGGCGGTGAACAACTCCGGCGAGGCCTGGCCGACGTCGAAGAAGATCACCATCGGGTTGTCGCCGGCGTCGCTGCCCAAGCGCGGCAGCGGCTTCGACATCGCGCTGGCGGCGGCAGTGCTCGCTGCTGCCGGCGTCGTCCCGGCCGGGGCCCTGCACGGCCGGGTGCTGCTGGGCGAGCTCGGCCTGGACGGCTCGGTCCGCGGCATCGCCGGCGTGCTGCCGGCGGTGCTGGCAGCGCAGAGCCACGGCTATGCCCGCATCGTCGTGCCGCTCGCGAACCTGGCTGAGGCGCAGCTGCTGCCGGACGTCGAGGCCCACGGGGTGTCCTGCCTGCGGAGCCTGATCGAGCTGCTCCAAGGCCGGTCTCGGGACGAGCAGGTGCCGCGGCCCTCGGCGGCAGTGCCTGCTGCGGGGCACATCCCGGACTACCTCGATGTCGCCGGCCAGCCGACGGGCCGCATGGCGTGCCAGGTCGCGGCGGCCGGTGGGCACAACCTGCTGATGACCGGGCCGCCCGGGTGCGGCAAGACGCTGCTGGCGGAGCGCTTGCCCGGGATCCTCCCGCTGCTGTCGATCGAGGAGTCCCTGGAGGTCACCGCCATCCACTCGGTGGCCGGGCTGCTCCCACCGGACGTGCCGCTGATCAGCCGGCCGCCGTTCCAGGCGCCGCACCACGGCTCGACGTCGGCGTCGATCATCGGCGGCGGCTCCGGGATCGCCCGGCCCGGAGCTGCCTCGTTGGCCCACCGCGGAGTTCTCTTCCTGGATGAAGCTCCCGAGTTCGCCAAGGGCGTCCTGGACGCGCTGCGGCAGCCGCTCGAGAGCGGCCGGATCAGCCTGCGCCGGGTCGGCGGCACGGCCGACTACCCGGCGGCGTTCTCGCTGATGCTGGCCGCCAACCCGTGCCCGTGCGCGAAGACCGAGAGCTCCTGCACGTGCACCCCGGAGCGCAGGAGGAGCTACCTCGCGAAGCTCTCGGGGCCGCTGATCGACCGCCTCGACATCACGATCGACATGCCGGCCATCAGCCGGGCTGACATCCAGGCCGAACGCCGGTGCGGGGAGTCCTCTGCGATGCTGGCCGCCGGCGTCCAGCACGCCCGCTCGAAGGCGCGGGAGCGGCTGGCCGGCACGCCCTGGCGGACCAACGGTGACGTGCCGCCGACGGTGCTGAGCCAGAGCTGGCCGATCAAGCGACCGGCGCTGGCCCTGGCGGCGGGCGCGCTGGATCGGGGGCTGCTCACCGCCCGCGGGTTCGGGCGGGTGCAGCGGTTGGCCTGGACCCTTGCGGACCTCGCTGACCGGGGCGAGCCGGACGCGGAGGATGTTGCCGGCGCGCTCAGCCTTCGCCTCGGCGACCAGCTGTTCCACCGGAGCGCGGCATGAGTGCTGAGCCGGAGGGGGGCATCGTCGGGGCGGTCGATGTGCCACCGCGTGTGACGGACGCGGAGCGGTTGGCTCGGTTGGCGCTCGCGGCCGTCGTCGAGCCCGGCTCCCGGGCGTTGTGGCAGGCCTTGCAGCGGGCGCCGGCGACGGAGGTCTGGGCAGCGCTCCGGGCAGGGGAGCAGCTCGGCTCCTGGTCCCCGAGCGCCGCCCGGATCAGCGCGTGCCAGCCCGAACGTGACCTGGCGGCGCTGATGGCCGTGGGCGGTCGGGTGGTCTGCCCCGGTGACGCCGAGTGGCCGGCGGGGCTGGCCTGGCCGCTGGACCAGCTCACCGGTGAGGTCCGGGACATGGCGCCGCCGTGGGTGCTGCTGGCAAGGGGCCCGCACCAGGTCCGGCAGGCCTGCGTGAGCTCGGTGTCGATCGTGGGGGCGCGGGCCGCCACCGCGTACGGCACCCACGTCGCGAAGGAGCTGGCGTTCGCGCTGGCGGAGGCCGGGGTCTCGGTCGTGTCCGGCGGGGCGTATGGCATCGATGGCGCCGTGCACCGCGGGGCGCTCTCGGCGGAGGCTGCTCCCACCGTTGCGGTGCTGGCCTGTGGGTTGGACCTCGCCTACCCGCGCGGGCACAGCCGGCTGTTCGACCAGATCGCCGCGACCGGGCTGGTGCTCTCTGAGGTCGCGCCCGGCATGACCGTGACCCGGATGCGGTTCCTGGTGCGCAACCGGCTCGTGGCGGCGCTGTCCCGGGGGACCGTGGTGGTCGAGGCGGCGCTGCGCAGCGGGTCGGCGTCCACGGCCAGCCGAGCGGCTGAGCTCAACAAGGCCGTGATGGCCGTCCCGGGTCCGGTGACGAGCTCGCAGTCGTCGGGATGCCACCAGCTGATCCGGTCGGAGAAGGCGATCCTGGTCACCGATGCCGCCGACGTGCTCGAGGTGATCGGGGCCAGCGGGGAACACCTGCTCCCACCCAAGCGGGGCGCCGTGCACCCCCGCGACGGGCTGCAGGAGGCGGCCCGGCGGGTGCTGGATGCCGTACCGGTCCGGGCGCCGATGGGGGTCGCCCGGCTCGCCCAGGCCGCGGGGGAGACGTCGCTCACCGTGCAACGGGTGCTGCCGGCGCTGCTGCTGGCCGGCCTCGTCGAGCAGCGCGACGGCGGCTGGCGGTTGACCACACTCGGCGCGTCGAAGTGACCGTGGCTTGACCGGAAGGCGGCTGTGACCCAGCGTCAGCGGCGTGCCCGACCTCCCCCCTGAGCTGTGCGACGCGCGCGAAGCCTTCCTGCGGCACCTGTCGCTCGAGCGCGACCGCTCGCCACACACCCTTCGTGCGTACGAGGGTGATCTGGGGTCGCTGTTCGAGCATGCCGGCCGGATGGGCGTGGCCACCCTCGTCGAGCTCGACCTCACGGTGCTCCGGAGCTGGCTGGCGCGGCAGCGCACCACGGGATCGTCCCGCGCCACCCTCGCCCGGCGCGGCTCCAGCGCCCGGACGTTCACCGCCTGGGCGCACCGGCGGGGCCTGCTGCCGACCGACCCCGGCGCGCTGCTCGCGACGCCCAAGGGGCTGCGCCCGCTGCCCGAGGTGCTGAGGCAGGACGAAGCCATCGCGCTCGTGTCGGTGGAGGGCTCGGAGGTCGTGGACCTGCGGGACCGGGTCGTCCTGGAGCTGCTCTACGCCACCGGGGTGCGGGTCGCCGAGCTCTGCGGGCTCGACCTGGACGACGTGGACAACGGCCGGCGGGTGGTCAGGGTGCTGGGCAAGGGCCGCAGGGAGCGGTCGGTGCCCTACGGCGTACCGGCCCAGCAGGCGCTCGACCGGTGGCTCGCGCTGGGCCGGCCTCGGTGGGTCGGAACACGGAGCGGAAGCGCCTTGTTGCTCGGAGTGCGTGGCGGCCGGGTGGACCCCCGGACGGTGCGTACCCTGGTGCATCACCGGCTCGCCGACGTGCCGGGCGCCCCCGACCTGGGGCCGCACGGCCTGAGGCACACAGCGGCGACGCACCTTCTGGAGGGCGGCGCTGACCTAAGAAGCGTCCAGGAGCTCCTCGGTCACGCTACGCTCGCCACCACGCAGATCTACACGCATGTCAGCATCGAACGGTTGAGGACGAGCTATGAGCGCGCGCACCCCCGAGCCTGAGGGCTCGGGCGGCCTGGTGGCCACCGCTGACGCCACCGAGCCCGACGACGTCCCGGAGATCATCGAGGACGCCCCGAAGCCGGTTCGCCGCACCGGTCGGTATGCCGGGGTCTCCGACGAGGAGCGCGCCGAGATCGAGGCCGCCATCGCCGTGTTGTGGCGCGAGTACAAGACCACCAAGCAGGAGAAGCTCCGCGAGCGGCTGATCCTGCACTACTCGCCGCTGGTGAAGTACGTCGCCGGCCGCGTCGGCGTCGGTCTGCCTCCGAACATCGAGCAGGCCGACCTCGTCTCCTACGGGATCTTCGGCCTCATCGACGCGATCGAGAAGTTCGACCTCGAGCGGGCCATCAAGTTCGAGACCTACGCGATCGCCCGCATCAAGGGCGCCATCATCGACGAGCTCCGCTCGATCGACTGGATTCCGCGCTCGGTCCGCTACAAGGCGCGCGAGGTCGAGCGGGCCTACGCCTCGCTCGAGGCCAAGCTGCACCGCTCGCCGACCGAGGCTGAGGTCGCCGAGGAGCTCGGCATCAAGCTCGAGGACCTCCACACGATCTTCAGCCAGGTGTCGTTCGTGAACGTCGTGGCGCTGGATGAGTTGCTGACCGCCGGTGGCGAGAAGGGCGACAAGCTCTCCCTCGTCGACACCCTCGAGGACACCAAGGCCGAGGACCCGGTCGCGGCGTTCGAGACCGAGGAGACGAAGTACCTGCTGGCCAAGGCGATCAACACGCTGCCCGAGCGCGAGAAGATCGTGGTGACCCTCTACTACTACGAGGGCTTGACCCTCGCCGAGATCGGCCAGGTCCTCGGCGTCACCGAGTCCCGGATCTGCCAGATGCACACCAAGGCCGTGCTGCAGCTGCGCGGCAAGCTCGCCGACCAGAAGGACTGACCCTCCCGCTGACGTCCTGCACAGTCCTCCGGCGCTGCGCTCAGGTGTGCGGACACAACGCCGCGGGGAGTTGTCCACAGATTGCGGACGCGCCCGTTTTGCCTCCCTGGAACTCCCTAGCGTTGACGTCAGCACCTCAGGCCATCTGGGCCGGGGGCACTGACCACAGGGGAGTCACAGATGGCGTACGAGGTGAAGGTCTCCACAGGTGACGTGACGGCCAAGGCGGCCACGATCACACGCGAGGCGCACGAGATCGAGGCGCGCCTGGCCCAGCTCACGACACAGATGGCCGACCTGTCGCACAGCTGGACGGGTTCGGCGTCGGCGTCGTTCCAGGGGCTGTTCCACGACTGGGACAAGACCGCCCGGCAGATGAAGGCGGCGCTGGACAGCATCGGGCTGTCGCTCAAGGGCGCCGGCCAGGACTACGACGCGCTGGAGCAGAAGCTCACCAGCCAGTTCGCGTAACCCTGAAGGTCGCGCCGGCGATCACCCCTTTCGAACGCCGCTCGCGCCGGGCACCCCCCTGTCCGGCACGAGCGGCGTTCTGCTGTGTCCAGGGCTTTCACCTCAGAGGGCGGGCACCTGTACGAGCAGCGCTTGCCCGCTCCGCATCAGCAGCCCGCGGCCGGTGGGTCCGGCGAACACCGCGGAGCGGGCCAACCGAACCCCGTACAGCTCGCCCTCGAGGTGGGAGGTGGGGGTGAGCAGCAGGCCGGAGCGGCTCCTGCGCGCGTCGGCGGTGAACCCGCGGAACGAGGTGGCCAGCTCCTCGGTGGTGCCGGCGACCAGCACGACGTGGCCACGGTCGCGGCCCTCCCGCAGCACCTGCTGGAGCAGGTCGGCGACGTCCGCGCCGTGCAGCAGCTCGGCGTCGTCGACCACCACCGCCAGCGGGCCGGTGGCCTCGTTCAGCGCCGCCGCGACCTCCGTCGGGTCGGGGTTGCTGCCGTCAAACACCCGCAGCGCCCCCTCGAGCGACCGCAGCGGCGACGGGCGTGGGCTGAGCACGCACAGCTGCGTGCCGGCCGCGAGCAGGCCCTTCGCGGCCGCCAGCAGTGCGGTGGAGCGGCCCGAGCGCGGCGGGCCGGCGATCGTGAACCCCGGCCCCTGAGCGGCGAGGTCGACCACCTGCACCGCGAGCTCGTCACCGCCGACGCCGAGAGCAAACATCAGCGGGCCGGTCGCCACCTCCCCGAGCGCCGCAGCGTCGGTGACGGTGATCCGGGACGGCAGCGCATCGACCCGGAACGGACGTCGCCCACCGACGCGCCGGCCGCGCCAGTGCTCCGCCAGCGCGGCGACGGCGGCGGCCTGCGCGGGTCCGGAGTCGTCCGCGACGAGCAGCGCCACCTGCACCTCCAGGCCGCTGTCACCGCGGAACCCCCGGCCGGTCGGCACGGCGTCGGGCAGCGTGCGCGGGGAAAGGCCGGCCAGGGAGTAGTCGCTCCGGTCGGCCAACCGCAGGCACAGCACGTCCTCGACGGCGGCGGCGACCTTGCCCAGCAGCACGGTGCGGTCGCCGGTGACGACAACCCGCAAGCCGGCCCCCGGCCCCTCGCGGAGCAGCCGCAGGAAGGTGTCGATCATCCGGCCGGCGTCGACGTCCTCGAACGCCCCGGTGAAGCCCTCCCACCGGTCGACGAGCAGCACCAGGTAGGGCAGCGGGTCCGCCGACCCGGCGCGCTGCTCGGCCAGGTCGGCGAACCCGCGCTCGGCGAGCAGCTCCTGCCGGCGGGCGACCTCGGCGGCCAGCCGGGTCAGCAGCCGGTCGGCCCGGTCCACCTGGGTGCGCGCCACGACCGCCCCGCAGTGCGGCAGCCCGGCCAGCGGCAGCAGCGCCCCGTTGCCGCAGTCGATCGCGTAGAGGTGGCAGTCCGAGGGTGAGACCGACGCGGCGAGCGAGGTCCCGAGGGTGCGCAGCAGCGTCGACCGACCGGAGCGCGGGGCGCCGGCGACGACGAGGTGACCGCCGTGCTCGAGGTCCAGCGCCGCGACCCGGCGGGCCTGTTCGGCCGGCAGGTCCTCCAGGCCGTAGGCGATGGGGATCAGGCCGGGGCCCTCGACCAGCCCGCGGCGCACCTCGGCCAGCGTCACGACGAGCGGGAGGGGTTCCAGCCACGGCGGTCGGGGTGGCGGCAGCTCCAGCGCCGCGCAGGCGTCCTGGATCGCCAGCACCAGCGCATGCAGGTCCGTCTGGTCGGCGTCCGGTTCGCGTTCGACCCGCTGCGCGGCCGGCACCGGGTCCCCGAGGCGTGACCAGGGCAGGGCGGTCGCCTCGACGGGAGCGGCCTGCTCGTGCGCCGCGCCGGGGGTCCGCCCTCCGACCCGGGCGCTCTGGAACGCAGCCAGCGTCGCATGTCCCGTACGGGCGAAGCCGCGCCCCGGGGTGGCTTTGGCGATGGTCGCCGCATCAGGGGCGTCGAGCACGTCGAGGGACTCGGTCGCGTCGGTGACGCGCAGCGCGATCCGCAGGTTGGTGTTCGCGCGGATCTCCGGGCTGACCACGCCGGAGGGCCGCTGCGTCGCCAGCACCAGGTGCACGCCGAGCGAGCGGCCGCGCTGGGCGATGCCGACGAGCCCGCGGACGAAGTCGGGGAGCTCCTCCACGAGTGAGGCGAACTCGTCGATGACGATGACCAGCCGCGGCAGCGTGCCGCCGGTCTGCCAGAAGTCCTCGAGGTCCTTGGCGCCGACCGCGCCGAGCAGGGTCTCCCGCGTCTTGAGCTCGGCTGTCAGCGACACCAGCGCCCGTTCGACGAGGTGGCCGTCGAGGTCGGTGACCATCCCCACCGTGTGCGGTAGCCGCGCGCAGTCCTTGAACGCCGCGCCGCCCTTGTAGTCGACCAGCACGAACGTCATCGCGTCCGGCCGGTTCGCGACAGCCAGTGACGCGACCAGGGTCTGCAGGAACTCCGACTTCCCCGAGCCGGTGGTGCCGGCGACCAGCGCGTGCGGCCCGTCTTTGCGCAGGTCGAGCGTGTACGACCCCTCGGCGTCGACCCCCACCACCGCAGCGGTGGTCCGCCCCATGCGCGGCCGGACGCTGGCGCCGGTGGGCTCCTCGAGCCCCAGCACGTCGAGCAGCCGGGCCGACGTCGGCAGCTGGCCCTCGCCTTGCTCGGCGCTGGCATCCCGGAGCGGCGCCAGGCCGCGAGCGACCTGCTCGGCCCAGGCAGCGCTGACCAGGTCGGCGCGGACGCCCGGCCTGGCGCTCTCACCGGTCTGGCGCACCGTGACGCGGGCGTCGCCCTCGAACGTCACCACGGCCTGACACTCCTCCGGCAGCAGGCCCTCCTGGGTGTCCAGGCAGAGCACGTGCACCCCCACCGCCGGGCCGTCCTGGAGCACCCCGGCCATCCCCGCCAGCGCGCGGAGCCCGCGCGCGCCGTCGAGGACCACCAGCACGTCGGGCTGGCGACGGGTGGTGAGCTGGGCCCGGACGTCCTGTGCCGCGGCCTTCCTGGCCGCGACCAGCGCCGTGAGCTCCGAGATCCGTGTGCTCAAGGCGTCGACGGTGGTGCCCACCAGGGCCACGCAGTCCTGTCCGAGGGTCGGCGCGCAGTGCGGCAGCCAGCGCAACCAGCTCCAGTCGGCCTCGGAGTCGCCGAGGGCAGGGTCGACCAGCAGCAGCACGCTGAGGTCGCGCGGGCTGTGCAGCGCGGCAGCCTGCCCGACCAGCCAGCGCGCCAGCCCTCGGGCCGACGGGGCGGGTCCGGCCACGCCGAGGACCCCGACGGCCCGGAGCGGCACCGTCACCGGCACATCCAGCAGCGACGGCTGGACGGGCCGGGGCGCGTTCGCGGGGCCGGTGATCCGGACGGTGGTCGCCTCGACGGTCCCGGTGCCGATGCGCAGCACCAGGCTGTCGTCGTCGCCGCGGCGGCGCTCCCAGACGCGGGGGCCGGGGTCCACCGAGGTGCTCAGCAGCTCGGCCGCGTCCGGGCAGGCGTGACGCCGGGTGTGGGTCTCTGCCAGCGCCAGGGTGGCGATCTCCCGCTCCGAGGAGGCCAGGTCGGTCGCGAACTGAGCCTCGGATCGGGCGCCGGAGGACCGGCCGGCTTGGCGATCCGACCACCAGTTGCTCAGCGCCAAGAGCGGCGACATGAGGGTGAAAAGCAGGAACAGCGGATTCAGCAGCAAGGCCAGCACGCCGCCGAGCAGCAGCGGCAGCAGCAAGGGCAGGATCGCCAGCTTGCGCGGCTCGTGCGGCGTCGGCGGGGTCGGCAGCTCCACGGTCGAGACTGTCCGCGCCGGGTGCAGCCGCGGTGGCCGGTTCACCAGCCGGCTCAGCTCCGGGCCCGCCGTGACAGCCGCCGCCCCCGTCACCCCCGGCACCACCGCGAGCAGGCTGCCGCCGACCTCGAGCAGGTCGGCCGCTCCGACGGCGACGGGCCCGGTCAGCGGTTCGCCGGCCATCCGGGTGCCGGGCCCGAGGTCACTGGCCACCACGCCGGCAGGACCCCGGTGCAGCTGCAGGTGCCGCCGCGCCACGGCCGGGTCGCCCAGGGCCAGCGCCCCGACGCTCCCGACGACCGAGTCGCCGGGCGGCAACGGGTGGGCGCTGCCGGCGTCCGGCCCGGACACCACGTGCAGCTGCACGTCCGACGTCTCGTGCACCGGCCCCGGGCCGCCCAGGGTCAGCACGCACCCCGACACCACCCCCGCGTCGGCCAACGTGGCGGTCGGGTCCAACCGCTCCGCGCCGAGCCACAGCCCGGGCACGCTGGGGCGGAGCAGCCGCGCGAGTGCAGCCTCCAGCGCCGACACCGCATCGTCGGCGTCGAGCTCCACCAGCACGTCGAGGCGCTTGGCGGTGCTGACGTCCACAGCGGTGAGCGAGGTCCGCACCGGTCCGGTCCCCTCTCCGGCGCCGCCGCCGACGCGCTCCGGAGCATCCTGCCCTGTGCTCACGCCACGCGTCGGCGCCGGCGCTCGGCCCGCAGGTCGATCACCGTCCCGCCCGGTGGCGCGGCCGTCGGGTGCGAGCGCCCCCTGAGCAGCCCCACCCCGAGGAGCAACGCCCCGGTGGCCGCCACCGCACCCAGCGAGCGACCAGGGTCGGACCACGAGCTGGTGGCCGGCCGGGCCGTCTGGAGCCGCGCGGCGGGCCCGACCCCAGGCAGGGGCAGCAGCCGCACCTCCGGAGGCACCAGCAGCGCCATCGGGTCGAGGTAGGTCTGCCCCCGCAGCAGCCCCCAGTGCAGGCAGCCCGGGCAGCCAGGATGCCCTGCAGCGAGGGTCCCGAGGACACCCCCCGCCGCTACGGCCTGCCCGACGTGCACCGTCGCCGCCACCGGCTCGTACGTCGTCCGCAGGCCACCGTCATGCGTGACCGTGACGACGCCCCGACCGGCGAGCAGCCCGGCATAGGTCACCCGTCCCGGCCCGGCCGCGAGCACCGGACCGCCGATCGAGGCGCGCAGGTCCACACCGCGGTGGCCCGTCCCGAACCGGGTGGAGGGCGGGGCGAAGGGGTGGACCACAGCAGGAAGGCCGGCGAGCGGCAGCCGAAAGCCGGGGCGGCCGGCCGAGGCGGGACCGGCCGGCAGCACCAGCAGTGCGATCAGGAGCACGAGGCGTCTCATAGCCAGCAAGCCTGGCCCGCGGAGAGCCGTTGTGCGGAGCACGGCCAGATCTGTGGATCACCTACACTTGTCCACAGCACCCGGTCCGCCGGGTGACTTCGCGCGCTCACCACAGGCAAGGCATCCCGGTCTCGCAAGAGAAGGTGTCGAGCCAGAGCGCTAGGGCGGTCGCCACCCGGCGCCCGCGTCACAACCGGACAAAGGACACAAGCATGGCTGTCGTCAGCATGCGCCAGCTCCTCGAGAGCGGCGCCCACTTCGGGCACCAGACCAAGCGCTGGAACCCCAAGATGAAGCGCTTCATCTTCACCGAGCGCAACGGCATCTACATCATCGACCT
>JBKJVH010000256.1:0-8314 GCA_046590985.1 Mycobacteriales bacterium
GCGAGCAGCACGGTGTCGCCCGGCCGCGCGAGGGACCGGGCCGCGTCGACGACCTCCTGCATGGCACCAGTGTCGAGGCGGGACACCTCGACACTGGTGCCATGCAGGAGGTCGTCGACGCGGCCCGGTCCCTCGCGCGGCCGGGCGACACCGTGCTGCTCGCGCCGGCGGCGGCGTCGATGGACTGCTTCGCGGACTACAAGCAACGCGGGGACCTGTTCGCGCAGGCGGTCGAGGCGCTCGCGTGACCGCCGCCACCGTCCGGCGCACGACCCGAACCGCGACCCGGCCATCGGTGCTGCACCGCCCGCTCGCGTCGTACTACCTCGTCATCGTCAGCACCGGGCTGCTGCTCGCCATCGGGTTCGTCATGGTGCTGTCCGCCTCGAGCGTCCGGTCCTACCAGACGTTCGGCTCCGCCTACACGATCGCCCTGAAGCAAGGCATCTTCATCGGCATCGGGCTGCCCGCGCTCTGGGTCGCCTCCCGGGTTCCGGTGAAGGTCTGGCGGGCTGTCGCCACACCTATCCTGCTGGTCGCGATCTTCCTGCTCTGCGCGGTGCTGGTCCCCGGTATCGGCCGCAACGTCGATGGGGCGCGACGCTGGATTGCGCTCCCCGGTGGCTTCAACCTGCAGCCTTCGGAGCTCGCAAAACTCGGGATCTCCTTGTGGGGAGCCGATCTGCTCGTCCGCAAGCGCAAGCTGCTGCGGGAGTGGAAGCACCTCGTCATCCCGCTGGTGCCCGTGGTGGGCTTCGTGGCCTTGCTCGTGATGCTCGAGCCGGACATGGGAACCACGATCGTGGTGACGTCGGTCCTGATGGCGCTGCTATGGGTGGTGGGGGCGCCCGGCAGGGTGTTCGCCGGCCTGGTCTCGTTGGCGCTGACGCTCGGTGGGGTCCTGGCAATCGCCTCGCCGTACCGGTTGGCGCGCCTGACCTCCTTCACGAACCCGTGCTCGATCACGCACCGGCTGGACAAGGGCTACCAGGCCTGTCAGGGGCTGCAGGCGCTCGACGCCGGCGGTTGGGTCGGTCTCGGCCTCGGGGCGAGCCGCGAGAAGTGGTCCGGTGGGCTGCCCAACCCCTACACCGACTACGTGTACGCCATCGTCGGTGAGGAGCTCGGGCTGCTCGGGACTCTGACCGTTCTGATCCTGTTCGCGACGCTCACGTTCGCGGGCATCCGGATCGCCAAGCGGACCACGGACCCGTTCGCACGGTTGGCAGCGACCGGCATCACGGTGTGGATCGCGGTCCAGGCGCTCGTCAACATCTCCACTGTCGTCGGGTTCGTGCCGGTCACCGGGATCCCGCTGCCGCTCATCTCCTTCGGTGGCTCCGCCCTGATCCCGACCTTGGTGGGGATCGGCATGCTGCTGTCGTTCGCCCGTGCCGAGCCCGGGGCCGAGCAGGCGTTGCGGGCCAACCAGGGCCGGCTGCGCCAGCTCGTCCTGCGCAGTCCTGCGCCGGTCGTGCCCGCGCAGCGCAGCGCCCCGACATCGGGCGTCCGCCCGGTCGCACGCCGGCGATGACGATGCACGTCGTCCTCGCGGGGGGAGGGTCGGCGGGTCACGTCGAGCCGATGATGAACACCGCAGATGCCTTGCGGCGCAGGGATCCGGCCATCGGCATCTCCGCGCTCGGCACCTCCGAAGGGCTCGAGGCCCGGTTGGTCCCACTGCGGGGGTACGCCCTTGCGATCGTCCCGAAGGTCCCGCTGCCTCGCCGCCCGACGGTCGACCTGCTCCGGGTTCCCGGTCGACTCCGAGCAGCGATCAAGGCAGCGCGCCGGCACCTCGACGAGGTCGACGCCTCCGTCGTCGTCGGGTTCGGTGGCTACGTGTCGGTGCCCGCCTACCTTGCCGCCCGCAAGCGTGGGACGCCCGTCGTCGTCCACGAAGCCAATGCGCGCGCCGGCATCGCCAACCGGCTCGGCGCACGCTTTGCCGTGCGGGTCGCGGCGGCCGTGCCGGGCACCGGGCTGCGGCGTGCGCAGGTCATCGGGATCCCGCTGCGCCAGGCGATCTCGACGCTGGACCGGGAGGCCGGTCGCGCCGGCGCACGGGTTGCCCTGGGCTTGTCGGAGGGGCCCGTGCTGCTCGCGACCGGCGGCTCGCAAGGCGCCCGCCAGATCAACGGTGCGGTGGCTGCCGCGGCCACGGCGCTGGCCGCCGCGGGCGTGCAGGTCCTGCACATCACCGGCCCGAAGCAGGCCGACGCGGTGCGTGGGCTGCTCGGCCCCGACGCGCCCGCGACCCACCATGTCCTCGACTACGTCGACGGGATGGACACCGTCTACGCCGCGTCTGACTTGGTGCTCTGCCGGGCCGGGGCGATGACCTGTGCGGAGCTCGCGGCCGTCGGGCTACCGGCGGTGTACGTGCCGCTGCCGATCGGCAACGGTGAGCAGGCACTCAACGCCCAGCCGACCATCGCCGCGGGGGGCGGGCTGCTCGTGGCGGATGCCGACCTGGACGCCGGCTACCTGTCGTCAGTGGTGCTGCCGCTGCTCCTGGACTCGCCGCGACTGGCGCAGATGTCCACCGCCGCAGGGGGTCTCGGTCATCAACATGCGGACGAGGCGCTCGTCGACCTCATCGTGGAGGCAGTGACATGACGACCCACTTCATCGGGATCGGTGGCGCCGGCATGAGCGGCATCGCCCGGGTCCTGCTCGCGCGTGGCGGGGCGGTGTCCGGCAGTGACGCCAAGGACTCGCTGACCCTGTCGGCCTTGCGCGCTCTTGGTGCGGAGATCCACGTCGGACACGCCGCTGCCCACCTGGCTGGAGCCTCGACGGTGGTGGTGTCGACCGCCATCCGCGAGACCAACCCGGAGCTGGCCGCCGCCCGTGCCGCCGGCATCCGTGTCCTCAAGCGCGCGGAGGCGCTGGCGGAGCTCCTCATGGACCACCGCGCGGTGGCAGTGGCAGGCACCCACGGCAAGACCACCACCACCTCGATGCTCACCGTCGCCGCCCAGCACTGCGGGGTGGACCCGTCGTTCGCGATCGGCGGCGACCTCAACGAGGCGGGCAGCAACGCCCACCACGGCAGCGGTGACCTGTTCATCGTCGAGGCCGACGAGAGCGACGCCTCGTTCCTGGTCTACCGACCGGCGGCGGCCATCGTCACGAATGTCGAGCCCGACCACCTCGACCACTACGGCGACGAGGCGTCCTACCGGGCGTCGTTCGACGCCTTCGTGCGCACCGTGGACCCGGCCGGGTTCGTCGTGATGTGCGCGGACGACGCAGGTGCCCGGGCGCTCGCAGCGACTGCCAAGGCCGACGACATCGACGTCCGCACCTACGGCACGTCAGCCGACGCCGACCTGCGCATGGACGCGCTGACGACCAACGGCGCGACCTCGACCTACGACGCGGTCTTCCGCGGCCGCCGGCTCGGCAAGGTCAGCATCAACGTCCCGGGGGAGCACCTCGCCCGCAACAGCGCCGCAGCTCTGCTCACCGGCCTGGGCCTGGGGCTGTCGGAGTCGCTGCTCATCGAGGGGCTCGCCGGCTTCACCGGCGTCCGGCGGCGGATGGAGCTCAAGGGGACGGCCGCGGGTGTCCGGGTCTATGACGACTACGCCCACCACCCCACGGAGGTTCGGGCCCAGCTCGTCGCGGCCCGGGGGATGACCGGAGGAGGACGGCTGATCGCGGTCTTCCAGCCGCACATGTACTCGCGGACCGCGACCTTCGCCGATGCCTTCGGGGAGGCGCTCGGGCTGGCGGACGAGGTCATCGTCATGGAGGTCTACGGCGCCCGCGAGGACCCCATCCCCGGCGTGACCGGAGCGCTCGTCGCCGGGGCCGTGCCGCTGCCTGGGCGCTGCGTGCAGTTCGAGCCCTCCTGGACCGCGGTACCAGCCGCCGTCGCGTCCCGCGCCATGGCCGGGGACCTCGTGGTGACCCTCGGCGCGGGAGACGTCACCCAGATCGGGCCCGAGGTGCTGCGGCTGCTGGAGGGCGGGACGCCATGAGCCGTACGCCACCGAGCCGCACGGCGCGCGTGGTGTCGGCCGCGCCCCGGCTGGCCGCCAAGGCGCAGGCCCAGCGTCGCGACCGCCGATCCGGGATGCTTCGCCGGACCGTGTGGTCCCTCGCCCTGGTCGCGCCGCTCCTCGGGCTGGGCTGGGTCGTGCTCGGGTCGTCGCTGCTCGCCGTGCAGCACGTGCTGGTCAGCGGCGAAGGCCGGCTGACTCAGGCGCAGGTCGTCGCCGCGGCCGGCGTGTCCGACGGCACCCCGCTGGCCCGCGTCGACACCGCCGCGGTGGCTCGGCGGATCCGGGCCCTCGGTCCCGTCGCCTCCGTCACGGTGTCCCGCGGCTGGCCGCACGCGCTGCGCATCTCGGTCGTCGAGCGCCAACCGGTGGTGGCAGTGCCGCAAGGCTCACGCGTGCTGCTGCTCGACCGCGACGGAGTGTCCGTCGGCACCGCGGCCACCGCACCGAAGGGGGTGCTGCGGCTCGACGTGAGCGACCCGTCGCACGGCAACCGGACAACCGCCGCGGCACTCACCGTGCTGCGGGGGCTGCCCAGGAGCCTGGCGGCGCAGCTTGCCGCCCTGAGGGCGGGCTCACCGGAGCAGGTCACGCTCCTGCTGCGCGGCGGACGAACGGTCCTGTGGGGCGGCGATCGCGACGGCGCGGCCAAGGCAGCGGCCGTTCTCGCGCTGCTCAGGATGCCCGGCACCGTCTTCGACGTGAGCGCCCCCGGGGTGGCCACCCGGCGCTGAGCAGGCCCCTGCCCCGGGCGCACCGCTGGATCGGCAGCCGCCTCGCCGGGGTGTTTCGCTGCAAACCGAGGCAGCGCACCCGGGAGCCCGCAGCAGTGGCCGTTCGTCCGGCGGTCCGGTGACAGGCAGCGGCTGCGAGACCTGCATGATCCACGGAATCGGCGCAACGCCGCCGGGCCGTTTGCGGATTGCTCCGGTTCTGTGGATCTTCCTCGGGGGGTGCGTGCCGGGTGCACCCGGCCGTCCCCTGCTGCCTGCCTGGGGGCGGGTCTGGCTGTGGCCGCGCCGGCGAGGTCCGGCGCGGCCCTTGCCCTGGAGCCGCCGGAGGCGCACTGTGAAGACCCCACCTGCCGGAGGTCGCCATGTCCGCACCCACCGCGCTCCACCTCAGTGAGGTCCACCCCCTGGACGGGGCACTCGCCGTTGTCACGTTCCTGCTCGGCGGCGTCGGACTGACGCTGGTCACCTTCGGGGGTCAGACGGCCGACCGCACCGGCCTCGTGCTCGGGGCCGTCGGCACCGTGACGGGGCTGTGGGGACAACTCGTCTCACGTACCAGGCCTGAGCGGTTCCTGGACGTCATCGGGCTCGTTGCGGCGGCGCTCGCCTTGGCCCTCGGCCTGGCGTTCGGGAACGTCAGCTAGCACCGCACACCTCGGCGGCCAGCAGCACCAGCACCTGGGTTGCGGTCACCATCTCCGCCACCGCCACCGACTCGTTCGGGGCGTGCGCCGAGCGGACGTCGCCGGGACCGTAGTGGACCGTCGGGATGCCCGCGTCGGTGAGCAGCCGCAGGTCGGAGCCGTAGGGCGCGCCGTACACCTCGGGGTCGACACCGGTGACGGCGGCGTGCGCGGCCGAGACCAGGCCGAGCACCGGTGAGTCGGCGGGGAGCATCCCCGGGGCGAACTGGCCGCCGTACCAGTCGACGCGGACCGGATGGTCAGCGAGCCAGGGATCGTCGAGGGTGGCGAGGCACTCCTCCAGCGCCCGCCGCGCCGCCGCCGGCTCCTCTCCGAGGGCCACGCCGAGCCGGCCCTCGGCGACGAGCAGGTCCGGCACGCTGGAGGCCCAGTCGCCTGCGCGGACCGTGCCCACCGACAGCGGGTACGGGATCGGGTAGCGCGTCATCAGGGGGTGCGGGTCGACGTTGCGGTCGGCCTCGAGCCGGCGGAGCGCCTGGTGGATCAGCAGGTAGCCGTCGAGGACGTCGACGCCCTCGTCCCGGACACTCGCGTGTGCCGCCAGACCTCTCACCGTCAACCTGAAGGTGAGGGCTCCGGCGCACGCTGGGAGGACGGCGAGCGAGGTCGGCTCGGCCACGACTGCAAGGTCACCTCGGTAGCCGCGCTGCAGTGTTGCGAACGTGCCAAGGCCGCCGTCCTCCTCACCGACGACGCTCTGGAGCTGTAGCCGGCCGCGCAGCCGCACGCCCGCCTCCTGCAGCACCGTGGCGGCCATCACCTGGCACGCCAGGCCGGCCTTCATGTCACAGGCACCCCGTCCGACGACCCGGTCGCCGACCAAGGCTCCCGAGAACGGGTCCCCGGACCAGGCCCCGACGTCTCCGGGCGGCACCACGTCGATGTGCCCGTTGAGCACCAGCGTCGGGCCGTCGTCGCCCCCTAAGGAGCCGACCAGCCCCCAGCCCTCCTCACGGGGTGCCTCCAGGCCAGGAAACTCGGGGTGGTCGGTGAGGGCGGGCAGGTCCAGCGCCCACAGGTCGGTTTCCCAGCCGAGAGCGTCGAACCGGCGGGCCAGGGCGTGCTGCGCCTCGCTCTCGGCTGCGGAGCCGGTCACGGACGGGATGCGCA
This sequence comes from Mycobacteriales bacterium, assembly GCA_046590985.1. Lineage (GTDB taxonomy): Bacteria > Actinomycetota > Actinomycetes > Mycobacteriales > SCTD01 > RYN-111. The sequence goes on from JBKJVH010000256.1 coordinate 6,559, forward strand.
CCAGCTCCTGGAGGAGACCGACGAGCCGATCCGGCCTGACGGCGGCGAGCGCGTCGCGGACGGCACTCGATCGGACGGTTACACGTTGGTCTGGAGTGGGCACGTCGTCAGTGAACAACAACTGAAGGGGAGGTCATGGACGGCGCGACCGAGCTACCCAGCAGGCAGCGGGCTGACCAAGCGCTCCGCACCATGCAGGTGCTCACCGACAGCCCGAACGTCTTCGAGACCTTCTTCGAGCAGGCCCGACTCGGGCTGGCGCTCGCCGACCTGTCGGGCCGCTACGTCCGGGTCAACCAGACCTACGCCGACATGCTCGGACTGCCGCCGGAGGACCTCGTGGGGGTCTCCTTCGCTCAGGTCCTGCACCCCGCCGACCGTGGCGCCGACGCCGACCAGATCGCCCAGTTGGTCAGCGGCCGCGAGACGAGTGTGAGGTCCGAGCAGCGCTACGTCGACCGGCACGGCCACACGACCTGGGTACTGCACGGCGTGACCGTGGTGTCCGGTCCGGACGGCAAGCCGGCCTGGTTCGCCGTGAGCGCCCAGGACATCACGGAGCGACGTCGCGCCGAAGAAGACCTGCGCGCGCTGAGTGCCACCCTCGCCGAGCGCGCGGTGCGCGACCCCTTGACCGGGCTTGCGAATCGCACGTTGTTCGAGGAGCGCCTCAAGGCCGTGCTGGCCCGGGACACCCGCACCGGTCAGTCCACGGCTGTGCTGTTCCTGGACCTCGACGGCTTCAAGGAGGTCAACGACACCTGGGGTCACGCCGCGGGTGACCTGGTGCTGCGAACCGTGGGGGAGCGGTTGTCGGCGGCCGTGCGGCCGTCCGACACGGTCGCCCGGATCGGAGGCGACGAGTTCGTGGTGCTGGTCGAAGGCGCCGAGGCAGACACCGTGAGTCGGCTGGTGGCTCGCCTGAAGCAGACCGTCGGGCGGCCCGTACCGACCCTCGACCTCGAGGTGGGGGTCAGCATCGGGGTGGCCTTGGCTCAGGGCGGCACCAGCGACCCTGAGGCGCTCCTGAGCGCTGCAGACAGCGCCATGTACGCCGCCAAACCCCGATGACGGCACGCCGGTGTGGGCGGTTGCACCCTGCCGCGAGTTGACCCGGTACCGGCCCGACCCCTACCGTTCACCAGAACCACAGGTTGACATAACTCTAAGCGTCTACCTGAGGGTGAGGGTCGGGAAGCCGGCTCTCGTGCAGCCCCGCCCCAAGGTGCGCGACGCCTTCCCCGCGTCACGAGCCTCGCTGCAGGAACCCGCACGACCGACGGAACAGCCGTAACGCAACCTCAGACGAAGGGCCCCGAAAACCGTGGCAGCACCGCAGAACTACCTCGCCGTGATCAAGGTCGTCGGCATCGGAGGCGGTGGCGTCAACGCCGTCAACCGCATGATCGAAGTCGGCCTCAAGGGCGTCGAGTTCATCGCGATCAACACCGATGCGCAGGCGCTGCTGATGTCCGATGCGGATGTCAAGCTCGACGCCGGCCGTGAGCTGACGCGCGGCCTCGGCGCCGGCGCAGCCCCCGAGGTCGGCCGGCAGGCCGCCGAGGACCACCGCGACGAGATCGAGGAGGTCCTCAAGGGGGCCGACATGGTCTTCGTCACCGCCGGTGAGGGGGGCGGCACCGGTACCGGTGGCGCGCCCGTGGTCGCCGCGGTGGCGCGGTCGCTCGGTGCGCTGACCATCGGTGTCGTCACCCGGCCGTTCTCCTTCGAGGGCCGCCGCCGGGCGACCCAGGCC
>JBKJVH010000055.1:0-4222 GCA_046590985.1 Mycobacteriales bacterium
GGGTCGATCTTGGGACGGAGCTTCATCTCCTTGATGACGGTGAGGACCTGGTTCTTGCGGCTCTCACGCGCCTTCTGCGCCGTCTCGTACTTGAACTTGCCGTAGTCCATGAGCTTGGCGACCGGCGGACGCGCCATGGGTGCGACCTCGACGAGGTCGAGGTCGCTCTCCTGGGCCATCTGGAGGGCGACGTCGATCTTGACGATGCCGACCTGCTCGCCGTTCGGACCGACCAGACGCACCTCCGGGACACGGATCCGTTCGTTGATGCGGGGTTCAGCGCTGATGCTGCCTCCAAGGCAAAGTGGGTGTCGCGGCCTCGCCTGGGCCCCTCACGACGAAGGGCCCTGCGCGCAGCGCAGAGCCCACATCAGCCGCCCGTGAGGGCAACCACGACACCGACAGGACGAGCCCATCAGGTCGACCGAACCTGGCCGCCTTGCGGCTGCACAGGTGGGAGGTGGGGCCTCCGCTTGCACAGCTCCACCGGAGTAGAGCTGGGTCGCACCTGAAAGACTAGCAGTCACCGGCGCAGCCGCCGGCGCAGCACGTCCTGGCCCGGTCCCTTCCGCGCTACCTGGGCGAGGTCGAGTCCCCGCGGCGGCAGCGCCGGACCAAGGCTGGTCACGATCCGCTGCGCGAGCGCAGCCAGCTCCGCCGGCGCCATCGGCTGCGTGGGGGCCACCCCCAGCACCAGGCCGTCCGGCCCTTCCAGCAGCCGGGCCGCGTGCAGCCGCTCCCCGTCCAGCGCGATCCGCAGCGCCTTCACCAGGGCCGGGGCGGGCGGCTGAGAAGGGCCCCGCAGCTCGGTCACCGCGTGCCGCACCGACAACCCACTACCCGGTACGGGAACCCAACCGGCCGCCAGCGCCGCCACCTCCCGCACCTCCACCGCGGCCCCGCCGGGGTCGAGCAGCACCGCGGTCGCCCCCTCGTCCAGCGCCGCGGCACACGCCTGCGCGCCGGTGAGAGGCACCGGCCGGACGTCGAGGCGCCAGCGCTTCAGCACCCCGAGGTCGGAGAACACCGGCAGCGCACGGCTGCCGTCGGCGGTCTCCAGGAGCACCACGGCCATCTCGGCACTCGACTCCGCCCGGAGCCCGGTAGCCGCCGCGGTGTGCTCAGCGGTCGCGGTCGCAGTGATCGCTGCGAAGACGCGGGCCCCGACCAGGGCCGCCAGCAGCTCGGCCCGGTCGGTCGGCTGCCCGAGCGCCCGGTGCAGGCGGTCGTCCGCCGTACCGGTGTCGGTCACGACAGGGTGACGGCCGACAGCGCGACGGCAGCGTTGTCCATCGCCGTGTTGGTCTTGGAGCCGCTGCTGAAGCCCTGAAGCAGGAAGGCGAACCGCACCCGGCGGCCGTCGCGGGTCGTGGTCCAGCCCGCGAGGGCGTGCACGACGTCGAGGGTGCCGGTCTTGGCGCGGACCACTCCCGCGGCCGCGGTGCCGCACATCCGCTTTTCGAGGGTGCCGTCGGTGCAGGCGATCGGGAGGGCCGCGCGCAGCGGGGCGTACAGGCTGCCGCGCTCAGCGGAGGCGAGCAGGGACAGCTCGCCGGTGACGCTCTGCCGGTTCCGGCTGGACAGCCCCGAGCCGTCGGCGACGGTGCCGACCGTGACGCCCATGCCGTGCAGGGTGTCCCGCACCGCCGCCACCCCCTGAGCGGTGCTGCCGACGTTGCGCCTGACCTTGCCGACCTCCTTGACGAGCAGCTCAGCGGCGAGGTTGTCGGAGTTCTTGAGGATGCCCTTCACCAGCGTCGCGAGCGGCCTCGACTGATGGCTCGCCACGACCCGGGAGCCGGCCGGCGCGGGGCCACGCATCAGGGTCGCCGACACGGTGATCCCGCGCTTGGCCAGCAGAGCGCGGAACCGGCCGAGGTTCGCCAGGGCGGGGTCCGCGAGGTAGGCGGAGTCCTTGCGCCAGCCGTTGGAGTCGACCGACAGCGCCGACAGCGGGCCGCTGTCGGCCGGGACGAACTCGGGCTTCCAGCCCGGGCCGCGGGTGATCCGGTCGTAGCGGGAGTCGTCGACGTAGAGGTGCCCGCCGAGCTTGCGGGTGCCGGTGGCGGCGATCGCCGCAGCGAGGTGGTCGAGGTCGGCGGTGACGAGCGACGGATCACCGACCCCGATGAGCCAGAGGTTGCCAGGCTGCCCCGAGCCGAGCTGCGGCCGGGTGGCGACCACCCGGGTGGTGTAGGTCGCGGCCGGCCCGAGCACCCGGAGCGCCGCATACGCGGTGAACAGCTTCTCGGTCGACGCCGGCGCCAGCGCGGTGCCGGACTGCGAGCGGTAGACCGCACCGATCCCGTCGATGTCGATCGCCACCCCCGGCGTACGGGCGGTGCTGGCCGCGAAGGACAGCTGGAGCCGGTGCTTGAGGTCGGCCAGCGTGCTCGTGGCGGCCTGGGCGGGTTGCGCCGTGGAGGCGAGGGCGGCAAGGAGGGCAACGACGAGCAGGCGCTTCACCGTTGTTGTGTCGGCCAAGGCAGGGCTCCTCAGGAGTGTGCTTGCGTGAGCAGTGCCCGCAGGGCCAGCACCGTCTCGACCGCACTGTCGCCGTCATTGGCCTGCACCGCCAGTAGCGCCACGGTGTCATCGTCCTGGAGCTCCAGCTGTGCCCACGGCGCGCCCTCCCGCAGGTCGATCGCGCTGACCACGGCCCAGGGGAAGTAGCGCTCCCCCAGCACGTTGCGCACCCAGATCCCGCGGTCGTCGGCACGCACCCGGGCTCGCGTGAACGCCAGCACGCCGACGGCGAGCAGGAAGCCGATCGCGAAGAAGCTGATCTGGTCCCCGAGCCCGAACACCTGGCCGTCGCTGGAGCCCTGCGGCAGCAGCAGGGCCAGCACGGCGAACGTCACGATCACGACCGCGGCCACGACCTGGCACACCAGGGTGAGCTTGCGCGGCGAGCACTCCACGGTCATGGCCGCACCGGGGTCTGGTGCAGGACGGTGAAGGCGAGCTGCACCGCCGGACCGATGGCGACCACGAACACGACAGTGCCGAGCCCGACGGGGCCGCCGAGCGCCGCGCCGGCGACCAGGACGGTGGCCTCCAGCAACGCGCGACTGGGCCCCAACCGCCACCCGGTGTGCTGGACGAGCGCGACCATCAGGCCGTCGCGCGGACCCGGCCCGAGGTGCGCGCCGAGGTAGAGCGCCGAGCCGACGGCGATGACCGCGATGCCCCCCGCGGTCGCACCCAGCCGGAGCAGGAGCACCTGGTCCCGCAGGTCATCAAGCAGGTCGAGCGCAAGCAGCGCGTCGATGACGACACCGATCACCAGCACGTTGAGGACGGTGCCGAGGCCGGGGCGCACCCCGACGGCGATCCCGATCGCCAGCACCACCAGGGAGACCAGGATCGAGGTGGCGCCGAACGTCAGGTCCACCTGGTGGGCCAGGCCGCCGGCGAGCACGTCCCAGGGGCCGACCCCCAGATGCGCCTGGAGCCCGAGCCAGATCCCGACCGCGAACAGCGTCAGACCGACGTTGAGCTTCGCCAGCCGCCACGTCATCGGGCACCCCGGCCGCTGACGGCCACCGCCAGCATCGTGAGCGTGGTCGCCGCGACCGTCGCGACCGTCACCCCGCGGTCGAGGTCGAGCACGATGCCACCGATCAGCTGGCCGCTCGTCACGGCCAGGCCAAGGCGGAGCACGCCGAGCGTGTGGACGGCGACCGAGGCCATCGCGATGAAGGCGCAGCCGATCGTGCCCCCGAGGTAGAGCCACCACTGGCTCGGCCAGTGGTCGGCCCGGACCCCGCTCCCGATCGCCCGCACCCCGAGGCCGACCACGAGCGCCGTGGTCCCGACCAGGAAGTTCACGAACGTCGTCGCGGTCGGGCTCGTCGCCATCCGGACCCGCCCGTTGAGGGCCTGCTGCACCGAGATCAGGCCGCCAGCCAGCACGACCAACCCGAGCAGGAGCGGGCTGGCTGCCTTGAGCCCCTCCGCGACGCTCAGCGCGATCGCCATCAGGCACAGGCCGGCGCCGACCAGCCGGGGCCAGGTCAACGCGTGGGGGCCCCCGGGTCCGAGGCCGGCCCGGTCGACCGCCAGCGCCGAGACGGTCGTGCCGGACACCAGCCCGACCGTGAGCAGCGCGACGCCGATCTTGGGGGCGGCGGTGGCACCGACCGCCACCAACGTGGCGCCGCCGAGCCCACCGAGCCGCGACGGCCACGGCACGCCGGACAGCCCACGCAGCGCCTGGCGT
>JBKJVH010000100.1:0-20590 GCA_046590985.1 Mycobacteriales bacterium
CACCCCCTGCACCTCAACCTCCCCGCACCACCACCACCCAAGCCAGCAAACGGCGGCTGGAACGACAACCCACCCTTCTGACCGAGGCGCCCGGCTGGTCCGGTGATGGCGCACCAGGGCACGCCGTCGCCGAATCCTCCTCCGACTCCCTGACGCCGGGCTCAGCCCTCGGCCAGCACGTCGTCCGCATCCACGATCGTGTACGGATAGCCCTGCTCTGCAAGGAATCTCTGCCGGTGGGCGGCGTACTCCTGGTCGACGGTGTCGCGGCTGATCACGGTGTAGAAGTGCGCCGACCGACCGTCGGCCTTGGGACGCAGCACCCGGCCGAGGCGCTGGGCTTCCTCCTGGCGGGACCCGAAGGTGCCGCTGACCTGGATGGCGATGGCGGCCTCGGGCAGGTCGATGGAGAAGTTGGCGACCTTCGACACCACCAGCCCCGGGATCTCCCGGCGTCGGAACAGGTCGTACAGCCGCTCGCGCTCGGCGTTCTTCGTCGAGCCCTGGATGATCGGCATGTCCAGGTGCGCACCGAGCTCCTCGAGCTGGTCGAGGTAGGCACCGATGACGAGGACCTGGTCGCCCTCGTGCCGCTTCACCAGCTTCTCGATCACCGCGATCTTGGTGTGCGCCGTCGCCGCGATCTTGTACCGCTCCTCAGGCTCCGAGGTCGCGTACGCCAATCGCTCGGCATCGGTCATCGTGACCCGGACCTCGGTGCAGTCAGCGGGCGCGATGTAGCCCTGCTGCTCGATGTCCTTCCAGGGTGCGTCGTACCGCTTCGGGCCGATCAGGGAGAAGACGTCGCCCTCGCGGCCGTCCTCCCGTACCAGGGTTGCGGTCAAGCCGAGGCGACGGCGGGACTGCAGGTCGGCCGTCATCCGGAACACCGGCGCGGGCAGCAGGTGCACCTCGTCGTACACGACCAGGCCCCAGTCGCGGGCGCCGAAGAGCTCGAGGTGGATGTACTCGCCCTTCCGGCGGGTCGTCATGATCTGGTAGGTCGCGATGGTGACCGGCTTGATCTCCTTCTTCTCCCCGGAGTACTCGCCGATCTCCTCCTCCGTCAGGGACGTCCGCTTGAGCAACTCGGCCTTCCACTGCCTGCCGCTCACGGTGTTGGTGGCGAGGATGAGGGTGGTCGCGCCGGCCTGAGCCATCGCGGCCGCGCCGACAAGGGTCTTGCCCGCCCCGCACGGCAGCACCACCACGCCGGAGCCCCCGTGCCAGAAGCCGTCGACCGCCATCTGCTGGTAGTCGCGCAGCACCCAGCCGTCCTGGTTCAGGATGATCTCGTGCGCCTCGCCGTCGACGTAACCGGCGAGGTCCTCAGCCGGCCAGCCGACCTTGAGCAGAGCCTGCTTCAGCCGGCCCCGCTCGGACGGGAAGGCGATGACGGTCTCCGGGTCGAGCCGGACGCCGAGCATCGGGCTGACCTTCTTGTTGCGGTAGACCTCTTCGAGCACCGCCCGGTCGGTGGTCCGCAGGACGAGGCCGTGGATCGGGTCCTGCTCGAGCCTGAGCCGGCCGAAGCGGTCCATCGTGTCGGCGACGTCGACCAGCAACGCGTGCGGCACGGGGTAGCGCGAGAAGCGGACGAGGGCGTCGACGACCTGCTCGGCGTCGTGCCCGGCAGCCCGGGCGTTCCACAACCCCAGGGGTGTGAGCCGGTAGGTGTGTACGTGCTCCGGTGAGCGTTCGAGCTCGGCGAACGGCGCGATCGCCTGCCGGCACTCACCCGACAGCGGGTGGTCGATCTCGAGGAGGAGGGTCTTGTCGCTCTGGACGATCAGCGGTCCGTCAGTAGTCATCGATCTCTCCAACACATCGCAGGTCAGTCCGCTTCCACAGCGTGTACGCCGACGATCCGGTGCACGCTGAACGTCCGGTCCTCCTTGCGGAGGTGGTCATAGGCCGTGACGAAGCCACCCTCGACAGCACGGGGCTCCACCACGCGGGACGTCGAGTGGCCCTGGGCATCGATGTACCCGATCCAGACCTGCTGACCCTCGCGGGCGGCAGCCTGCAGGAAGGCCAAGGTGTCCACGGTGCCGTTGATGAGCGACGGCGCCCGGCGGCTGGCCCGAGCAGCCAGGTCGCCGGCGCGCAGGGCGGTGACGGCCAGCCTTGCCTGGGTGTCGGGGAGCGGCGGCGGCTCGCCCTGTCGGCTGGGTCGTGGTCGGGCGGCGGTCCGGCGGGCGTCGGGACGGGCGAGGAGGACGGCGCCGTCGGGGGATTCGGCCGCGGGGGCGTGGCCCAGCGAGCGCAGCACCTCGAGCACCTGGTTCACCGGGGCCTTGCTGGTCACGACCGTGGGCGCGAGCCGCCGGAGGCCCAGGGTCACAGCCCGCTTGGTAGCCAGCAACTCGGTCAGCAGCGCTTCGTCGTCGCACCGGAGGTAGGAGGTGCTCGATCCGACGCGGAGCCGGCCGTGCCGGCGCGACACGTCGTCGATGAGGTACGTGAGTCCCTGCGGGACCGGGGTGCGGGATCGCGTGCGGAACAGCTCGTGCAGGTCGCTGCTGGACCGGCCGGCATCCAGCGCCCGTCGGACCGTCGCCTCCGTGACGCGGTAGACCGTGGCGCCACCGGTGGACTCGATGTCGGCGACGACGGCGAGGTCGCGGGCCAGGTCGCGTTCCAGTGGGCCCGGCGCGACGACGGTGAGGTCGGGCTGGACGAGCACGTGGTCCAGTGGGTCGGGGAACAATCTGCCGAGGCCGCGCGCGGCTTCCCGGTCGGAGCCCTCCAGCAGCAGCCGGGCGAAGGTCGCGAGCCCGAAGCGGCCCGCGAAGCCGAGGGCCGCAGCCTCTCCGAGGACCCACGAAGGCAACAGGTCGCGGAGCCGGCCGCCACGCCGGGGCGCGCGCCACGTGAGCACCTCGAGCACCGCGCCCTCGGTGACGGTCGTGCCGGGCTTCGTCTCGAGAAGCAGGTCCAGGACGCGCCGGCGGTCCACCGGCGCCGAGGACCGCTCCACGTCCTGTGACAGGGCCGCGAACGCCTTGTCACGGTCGTCCCGCATCCCGACCAGCGCTGGTAGCCGCGTCATGCCGATCCAGGCGCGGGCCAGCTGGACCCAGCGGTCCTCCGGTGGCGAGGCCACCCAGCGGTCGAACGCCGGGGTCGGGATCCACTCGGCGTCGATGCTGGGCGAGGAGTCGACAAGCCCTGCTGCGTAGGCGATCTCGACCAGCAACGCCGCGGCCGGCTCGGTGACGTCGAGCTCCTTGGCGACCCGCTTCAGGTCGCGAACACCGAGGCCACCGGACCGCAGCACGGACGGGGGATCGGCGGCCCACGACTCGAGCATCGTCTCGACCTTGACGACGACATCGGCCGCTTCGTGCGCCGCCGCAGCGTCGACCTGAGCGACGCCGAGCTTCTTGGTCGCCAGGACGGGTGAGTCGGCAGCGGCCGAGATCTCGGTGGTGCCGCGCAGGATCAACCCGAGCTCGCGGGGCAGCTCGACGGTGTCGGCGTCGATCGCGAGCAGGAGGCCGTGCCGGAGCAGCCACCCCACGGGGCTCAGGTCCTCGGCCTGCTGGCTGAGCCGCTGTGCGTTGGCCACCTTCCCGTACGGCGGCCCACCCGCGAGCTTCTCGAGCACCGCCCGAGCCTCCGGAGGGCCGTCCGCGAGGAGCCGGTCGACACGCCCCGCGTCGGTGAGCAGCGCCAGCAGGGCATCCCGGTTCGCCACGCCCAGGATCTCCACCAGGCTGGCGACCCGGCTGCCCGGCTGCTGTGCGAGCAGCGCCGCCAACGGCCGCCCCAGGCCTGCCGAGGTGAGCACGTCGCGGACGCTCCCGACCACGTGCAGAGCCTCGTCGTCGCCCCAGACCAGCGCCAGGTCGCGGAGCGCGTCGGCTGCGGCGCGGTGCTCCGGGGCGACCGCCGAGGCGCCGTCCCGCAGGGCCAGCATCTCGAGCACCGCGAGCCGGTAGGCGTCGAGGGTGTCCAGGGCGCGCAGCACCGACAGCCGCACCGCGGCGCGGGCGGCGAACACGCCCAGGTCTGGCGGTACGGGCACGGCCAGGTCGGGGCGGGCCTGCACCAACCGGGCGAGGCGGTCGTCGGGCCAGGCGCGCAGCGCATCCGCGAGGCTCCGCGGTCCGCTGGTCGGCTGCTCGGTGGACATCCGATCCACGGTAGTCGTATCAGCAGTGGGGCCCGTGACTCTTCTTGGTGCTTGTCGCCGTGGTTCCGTCGAAGCGGAGGGCCCTGATGACTGACCCCGAGGTAGGCAACGACGTCGAGACGATCAAGACCTACCGGTACGTGCGGCTGGCGATGGTCGGCCTGGTGATGGGTATCGCTGCCGCTGTCGCGATCCAACGCAGGTCGGCCGGGGACTTCCAAGGGTCCATCAGCGCCTACTACTACACCCCTGGACGCGGCATGTTCGTGGCGGCCTTGCTGGCGATCGGCGTCTGCCTGGTCTGCATCCGCGGCGGCAGCTCCGCGGAGGACATCCTGCTCAACGTGGCGGGGATGCTCGCCCCCGTCGTGGCGCTCGTCCCGACACCTCCCGACGGAAACACCGAAGGCCTGGCTGCCGTCCTCGCTGAGCGCAAGGTCGACGTCGAGAACAACTTCCCGGCGCTGCTGTGGATCGGGGTCTTCGGGGTCGTCCTGCTGCTGGTGCTGATCGTCCGCAACCAGGTGCTGGGCAAGCCGCTGCCTCCCACCGGCGACCTGCTGGGGTTCACGCTGGCCGCTGGCCTGGTCCTGGCCGCCTACCTCTGGTACCGGATCGGGGAGGACTGCTTCTTGGGTGCCGCGCACTACACCGCGGCGATCAGCATGTTCGGGTGCATCGCCGTTGTCGCCGTCCTGGACGGGGGCCACGCCAGGACGCTGCAGGGCAAGACCACGCGTGGGTGGGTCTACCAGGCGATCGGGGTGCTGATGATCGTCGCCGGGGCAGGCATCATCGGCTGGGACCGCTGGATCTCCTCCTGGCACACGGCCGTGTTGGATGCTGAGGCGATCCTCATCGGCTTGTTCGCGCTGTTCTGGTTGATGCAGACCGCCGACCTCTGGAACCACACGTCCCGCAAGCAGGCGATCGCCGCCGAACCAGCGGCCGACCAGGGCTGACATGACTTCGGGTTTGTTGGTCTACGTTCCTTCCCTCAAGGGCAAGGGGCCGGAGTCCGCAACCTTGCTGAAGCGGTTGGCCGCCGACCTCGGACCGTCCTGGCGCATCGAGCGGTGGGAACACGGGCTGAACCCGCTGAGCAGGGTCTCGCTCGAGGACGTCGCGCATCGCCTCGCCGTACAGGTCCGGGACTGGGCTGGGGACAACGGGACGCGGGCCCCCGTCGACGAGGTGATCCTGGTGGGTCACAGCATCGGCGGCCTGCTCGTCCGATACGCCTACCTTCTCGACGCCCAGGGTTCGCGGGAGCAGCAGCGTGGGCCGTACCCGTGGACCAGGAAGGTGCGCCGGCTGGCCTTGATGGCGGCGCCCAACGCCGGCTTTGACGCTGCGCGCCTTCCGCTGGCTGCCCGGCTGGCGTACTCGCTGGCCGCCCCCGTGCTGCCTCTGACCGCAGAGCAGGTCCAACAGGGCTCGGCCTTCATCACCGAGCTGCGGCTCAGGTGGGTCGATGCCTTCGGCGAGAAGGCGACCTGGCAGCCCGAGGTGGTGCAGGTGCTCGGGGACCAGGACGCGCTGGTCACCCGGGCGGACAGCATGGACGTGGAGTACATGAAGAACGCCACGCACCTCGACGTGCCGGAAGCGACGCATGGCAACGTCGTGGACGTCGAGGCGGCGACCGAGCCGGAGTCCCGCTATGCGCTGCTGCGCAAGGCGGTGCTGGAGCCGCTTGACCGGAACGAGGCCGCCGCCAGAGCTCCGTCGGAGCATCCCGTCGTGTTCGTCCTGCACGGCATCCGCACCAGCGCGTACGCCTCCTGGGTCGAGCAACTGACGACCGAAGTGCGTGCCAGGAGGCAGGACGCCTTGATCTACGCCCCGTCCTACGGCTACTTCAGTGCCGCGCAGTTCGCCCTGCCCGTGACACGCAGCCGGAACACCCGCACGTTCCTCGCCTGGTACAGCCGGGCCTACGTGGCGCACCAAGGCGCAGAACTGCTGTTCGCGGGCCACAGCAATGGGACCTACATGCTCGGCCAGAGCCTGCTGGCGGTGCCAGCCCTGCGCTTCAAGCGGATCTACCTAGCCGGCTCGGTGCTGCCCAGGAGCTTCCCCTGGAGCTCGCTCGGCGAGGAGCAGGTGGGCGACTGGATGCGCAGCGACCGGGCCACCAACGACAGGCCCGTCGGGTGGGTGTGCGCGGTCCTGCGCGGGTTGGGGATGCGCGATGTGGGCACCGCGGGCGTCAACGGCTTCGACGACCCCGGGCCCAAGGCCGTGCTGGCGAAAGGGTCGTACCTGGGAGGGCACGGCAGAGCGCTGGAGCCCTGCCAGATCCCCGGCGTGGCGACGTTCCTGTTGACGGGAGCCAGTGTTGATCTTCCGGTGGCAGAGCCGAACAGCGTTTTCCTTGCGATCAGCCACTTCCTGGAGGCGGCGGCCCTGCCGGCCGCTGGCGTGGCGGTCGTGGCGACGGGGCGTTGGCTGAGGGGACAGCCGGGGGGTGGCCGCTGGCGGACGGTAGGCGTAGCAGGCCTGGCTTCTTGGCTCGTCGCGAAGTCGGCGTGATGAACCGACGGTGCGTGGTAGCGGGGCTGGTGCTTGTGGTGTCGACCGCCGGCTGCGGCCTCGGGAAGGCCGCGGTCCACGACCCGGCGGGGGTGCGGATCCTCGGCCAGGATGCAGAGTCCCTGGCGCGCACGGCACTGGGTGATGCCCGCCCCGTCGGCAACGGAGGCCTCAGGCTGCCAGGTCAGGTGCCGGTGTTGGTGCCAGGTTCGGTGAAGCAGCACCTGCCGACGGTGACCGAGAGGGTGGCGGACCTGGCCCGTGCCCACCTGGCGGGGTTGACGGAGGAGGACGCGAAGGCGTTGGTCTCGGCGGCCTGCGAGGCGAAGGACCTCGTCGACCTTCAGAAGGAGCCCACCTTGGACAAGGCCGTCGGCTATGTGCTCGGCAAGGGCTCGCCGAGCCTGTCCTATGGCAAGGTCCGAGCGCTCGCCGCCGACCTCAGCAACAGCAGCAGCCCCACCCTGACGCTGGCGTCGTTCGTCGTCTGCGCCGCGGCCGGCTAGCGCTGCGGCCGGCCGCCTCCTTGCTGCGGATGATGTCGGCCAGCGAGGCGAGCAGCACCGGCGTGCCCCGGAGCGTCACGGAGATCGCGTCCCGGCGGAGGTCGGCGTAGCCCTGGGTGCCGGACGGTGTGAAGCTGATGTCGAGGTCCCCGTGCCTGGTCGTGAGGTTCCAGAACACTGAGCCGGCGAGGCTGGTGGCGTCATGCGGGAAGGGGAGCGGATCGTCGCTGTCGTTGCGGACCTTCGCCTCGAGCTCGGTGAGGGCGGCGGACAGCCGGGTCAGGTTGTCACGGTCGGGGGCGGGGACGATGTCGGTGTCCTCCGTGAGCAAGGGTGAGCCTTGGAGGTAGGCGGCCGTCCCGCCGATCACGACGAAGACGACGCCGTGCTTCACGAGGACCTCAGCCACCGCATCCGGTTGGAAGTCAGGCACTTCGCTGCACTCCGTCGCGAAGCTCTCGCATCCGGGCGGTGGTCGTCAGGAGTCGCTCAAGCCGTGCCTCGACCACGCTGTTCGCAGCGGCCTGGCGACGGTCGCTGTCATCGAACTGCGCCAGCTAGACGAGCAGCTCGAACCCGGCCAGTCGCATCAGCCGCTGCACCTGCTCCAGGCTGGGGCTGGTCCGCCCGGACTCGAGGCGGGCGAGGGTGGACTGAGTCGTGCCGGCCTTGTCGGCGAGCTGCTGCTGGGTCAGCCCCGCACGCTTGCGGGCCTCCCGGACGAGCTCACCACCGATCATGAGTCAAACATTGCGCTTCTGCTATGTACGTAGGCCGCTTAGGGTTCAGCCTGTGGACCTGGTCGTGGGCTTCGATCTCGACATGACGCTGGTCGACTCCCGGCCCTGCGTCGTCGCCGTGGCGAAGGTGCTGGCGAAGGAGGAAGGAGTTCCCATCGACGGGGAGCTCTGGGCCTCCCGGCTGGGCCCGCCGCTCGAGCAGGAGCTGGCGCACTGGGTGCTGCCGGCGAACGTCGACCGGGTCGCGTGGCGCTACCGGGCCCTGATGGCCGAGATCGGGGTTTCCGCGAGCGTGCTCCTCCCGGGTGCCCGCGAGGCCGTCGCTGCCGCTCGACGCCACGGCCGCGCGATCGTGGTGACCGCCAAGCAGGACGTGCTCGCCCGGCAGACCCTTGAGCTGTTCGGCATCGAGGTGGACGAGGTCGTCGGCTGGGTCTGGCGCGAGGCGAAGGGCGAGGCGCTGCGGGACCGGTGTGCCCAGGTCTACGTCGGGGACCACCCGCACGACGTCGACGGAGCACGGGTCGCCGGCGCCTTCGCCTACGGAGTTCGGACGGGTGGGTCGGCTCCCGACGCGGCCGACCTGGTCGCCGATGACCTGACGGGCTTCCCCGAGTGGCTCGACCAGTACGTCCTCGACCGCCGGCTCGACGCGCTCGAAGCGCACCTGCGCAGCCTGGGAAGCGTCCTGGTCGCCTTCTCCGGCGGCGCCGACAGCGCTTTCCTGCTCGCGGCAGCCGTACGCGCCCTCGGGGCGCCCAACGTCGTCGCTGCCACGGCCGTCAGCCCCAGCCTGGCGTTGCAGGAGCTGCCGGCGGCGGTCGCGTTCGCGCAGTCCCAAGGGGTCCGGCACCTCACCCCCGGTACGGATGAGCTGTCCCGCGAGGGATACGTCGCCAACGGGGCCGACCGGTGCTTCCACTGCAAGGCGACCCTGCTGGACACGCTCCGCCCGCTGGCCCACGAGCTCGGGCTGGCCGCTGTGGCGACCGGGACCAACGCCGACGATGCGGTAGCCGGCTTCCGGCCCGGCATCCGGGCCGCGGCCGACCGGGGCGCGGCGACCCCGCTGCTCGACGCCGGCCTGACGAAGGCGCAGGTCCGGGAGGCCTCGCGGCGGTGGGGACTGGTCACCGCCGACAAGCCGGCGCTGGCCTGCCTGGCTTCACGGATCGCGTACGGGATTGCCGTGACCCCCACCGGGCTGGCGCGGGTCGACCGCGCGGAGACCGCGCTGCGGGCCCTGCTGGTGCCGACCGACGTGCGGGTCCGCGACCTCGGCGAGCAGGCCGCTCGGGTCGAGCTCGATGCCGACGCGCTCCTGAGGTGGTCCGCGGACGCGGTGGCCGCCGTACAGGCTGAGGGGTTCGCCTCCGTCGAGGTCCGGGAGTTCCGGTCAGGGTCGATGAACGCACAACTCGTGAGCGCCCCGGTCGCGGGACCGTTAGCCTTCCCAGCGACATCCGAACGAGACGAAGCGAGCTGACGTGCCTACCGGCAAGGTGAAGTTCTACGACAAGGACAAGGGCTTCGGCTTCGTGTCCCGCGACGACGGCGGCGACGTCTTCGTCCCCAAAGCCTCGCTGCCCGAGGGTGTCGAGGAGCTCAAGGCCGGCACCCGGCTGGAGTTCGGCGTCGCAGCCGGCAAGCGCGGCGAGCAGGCGCTGTCGGTGCGGATCCTGGACGCGCCGCCCACGATGGCCGGCTCCCGGCGACCTGCCGAGGAGCTCCAGATCATGGTCGAGGACACCATCAAGCTCATCGAGCTGAAGGTGCAGCCGTCGCTGCGCAAGGGCAAGCACCCGGACCGCGAGACCGGCAAGAAGGTCGCCACGATCCTGCGAGCGATCGCGGCCGAGCTCGAGGCTTAAGGGCCTTCGGGCGGGCATGGTGAACTGAGGGCATGGCAAGCATGCGCCGTCGGCTGCGCGACATGACGACGAGGGGTCGCACAGTCGCGCCCGACGACGCTGCTGTGCCCGAGATGGAGCCGGAACCGACGGTGGTCGAGCAGGCCGACGAACCGGTCAGCGAGAATGATGAGGTGCCTGCCGTCGTGACTGCTCCTGAACCCGTGCTCGAGGTCGACGCTGCGTGCGCGGCCGCCGTCGACCTGGCCCGCGCCGTCGCCGTCGAGGCAGGTGGCAGCGCCGTCGGCGACCACCTCGGTGTCGAGGCCGACGAAGCCCTCGTCGTCACGCACTCCTTCGCGACCACCGACCCGGCCTACGTCGGCTGGCGCTGGGCCGTCACGGTCGCCCGCGCCGACGGCACCGACGAGATCACCGTCGACGAGGTCGTGCTGCTGCCCGGCGCCGGGGCGCTGCTCGCCCCGGCCTGGGTGCCTTGGAGCGAGCGGGTCCAGCCGGAGGACCTGAGCCCCGGCGACCTGCTGCCGCCGAGGAGTGACGACCCGCGGATCGTGCCGGCGTACACCGACGTCGACGGCGAGGTCGCGGTGGCGGCGTTCTGGGAGCTCGGTCTCGGCCGGCCCCGCGTGCTGTCGCTCGACGGTCGCCTCGACGCCGCCGATCGCTGGTACGACGGCGACCGCGGGCCGACGTCGGCGATGGCGCGGCAGGCGCCCGGTCAGTGCGTGGACTGCGCGTTCCGGATCCCGCTCGCCGGTGGCCTCGCCGCCGCGTTCGGGGTCTGCGCCAACGGGCTGTCCCCGGACGACGCCAAGGTCGTGTCGCTCGACCACGGCTGCGGTGCCCACAGCGAGACCCCGGTCGAGCTGACGCACTCCTCGTCGGCGAGCGGGATGGTCGTGGAGGACGAGGAGCTCGAGCTCGTCGCCAACGGCCCCTCCCCGGACGACGAGACCCCGGACGGCCACGCGAGCTAGGGCTTCCCCCGAACAGGAACGTGTTCTAGCGTCGCTCCCGTGAAGGACTACGGGATCATCGATGCGGACAACCACTACTACGAGGCACTGGACGCGTTCACGCGGCACCTCGACCCCAAGCACGGTCAGCGGGTCATCCAGTGGTCGATGATCAACGGCCGCAGCTATCACGTCCTCGGTGGCCGGGTGAACCACGCGGTCACCAACCCGACTTTCGACCCGGTGAGCCCGCCCGGTGCGATGGCGGAGTGCTTCCGGGGCAACCACTCCGGTCGCAACCCGCTGGAGTACCTGAAGGACCGTGAGCCGATCCGACCGGCCTACCGGGACCGGGATGCCCGGATCGCCGCCATGGACGAGCAGGGCCTCGAGCAGATCTGGCTCTACCCGACGCTGGGAATGCTGTACGAGGAGGCCCTGAAGGACGACCCCGGGGCAGTCGGGCTGCTCTTCCAGGCGTTCAACCGCTACGTCGAGGACGACTGGGGCTACGGCTACCAGGGCCGGATCTGGGCCGCCCCGTACATCGCCCTGGCGGACCTCGACCTCGCGGTGCAGGAGCTCGAGCGCGCGATCGGGCTCGGTGCCCGCTCGGTCGTGATGCGGGCGGCAGCGCCCGTCACCCCCAGCGGCCAGCTGCCCGCGAGCGACGAGACGTTCGACCCGTTCTGGGCGCGGGTGCAGGAGGCCGGCATCACTGTGGTCGTGCACGCCGGTGACGCGGGGCCGACCACGACCGCCGGCTACGCGGGTGGCGCGTTCTCGACGTCCTTCGCCGGCCGGCCGCGGATCACGACCCTGACGATGGAGCGCTCCATCCACGACTTCCTGGCGTCGCTGCTGTTCGACAAGCTCTTCGAGCGCTTTCCCCGGCTCCGGATCGCCTCGGTCGAGAACGGCGCGCAGTTCCTGCCCGGGCTGCTGGGCGGGCTGCAGTCGGCGTCCCGCAAGATGCCCGGCTACTGGCGCGAGGACCCCACGGAGACCTTCACGCGGCACATCTGGATCAACCCGTTCTGGGAGGACGACGTCCACCAGGTGGTCGACGTGATGGGCGCCGACCGGGTGCTGTTCGGCTCGGACTGGCCGCACATCGAGGGCATGGTCGCGCCGCTGGACTACGTGGTGGAGCTCAAAGACCTCGATGAAGACGTGCAGCGCAAGGTGCTCCGCGACAACGCGCTGGCGCTGATGACCCCCGCGCCCTGAACCTCCCTGTCGGAATTGCCCCTGTTTGCCTACAGTGACTGCAGTCACACCCCCGGGTGACGCTCCCAGCCGTCTCTCGAGAGGTTCGCCGTGTCCTCCGGCCGTCGTCCCCCGGTTGCCCTCGCGCTTGGCACCGTTGCCCTGCTGGTCCTGACGAGCGGCTGCGCCGCCCGCTTCGCACGCAGCGACGGGGCCGGCACCCAGGCCCTCAGCACCGACGGCGGGCTGACGGTCGACCAGGGAGGTGGCACGTCCTCGGGAGGTACCACCGGCGCTACCTCCGGCGGTACGACCGGGGCGGGCGCCACGGGCGGCAGCACCTCCACCGCCGGCGGGCTCGTGCTGCCCCGGACCAGCAGCACCACCGGCGGCCCCGGCCCGCGTGCCACCTCAGGTCCTAAGAAGGCGGACGGAAGCACCACCACGACGGGGGGCATCCCGACGACGCCCGGGGACATCCCGGCCGGCAGCACCACCGGCGTCACCGCCACCAGCGTGAAGATCGGGCTCTTCGTGCCCAAGACCGGCGCCGCCCCCGTGCCCCCGACGATCGATGCGCAGGCTCAGAACTACTGGGACTACGTCAAGACCAAGGGCGGCATCCACGGCCGCAACGTCACCATCAAGATCTACGACACCGGCAGCACCGAGGCGGGGGCGCGCAGCGCGGTCCAGACCGCAGTGAACGACGGCATCTTCGCTGCCGTCACCCTGGACCGGATCGCGGTCGAGGGGGCGCTGGTGACTGCCCTCCACAAGGCCGGGATCCCGCACCTCATCAACCAGAACCCGCACGCGCAGGCCATCCCGGACGACGGCTTCTACATCGGCACCGACCAGGTCAACAACGGCCGGCAGATCGCGAACTACATGCTGCACACCCTCAAGGTGAAGACCGTCGGGTACGTCGGGGAGACCGACCCGACCGCCTACCCGGCCCGCACCGCGTTCATCGACGAAGCCAAGCGGATCGGCCTGAAGGTCGTGCACAACGAGGTCGTCGACGGGATGAGCAACCAGTTCCTGGCCGAGGCCCAGAAGCTGAAGACCGACAACGCGCAGGCGGTCTGGATGTACGTCGCGCCGAACAACGCGATCAACATCTCCAAGGAGGCGCAGGCCGACGCCTACCACCCGGTCTGGGTGAGCAGCTCGATCGCGTGGGGCTTCAACCTGGTCCTCACGCCGAGCTCGGGGGCGCTCGACGGAGCGAAGTCCTTCAGCCCGTGGGGTGGACTGTCTGACCCCCGCTATGCCACGTACAACAGGGTCAACACCGCGGGGCGCTCCAACGCCGATAAGGACATCGGCCTTCCTTCCTGGGGCTTCGGGCAGATCATCGCCGCGGCGATGAAGGCCGCGGGTCCCCAGCTCGGCCGCAACAGCTTCCGGGTCGCGATGCAGAACCTGAGGACCGGCGCGACCGACGAGGTGACCAAGAGCCCGATGTGCTGGCCGCCCCTCGACTTCACCGGCAACAAGCGGTACGGCAGCGGTGACCGGACCATCGTGATGACGGTCAAGGGCACCGGCACGGCCGGTGTGTGGGCCACCGAGTCCGACTACAAGTCGGTGTACTAGTGCTGTCAGGGATCGTCCTCGGCCTGGCCTACGGCTCCGCGTACTCCCTGATGGCGGTCGCCGTCGTCCTGATCTACAGCGGCACCAAGGTGCTCTCGCTCGCGGTCGGCGAGATCGGCGCCTTCACCCTGTACGCAGGGCTGTACGCCCGCACGCACGGCTTCCTCGGCTGGCACCCGCCGGTGCTGGTGGTGGCGCTCGGGGCGGTCGTCGGAGGGGGTCTGCTCGGGCTGCTGGTGGAACGGTTCGTGATGCGACCGTTGCTCGGGCGCCCAGCGCTGGACAGTCTGGTTGCCACCCTGGCCGTCGCGCTCTTCCTGGCGCTGCTGGAGCTGCGGCTCTACGGCCTCGATCCCCTGGATGCGCCGTCGCCGGTGGGGCGTGGCTCGGTCACGATCGGTGGCGCCACCCTGACAGTGACCGAGATGACGCTTCTCGGGATCGCGGCCTTCGTCGCGCTGGGGCTCTACCTGTTCCTGACGCGCACCAAGTTCGGGCTCGCGACGCGAGCCACGACGAGCGACGCGACCGTCGCCCGGTTGCTCGGCGTCCAGGTCAACCGCGTCTACGTCTTCTCCTGGGGCGTTGCAGGCCTGCTGTCCGGAGCCGCGGCCGCGCTGCTCGCCCCGATCCAGGGATCGCTCACGCCGTTCTCGCTCACGACCGCCTTGCTCAGCGCCCTCGCAGGGGCCGTGATCGGTGGCCTCGACAGCCTGGGGGGCGCCATCGTGGGCAGCCTGCTCGTCGGGATGGTCGACGGCGTGATCGGCTCGCGCGTCGATCTGACGACCAGCGCCGGCGTGGTCTTCGCCGGTGTCCTGGTGACCTTGCTGGTGCGGCCGCAGGGGCTGTTCGGGAGCTCTCGTGTCATCGCGTAGGGCCAGCTCGGCGCTGCTGATCGCGCTGGTGCTGTTGGCCCCGACCTTCCTCAACATCCCGCAGATGTCGAAGATCACGACCGCGCTGTGCCTGGCGCTCGTGGCCCTCGGCCTCGACGTGCTCGTCGGGTCCACCGGGCAGCTCTCCCTCGCGCACGGCGCGCTCTTCGGGGTCGGCACGTTCACCGCGCTGGGGCTCGGCACCCATGGTGCGCCGTGGCTGGTGGCCTTCGCGGGGGCCGTGGTCGCCACCAGCCTCGCCGCGGTCGTGGTCGGGCTGCCGTCGCTGCGCATCCGCGGGCTGCAGGTCGCGATCGCCTCGCTGGCGTTCCAGCAGTTCGCCCAGTCGATCCCGCTGCAGTACCCGCAGGTGGAGTTCGCGGACAAGACCTTCGAGCCGCCGCCCTACCTGCAGAGCGTGCGGTCGCAGTACTTCCTCGGGGTTGCCTGCGTGGCCCTGGCGCTGCTGGTGCTGGCCGGGCTCCGCCGGACCCGGGGCGGTCGCGGGCTGCTGGCCGTGCGGGACGTGGAGGCCCGGGCGGCGGCGTTCGGGGTGTCGACGGGGCGCGCGAAGCTCTTCGCGTACGCGGTGTCCGGTGGGATGGCCGGGCTCGGTGGGGCGCTGTTCGCGTTGCAGCAGACCAGCGTCAGCGACACCCAGCCGTTCATCCTGCGGCAGTCCCTGCTGCTGGTGGCGATCGTCGCCGTCGGCGGTGCCCGCTCCCCGGTCGGCATTCTCATCGCCGCCCTGTTCACGCAAGCCGTTCCGGCCCTGCTCGGGACGGACTTCAGCCTAGGCTTCCTCGGGCCGGCGCCGCAGGTCATCCCTGCCACGCTGGCGTTCCTGCTGCTGGTCTCGGTGATCCTCCAGCCGCAAGGGATCGGTGGCGTGCTGCGCGACCTCGAACGGGTGCTCGGCGGTGCCCGCGAACGGCCCGTCCCGCGGCCGTTGCCGACGGACGCCGTGGTGTCCGCGGCCCGGGCACGCGCGTTGCGGGACGTGCCGCGGCCCCTCAGCCAGCGGTTGCCGTGCCCGTCCCTGCTCGTGGCTCGCGGCGTCGGCGTCCGGTACGGCGGGGTCCACGCGCTCACCGACCTGAACCTGGAGGTCCGGCGCAGCGAGATCGTCGGCCTCATCGGCGCGAACGGCGCGGGCAAGTCCACCTTCTTCAACGCGGTCTCCGGGCTGGCCCCGACCACCGGCCGCATCACCTTCCGCAACCAGGACCTGCTGGCACTGCCGGCGTCCTCCCGGTCGGCGCGGGGAGTCGCCCGGACCTTCCAGGACATGGGGCTGGTGCGCGGCGACACCGTCCGCGAGAACGTGCTGCTGGCGCAGTCGTGGATGGCCCGTTACCCAGCAGCCGCAGGGTTGCTGGCCCTCGGCAGCACCATCGGAACGGAGCGGGAGCTGCGCCGCCGAGCCGACCAGGCGCTGGACCTGTTCGGCCTCCGGCACCTCGCGGAGGAACGGCTCGGCGACCTGCCGTACGGCACGATGCGGATCGTCGAGATCGCGTCGGCCGTGGCATCCGGACCGGACCTGCTGCTGCTCGACGAGGCGTCCGCCGGGCTGACGCCCGAGGAGGCGCATGACCTCGGCGACCGGTTCCGGGCACTGCGGGACGAGATCGGCCTGACCCTGATGGTGATCGAGCACCACGTGCCGCTGATCGCGAGCACCTGCGACTACTGCTACTGCCTGGAGTCCGGTGCGCTGATCGCCGAGGGCACGCCGGCGTTCGTCACGGCGCAGCCGCGCGTCGTGGAGAGCTTCCTCGGCCGCGGCACCCTGCAGCCCGAGGCGGTGGGGGTGTGACGCTCCTGGAGGTCCGCGACCTGTGCTCCGGCTACGGCGCGCTGCAGGTGCTGTTCGGGGTGTCCCTCACCGTCGGCGAGGGCGAGGTGGTGGCGCTGATGGGCTCCAACGGAGCCGGCAAGACCACCACGCTCCGGACCGTTGTCGGGATGCTCAAGACCCTGTCCGGTCAGGTGATCCTTGATGACGGGCCGCTCCGTGCCATCACCCCGGAGAAGCTGGTGGAGCGTGGCGTCGTCATGGTGCCGGAGGGTCGCGGCATGCTCCGCGACCTGACGGTGTCGGAGAACCTGGCGCTCGGGGCGTACACGATCAGCGACAAGCGGCAGGTGGCCGCCTCGCTCGACATGGCGTTCACGACCTTCCCGATCTTGGCCGAACGACGGGAGCAGAAGGCCGGCACGCTGTCCGGAGGTCAACAGCAGATGCTGGCCCTGGGACGGGCGCTGATGGCGTCACCGCGGCTGATGCTCGTGGACGAGGCGTCGCTCGGGCTGTCGCCGGTGATGACCGAGCGGGCCTTCAGTCTGATCCGGGACGTCAACCAGACCGCGGGCGTCGCGATGCTCATCGTCGAGCAGAACGTGCTGGCGTTGGACCTCGCCGATCGCGCGTACGTGCTGGAGAAGGGTCAGGTCGTCGCGGCGGCCGAAGGCTCAGCCGTACGCGAGATGCAAGGGCAGCTCCGCGAGGCCTACCTCGGAAAGGCCAGCGCATGACCAGCGCCGTGGTCGCCTCCAGCTTTGCCCTCGTTGCCATCGGGCTGCCGGGGATCGCCCTGCTGCTCGCCTTCTTGTCCGGACTTCATCGTGGAGGAACTGTGAACACGCACCGCACGCGCCTGTGGATCGGCCTGGCTGTGGTCGCTCTGGCGGCCGTCGTCGGAGGAGTCGGCTGGTACCGGCTGTCGGGGGAGCCGTTGCTCAACCGGCAGATCCCGTTCCTCGCGAGCGCGGGGATCCTGGTGGTGCTGCTGTCGGTGCTGGGCGGGAGCCTCATCGTCGCCGAGCAGCTGCGCGGCGACCAACAACGGATCTCCTCCCTCGAGGATGCGGTCCGCTCGCTCACCGAGGCCTTGTCGCCTTTGATCGAGCAGCCGCCGCGAGGTCAGGACCTGCCGGTCACGGCGCCGAACGGTCGCGTGCGATCGCGCGCCGGCGCTGCTGGCAGAACCTGACGCCGATCACCCCGAGGACAGCGCCCTCCGCGCACATCACGAGCCACCAGGTGTGGATGTCGGTGCCGGCTGCCTTCAAGGCGAAGAGCACGACCAGTGCGACGACCCACAGGGCTGCCCCGGCGCCCACGATCGCGACGTCGTTGGTCTCCAGCGGAGCGGGGTCCGGTCGCCTCATGCCCTGACGGTACAACCTCGGTTGTCGTTAGCCTAGGTAATGACCTATGCTAACGATATGCCCACCGACACCGCCCTCGCGTCCGACCTCCGTGTGACGGTGATGCGGCTGGCTCGGCGCCTGCGCAACCAGCGCTCCGACAGCTCCTTGTCCCTCGGCCAGATCGCCGCCCTCGGCACCCTGGACCGGCACGGGCCGATGACGCCCGGCGAGCTCGCAGCGCACGAGCGCGTGCAGCCGCCGTCGATGACCCGCATCGTCGGCAAGCTCGAGGCGGCCGGCCTCACCACCCGCACCGACCACCCGACCGACGGCCGCCAGGTGCTGGTGGCGGTCAGTGCCAGCGGCAAGACACTGCTCCGGGACGACCGCCGGCGCCGTGATGCCTGGCTCGCCCAGCGGATGCGCGACCTGTCGACCGAGGATCTCGCCGTGCTCCGGCAGGCTGCCGCGGTGCTCGACAAGCTGGCAGGCTCATGAGTCCGACGTTCCGCTCGTTGAGCGTCCGCAACTACCGGCTGTTCGCGATCGGCCAGGTCATCAGCCTGTCCGGCACCTGGGCGCAGCGCGTCGCGCAGGACTGGCTCGTGCTCGAGATCGCCCCCAACCCCGGCATCGCCCTGGGCATCACGACCGCCCTGCAGTTCCTGCCCATGCTGCTGTTCGGCCTGTACGGAGGCGTGCTCGCCGACCGCTACGACAAGCGCCGGCTGCTCATCGGCGCCCAGGTGGCGATGGGGCTGCTGGCGCTGCTGCTCGGCGTGCTGGACCTCACGGGCGTGGTCCAGCTCTGGCACGTGTACGCCCTGGCCTTCGGCCTGGGGCTGGCCGCCGTCGTCGACACCCCCGTTCGCCAGTCGTTCGTGTCGGACCTTGTCGGGCCCGCCGACCTTCCCAACGCCGTCAGCCTCAACAGCGCCACCTTCAACTCCGCGCGCATCGTCGGGCCGGCAATTGCCGGCGTGGCGATCAGCGGCGTCGGGACGTCCTGGGTCTTCCTCGCGAACGCCTTCAGCTACGTCGCGGTGATCGCCGGGCTGGCGCGGATGCGGCCCGCGGAGATGTGGCCGAGTCCTCGGCAGCAGCGGGCGAAGGGGCAGATGCGTGAGGGCATCGACTA
Source organism: Mycobacteriales bacterium (assembly GCA_046590985.1). GTDB lineage: Bacteria > Actinomycetota > Actinomycetes > Mycobacteriales > SCTD01 > RYN-111. Next base: position 18,730 of record JBKJVH010000100.1, read on the forward strand.
CGTCCGCGAAAGGCCGCAGCTCTACGTCCCGGTGCTGCTGGTGTTCATGATCGGGACGTTCGGGCTGAACTTCCAGATCACCCTCGCGCTGGTGGCCAAGCAGGTGTTTCACACCGACGCGGGGTCCTTCGGGCTGCTGACGTCCGCCTTCGCGCTCGGGTCGTTGATCGGTGCGTTGCAAAGCGCTCGCCGCAAGGGGCTGCCCCGGACCCGCACGATGCTGGTGGCCGCGGCCGCCTTCGGGCTGCTCGAGGTAGCGGACGGCCTGGCGCCGACGTTCCTGAGCCTCGGGCTGCTCCTCATCCCGACCGGCATGGCGGTGCTCACGTTCACCACGACGGCCAATGCCCTGGTCCAGCTCAGCGCGGCTCCGGAGGTCCGCGGCCGCGTGATGTCGATCTACGTGCTGGTGTTCCTCGGCGGCACGCCTCTCGGAGCGCCGCTGATCGGGGTGCTGGCGTCCGTCCTGGGCCCACGGTCGAGCCTGCTGATCGGTGGCGGGGTCTGCGTGCTGAGCACCTTGGCGGCAGCGGCCTTCTTTGCCCGTCTGGAAGGGTTGTCGCTGCGCCCGCACGTACGCGCCTTTCTCACCACTCGGTCGTTGTAACGGGCATGCGGTCCCTTCTTCTTGCCCTGCTGGTTGCGTCGGCCTTGGCGGCGCCGGGTGCCTCCGCGGCGAGTCCCTGTCAACCCTGGACCGTGCGCGTGCTCGCCAGTGGCCTGGGGAGCCTGGAGAACCTCGAGCCGGATGGTCAGGGCGGGATCTACCTGTCCGCGACCGCCGGGGTCGAGCGGTTCACCCGCAGCGGCCTCCGGTTGGTGGCGCCGGCGACCAGCCCGGGTGGGCTTCGGGTCCGGGACGGTGCCTTGTTCTTCACCACCGGCGATGCGGCAGCTTCAGGCGCGCTCGGGACCGCTGACGGCACGATCGAACGCCTCGACCTCCGCACCGGCCGGCGCCGTACCTGGGCCCGCGGTCTGACGATGCCCAACGGGTTGGCATTCCTCCCCGACGGCTCGGCAGTGACCAGCCGCGACGTCGCCGGGCTGCACCCGACGGGCATCACCCGCGTCTCGCGGGGGGTGGTGACGACCAGCTGGTCCGACCAGGCCGACAGCAACGGGCTCGCGGTCGCCGGTGGCTGGCTGTACTCCGACGAGACCTTCACCCCTGGTTCGAAGGTCTATCGCACGTCGATCGCGCACCCGGCCCGCCGCGAGGTCATCGCCTCCCTGACGGGCCACCTCGGGCTCGACGACCTGACCCTGTCCACCTCGGGGGTGCTGTACCTGGCCGTCAACGGGTCGGGCGAGGTCGTCCGTCTCGACCCGCGAACGGGTGCGAGCTGCACCATCGCGTCGGGGCTACAGAACACCAGCGCCGTGAAGCAGGGGCGCGGGACGTCCTTCCCCTCGTCGCGCCTGTACGCAACTGGCTTTGACGGTCGGCTGCTCGAGCTGGTTCCGCCCCGGGGTGTGGCGCCCTGAGGCTGTTCGCCCAGAGCAGAGACTCTTTGCGTACTTTGAGTTGGGGCTGTCTTGCCAACTGGCCAGGGCTGGGGCTGACAGCTCGTGGGCGACGCGCCTGTAGTCACCCAGACGAGGCCAGGGTCGGGTTGGTAGACCCGTCCTACGTCCGGCTATGACCGTGGAGAACGGCACGTTCACACAGTCGATCACCGGCATATCCGGGTCGTAGGGCCTGCCCGAAAGCAATGCGGCCCGCGCCCTCGCGACGCCTCCGCCTTCCCTCGCCTATTGCTGGATTGGCAGCCGCCGCGCTCGGCGTTTCGCTGCACATCCAGCAGTCGCTGCCGAGCCCTGTGCCCCAGTGCTGGATGAGGAGGCGACTCGCCGGCGT
>JBKJVH010000028.1:0-30560 GCA_046590985.1 Mycobacteriales bacterium
AGCGCCTCCCCCACCGCCGCGGCCCAGCCGGCGAAGCGGGCATGGCGGGCCATGACGGGCGCGACCGTCGTCAGCGCCCGCTCGGCTGCGGCCCGCAGGTCCTCGCGCCCCGTCATCGCCGCGCAGGTGAGCATCGCCCCTGCAGCCGCGGCCAGGCCCGACGGCGTCGCGCTGTCGGTCGGGTCCTGAGGGCGTCGTACGAGGGCCTCGGCGTCGTCGGCGGTGTCGTAGAAGCCGCCCGCACCGTCGGAGAACCGAACCAGCACGACGTCGAGCAGGGCCTCGGCGTCGACGAGCCTGGTCAGGTCGCCGGTGGCCGACGACAGGGCGAGCAGCCCCTCGGCGACGTCGGCGTAGTCCTCCAGGACACCCGCGTTGCGCCCGACCCGGTCGCCGATGGAGGTCCGCAGCAGCCGCCCGTCGACGGTGTGCAGGTCACGCAGCAGGTCGGCGCAGGCCACGGCGGCGGCCAGGCAGTCGGGGCGGTCCAGCAGCACGCCGACCTCGGCCAGCGCCGCGATGGCCAGGCCGTTCCAGGCGGCGACGACCTTGTCGTCACGACCGGGCTGACGGCGGCCCTGGCGCACCTCGCGCAGCCGGTCGCGCACCCGGGCGTACCGCTGCGGGTCGTCGGGCTCGAGCAGCCGCTGCAGGGTGCTGGCGCCGCCCTCGAAGGTGCCCGCCGCCGTGACCTCCAGCTGCTCGGCGGCCCAGGCGCCGTCGTCGTCGCCGAGCGCGTCGGCGAGCTGACCGCGGGTCCAGGCGTAGGTCAGGCCCTCGACGCCGTCGGTGTCCGCGTCCAGGGCGGAGGCGAACCCGCCCTGCCCGGTGCGCAGGTCGCGCAGCAGGAAGTCGGCGGTCTCCAGCGCGACCCGACGGGCGTCCGGCGACCCGGTCGCGCGCCACAGGTGGACGTAGACGCGCAGCAGCAGGGCGTTGTCGTACAGCATCTTCTCGAAGTGCGGCACGACCCACTGCGCGTCCACGGAGTAGCGGGCGAAGCCGCCGCCCAGCTGGTCGTACATCCCGCCGCGAGCCATGGCCTGGCAGGTGTGGTCGACCTTCTCCAGCCCCTCGCCGGTACGAGAGTGCCTGCGCAGCAAGAACTCCAGCACCATGGACGGCGGGAACTTCGGGGCCGACCCAAAGCCGCCGTTGACCCCGTCATAGCCAGGGTTCAGCGACTGCGCGGCCTTGTCGAGCAGCTCGGCCGTCACCTGCGCACCTGCCGGGGCCGTCGCCTTCGAGAGCCTCTCCACCACGTCGCGACCGGCTTCGTCGACGTCCCCGCGCCGCGTCTCCCAGGTGTTCGCGACCGACTGCAGCACCTCGGTGAACGACGGCATCCCCTGGCGAGCGTGCAGCGGCCAGTAGGTGCCGCAGAAGAACGGCTCGCCCTTGGTGGTGAGGAAGCTGGTCATCGGCCAGCCCCCATGACCGGTCATCGCCTGGACGGCCTCCATGTAGACCGCGTCTACATCCGGCCGCTCCTCGCGGTCGACCTTGACGTTCACGAAGTGCGCGTTCATGTAGGCCGCGGTGTCCTCGTGCTCGAAGGACTCGTGGGCCATCACGTGGCACCAGTGGCAGGCCGCGTACCCGATGGACAGCAGGATTGGTACATCGCGTCGTTGGGCTTCGGCGAAGGCCTCCGGGCCCCAGGGCCACCAGTCCACCGGGTTCTCCTGGTGCTGCAAGAGATACGGGCTGGTCTCGGCCGAGAGGCGGTTGGTCACGCTGCTCACGGTAGGCCAGGCAGGTTCCTCGCATGACGTCCCCAGCACCGGCCCGGAGGATGCCTCATGACCTCGACGCTGGAGCGGCCCACCCGGGGCCGGTCCTCACATCTTCGGCCGGGGCTGTTGGCTGCCGGCCGGCGCCGCGGGTAAGGCCTGACCGGGCCCCCCTCTCAACTGTGGCCTGGGTCCTCGGGCTCGGGCCTGTCGCTGGGCTCCGGCGACGAATCCGGCTCGCTCCGGGTCGGTACGGGCGTGGCCGCCGGCACCGTCCGTCTCGGCCGCGGAGGGTTCGACGACACCGGCGTGCGAACGGTCGTGACAGCGACCTGCACAGCGCCCTCCCGGCACGTGAGCACGGCCTGCACGCTTTCCTCGCTCCCGACGAAGCGCACCACGGCCCGCCCCTCCTTCGCACTGCGCTCGGTGCGGTAGCCGCTCTCCGGGCTGGCGTAGATGACCACCGGGTTGCTCCCCCGGCACTGCGCGCCGAGGACGCCCGCGTCGGTGACGAACGTCCGCACCGCGCCGACGCCGCGCGGCGAGGCGATCGTCGAGACTGCTCCGGCGGGCCGCGCACCAGGGGTGTCGCGGGGTGCGGCGCTGGGCACCGCGCTGAGGGCGTGCTGTACCTGACCCACCGACAGCGGCGCCGTACCGGCGTCCCCCACGGAGCGGGCCACGCGCTGCACGGCGAACGTGCCGACAGCGGTGGCGGTCACAGCGCCGGCCAGCCAGACCACTCCCATGAGCAGGGGGGTTCGCGCGGCCATGCCCGCAGTGTCGCGCACCGGATCCCTAAGGGAGTCCCAAGCCGGTGTGATGCTCTCGCCCGCAGCGACCCGCGGACGCGCAGGTGGCTAACGTGCCTGTCATGCCGCAGCTGCTCCTGGTCGAGGACGACCCGGCGATCCGCAGCGCCCTGGTCCGGGCTCTCGCCGAACGCGGCTACGGCGTGCGCACCGCCGCGACCGGCATGGCCGGCTTGCAGGAGGCGATGGACCACAAGCCGGACCTCGTGGTGTTGGACCTGGGGCTGCCGGACATCGACGGCACGACCCTGCTGACGATGCTGCGTGCGGTCAGCGCCGTACCCGTCATCGTCGCGACGGCCCGCGACGACGAGCAGGAGACCGTGCGGGCCCTCAACGCCGGCGCCGACGACTACGTCGTGAAGCCCTTCGCCGCCGACCACCTCGACGCGCGCATCAAGGCTGTGCTGCGCCGCACGACTGCCGGCTCCCCCGACCGGCCGGTGCACGTCGTGGGCGGGTTGCAGGTCGACATCCGGTCCCACCAGGCGACCCTCGACGGGCAGGAGCTGGCGCTGTCGCGCAAGGAGTTCGAGCTGCTCGCCTTCCTCGCAGCCCGGGCCGGCGAGGTGGTGTCGAAGCGGGAGCTGATGGCGCAGGTCTGGGGCTTGCCCTACGGCGGCGGCGACAAGACGGTGGACGTGCACCTGTCGTGGCTGCGCCGCAAGCTGGGCGAGTCGGCTGATGCCCCTCGGTATGTCCATTCCGTCCGGGGCGTCGGGGTGAAGCTGGTCGCGCCCCCGTGAGGCGCCGGTTCGTGCTGCTGACCACGGCGACGACCCTGCTGGTGCTGGTGGCGTTCCTGGTGCCGCTCGCCCTCCTCCTTCGCATCCTTGCGGTAGACCGTGCGGTCGCCGAGGCCACCCAGGACGCGCAGAACCTCGCCGTCCTGGTCGCCGTGGCCGACCCCGGCCAGCTGGCTTCGGCCGTCACGCTGCTCAACCAGCGGAGCAGCCGTCAGATCGGGCTGGTCCTGCCGGCCGGCGGCACCCTCGGCCCCAGCGACCACGGCACGGCCGCCTCCCTGCGGCTCGCGCAGGCCGGCCGTTCGTTCACCGCGACGGTCACCGACGGCCGGGTGGTCTACGTGCCCGTCGACACCGAGGCCGGGCGCGCGGTGGTGCGGTGCTTCGTGCCGGAGTCGTTGCTCCGTCGTGGGGTCACGCAGGCGACCTTGATGCTGATCGGCCTCGCGGCCGTGCTGCTGGTGCTCGCGGTCGCCGTGGCAGACCGGCTGGCCGTGGGGACCGTGCGGCCGTTGCGGCGGCTCGCGGACACCGCGCAGGCGCTGTCCGACGGCGACCTGACCGCCCGCGTCGACGTCGACGGACCCCATGAGGTGCGAGATCTGGGCGCCACCGTCAACCTGCTCGCGGGACGCATCGGTGAGCTTCTCGCCGCCGAGCGCGAGATCGCTGCCGACCTGTCGCATCGGCTCCGGACACCGTTGACGGCGCTGCGTCTGGACGCCGAGGCGGTGGACGGCGCCGAGCCGCAGCAGCGCCTCATCGCGCACATCGACGCCCTCGAGCACGCCGTGGACGAGGTCATCCGAGAGGCCCGTCGCCCGATGCGCGAAGGTGTCCACCCGCACTGCGACGCGGCGATCGCCGTCGGGGAGCGGGCCAGCTACTGGGGGGTGCTCTTTGCCTCCCAGCAACGCCCCATCACCCTTGACCTGACGACCCAGAGCGTCCCCGTACGGACCACCGAGCAAGACCTCGGCGCTGCCGTCGACGTCCTCCTGCAGAACGCCCTCGTCCACACCTCCGAGGGAGTGGCCGTCACGGTGTGCGTCACCCCGATCGCCGCCGGGTTCGTGGAGGTCACCGTCTCCGACGAGGGCCTGGGCTATCCGAAGGGCGCGGAGCTGCGGGGGTGGAGCACCGCCGGTTCGACGGGGCTGGGCCTTGACATCGCACGCCGAACCGCAGAGTCCTCCGGTGGTCGTCTCGAGCTGGGTACGCGAGAGGGAGGCGGGGCCCGCACCTGCCTGGTGCTCGGCCCCGCCTCCGCCGTCCCGGACTGAGGGGGGTTCAGTCCCCGGACGGGTCCTCGGACTCCGGTGACTCCGGTGACTCCGAGTGCTCGGGCTCAGGACTCTCGGAGACCGGGTCGTGCGTCTCGTGCGTCGCCTCCTGGGTCGGCTCGCCGCGCGGTGCGCGCGAGGGCTCGGAGCTCTCGACGGGTGCGGCCTGGGTCGGTGGGGCGGCCACCGGAGTCACAGCGGCAGGCCCGGTGCCCCCGTCGGACACCGTCTCCACACCGCTGGACTCAGGGCCGACCGGTGCCGGTGCGACGACAACGACCCGCTCGCACGCGTCGGTGGTCTCGGTGGTGCCCGGCGGGCAGGTGGCAGCCACGACCGGCGCGGGAGTCGGCCTCACCTCCTGGGTGTGCGCGACCTTGGTGCCCGCGAACGGGTTGGACAGGCTCCCCAGGACAGCGAACGCGGCCACCGCGCAGAGCGTGCCCACGGCCACCGAAATGGCCTGCTTGTGGGTCGGAACGATGTGGGGCATGGGACTTCCTCCTGCTGGCGGTCGGGACGCCAGCCAGCATCGATGTCCGGCGCAAGCGGTGGAACAAGGAGCAGCCCAAGTCCGCCCTAAGGCTCAGCCAGAATCCTTGGTCCGGGCTTAGGACTCACATGGTGAGCCGCTCACCCGGACGTGCCGAGACTCCCTCCATGACCCCCGAACCAGATGATCTGTCACACCGCGTCGGCAGCCGGAACCGCCTGCGTGGGCGACTGTCCGTGATGGGGCAGGTGACCACGCTGCTCACGCTGACCTCGACCGGTGTGATCGCCGGTGTGATCGCCCACGATGCTCAGGTCAAGGACCTGCTGGCACGGCAGTCCGCCGAGGCCCAGCTGGTTCCGGTGCCGCCGGCCGAGGCACCGGTGACCAAGGCCAAGCCGGTGCGCACGGTCGTCATCACGCTCCCCGCCGCCACGGCGCCCGCCCGTCGGACGCCGGCGACGAGCACGCGAAGGAAGCCCGCGGTCGCGTCTCGTGCGCTGCCACCCGTCCGACGGTCCACCCCCGTGCGGGTGGTGCCGCGCCCGGCTCCCAGGACCGCCCCCCGCTACGTCCCCAAGGCGGTGCCCAAGCCCGCCCCCCAGCCGGTCGCCACGAAGACCTCCGGGTCGTGACCACGCAGGTGGAGGGCTGGGTGGAGGCCCGCTGGCGAGCGCTCGGCACCAGCATCCACCTGCTCGTGACCGAGCCGGCCCTGCTGCCTGCCGCCCGGGAGCTGGCCGAGCAGGAGCTCGCCGCCCTCGATCGGGCGTGCAGCCGCTTCCGGGAAGACTCCGAGCTCTCGAGCCTCACCGGGTCAGCGGTTCCGGTCCAGGTCAGCGCGCTGCTCGCGGCCGCCGTGGCCGCGGCCCTGATGGTCGCCGAGCTCACCGACGGGCTGGTCGACCCGACCCTCGGGCACGCTCTGGTGGCCGCCGGCTACGACCGGACCTTCGAAGCCCTGCCGGCCGAGGGGCCCCCCGCCGTCCGGCTGCCAACCCGCCGCTCGACCTGGCAGGACGTGCGGCTGGCCGGACGGCACCTCAGTGTGCCGCCGGACGTGCTCCTGGACCTCGGCGCCTCCGCGAAGGCCTGGGCCAGCGACCGGATCGCTGACGCCGTAGCCGATCTCGGGACCGGGGTGCTCGTCAACCTCGGCGGAGACCTCGCCGTAAAGGGTCCCGGCCCGGCGGGTGGCTGGGCCGTCGAGCTGGCCGACCGACCTGACAGCGACGGCTTCCAGGTCGTCGCTGTCGAGGGCGGCGGGCTGGCGACCTCCAGCACCACAGCACGCACCTGGACCCGGGGTGGGCTCGTCCAGCACCACATCCTCGACCCCTCGACAGGACTCCCCGCTCCGACGCCCTGGGCGTCCGTGACGGTCACCGCCGCGACCTGTCTGGAAGCCAACGCAGCATCGACCGCGGCGATCGTGCTCGGCGCTCACGCCCCGACCTGGCTGGCCGAGCGCGGCTATCCCGGCTGCCTGCTGGACCGAGCCGGACAGACCGTCAGGGTTGGGGGCTGGCCGGCATGACCGATCCTCGCCTCCTCTGGTGGATCGACCGCAGCGCAGGCCTGGTCAGCATGGTCCTGCTGACCCTGGTCATGGTCCTGGGCGTGGCCTCCATGGGTCGCCCGGGCGCCGCGGTCCGCACCCGTACCCACACCCAGGCGATGCACCGCCAGCTCGCCCTGCTGGCGACCCTGCTGCTCGGGGTGCACATCGGCACCGCCGTCGCGGACTCGTTCGTACCGCTGACCGTGCTCGACGTGGTGCTGCCGTTCCGGGCGGCCTACCGGCCGGTCTGGATCGGCCTGGGGACGCTGGCGATCGACGTTGTGCTCGCGGTGATGGTGACGAGCCTGCTGAAGGCGCGGCTGCCGGAGACGGCCTGGCGGCGCGTGCACCTGATGGCCTACCTGTTGTGGCCCCTCGCGATGGTGCACGCCCTCGGCAGCGGCAGCGACCTGCACACCCACATCGTGCCCGCGGTCGGAGCGGCCTGCCTGTCCGCGGTCGCCGTCGGGATCGGTTGGCGCGTCGTGTCGGGCAAGACCACGGCGTGGCTCCGGATGGGGGCGCTGCTCGTGACGGTCGGGACCACCGTCGCGGTGGTCACCTGGGCCTTCGGCGGGCCGCTTGCGGCGGGGTGGGCCGAGCGCGCGCTCGGTGCCCCGTGACGCGGTTGCTCGCGGGTACGACGCCGGGCGGCAGTCCGCTCCGCTTCGAGGACCACCGCGCGCTGCACGGTGCACTCCCGCCGGTCGCCCGCCGTGGCGACCCCGCCGCACTTCACCAGGCCTTGGTGAGCACCGGCGTACGGGGCCGCGGCGGGGCGGGGTTCCCGGCGGCCCGCAAGCTCGCGGCGGCCTGGAGAGCCGGAGGTAAGGGGACCGTCATCGCGAACGGGTCAGAGGGAGAGCCGGCCAGCGCCAAGGACCGCACGCTGCTCGCCCTCGCCCCGCATCTCGTCCTCGACGGGTTGCAGCTGGCTGCCCGGGCGGTCGAGGCCCGAGAGGTGGTGCTCGCGCTGCACGTCGGGTCACCGGTGCGCGCGATCGTCGTACAGGCTCTCGCGGAGCGGGACGACCGCCTTGCCGTGCGGCTGCTCGAGGTCCCCGACCGCTACGTGTCCGGAGAGGCCTCGTCCTTGGCCGGGGCGGCCATCGGCGGACCCGCACTTCCGGTGCTCCATGACCAGCCCCTGGCCGTACGCGGCCTGGAGCGACGGCCCACGGTGGTCCTGAACGTCGAGACCCTGGCCGATCTCGCCCTGTTGCTGCTGTACGGCTCGGCCTGGTACGCCGCGGTCGGCACGCCCGAGGAACCTGGCACCGCGCTGCTCACGATCCGGGAGACCGGCTCGGAACCAGCGGTCCTGGAGAGCCCCTTGGGGACACCGCTGGAGGGGGTGCTGGCCACCGCCGGCCTCGACATGGCCGAGTACCAGGCAGCCCTCGTGGGTGGCTACTTCGGCAGCTGGCTCAGCCTCCCGGAGCATGCCGCCGTGTCCGTCAGCCACGCCGGGCTCGGAGCCGTCGGCGGCACGCTCGGGGCCGGGGTCGTGATGGCCCTGCGGCACGACGAGTGCGGTCTGCGGGCGACCGCCGAAGCGGTGCGCTACCTCGCCGGCCAGAGCGCCGGGCAGTGCGGTCCGTGCCTCAACGGGTTGCCGGCGATCGCCGCCGCCTTCGAGGATCTGGTGGCCGCTGGACTCCCCGCCACCCGCGTGCAGCTCCAGCGGTGGTGCGGGATGGTGACGGGCCGAGGGCTCTGCCACCACCCCGATGGCACGGTCGCGCTGGTCCGCAGCGCGCTGCTCACCTTTGGTGAGGATGTGGAGCGGCACCGTACTGGGCAGTGCGACCGGCCGGCTGGTCGGGCCCTCGGCGTACCGCTGGTGCGTGCATGAGGCCGCCGCAGCGCCTGCGCGTCGACTGGGCGGCCTGCGACGGCCACGGGCTCTGCGCGCAGTGGGCTCCCGAGCTCATCACCCTGGACGACTGGGGCTTTCCCGTGGTCGCCGCTGGACCGGTGCCCGCGGACGTCCTGCTGCACGCCCGAGCCGCCGTCGACGCCTGCCCTGTGCTGGCGCTGAAGCTCCTCCCGCTCGGGTGACAGTGGCCCTCCACCGCCTCAGCTCTGGCCTGGCACTGGCCGACTGCGACGTCGCCTAGCCGACAGGCATCCCACCGCGCAGCGCCCTAGCGTGCGGGACTGCAGGGGGCTGCACAAGGGAGGCGTCGCATGGACGCGATGAACCTGTCGTTGCTCGGGGGCTTTCACCTGGAGGTCGGAGGCGCGCCGGTGGCCGTACCTCCTGGGGGTCAGCGGCTGATGGCACTGCTTGCGGTGAAAGGTCCGACAAGTCGCTCGGTGGTGGCGGGAACGCTCTGGCCCGAGGTGAACGAGGCGCGGGCGGCGGGCAACCTGCGCTCCGTGCGCTGGCGACTGCCGCGCCGCGACCTGGTGATCGGAGAGGGCCGCGAGCTTCGACTCGCCCCCCAGTGCGACCTGCAGGAGACCCATCCGGAGCAGGCGCTGCTGCCCGACTGGGACGAGCCGTGGCTGGTGCTGCCCCGGGCCGAGTTGCGCGAACGCGGCCTGCGCTCGCTCGAACGGCGAGGCGTGGCGTTGCTGGCCGATGGCAGGCACCTGGACGCGATGACCTGCGCCCGGACGGTCATCAACGCTGATCCGCTGAGCGAGCCGGCGTACCGGCTGCTGGTGGCGGTGCACATCGCCGAGGGGAACCCCGCCGCCGCACTGCGGGTCGAGCGGGAGTACGCCGCGCTGCTCGAACGCGAGCTCGAGCTCGCTCCCTCCTCGCAGATGCTGGCGCTGCTGCGGCTCCTGGACCGCCCCCGTGACGTTGCTGTGACGGTCGCGTGACGGTCTCCGCTGGAAGGTGCCGCGACGCACCCACCACAGGAAGAGGTCATGCCATGAAGCACGAGGACAGCGGCATCTCCGCCGACTTCGTTCCCACCCCCACCGCGGCCTTCGCCCGCACGGTGCATGCCAGTGCGGCGCCGCGGACCTTCCCGGTCCCGACCGCGTTGCCCGGTCGGAAGCGACCGCCGGCCCGGGTGGACCTCGGCAGCCGGGTGCTGGTCTACAAGCAAGACCCGTCGGTCAGCGAGATCGGCGTCCGCAAGGCCTTCCTGCCGCACCGGCCCTCGACGGGTCCGCGTGACGCTCGCATCAGCACCCAAGGGCTGCCACCCGTGAGCGCCAACACGCTGGGCGACTTCGTCATCGTCCCCGACGAGACCAACGCGACCGTGATGGAGGCGTTCGACGCCGTCCACACCTTCTCGATCGTGCGGATGACCCTCACGACGATGCAACGAGCCCTCGGCGGGGCGGCGCTGCCCTGGCAGTGGAACACCGCCGGGAACGTCGACCCGGTCAGCGTCTACCCGCACGCCGGCGTCACGATGAACGCCTACTACAGCCGCGGCGACAAGGCCCTGAAGTTCTTCTACTTCACCCCGCCGGGTACGCCGACGCCGCCGCTGACCTACACCTGCCGGTCGCTCGACATCGTGTCCCACGAGACCGGGCACGCGATCCTCGACGGACTCAAGCCCGGCTGGTTGCTGTCGGGCAACCCGCCCCAGACCGGCGGGCTCCACGAGTCGTTCGGTGACCTGATGGCCCTGTTCACCACCCTGTCGCAGCTCGACCAGGTCGACGCGGTCATCGCCCAGACCAAGGCGAACCTGCACGACACGACCTTCCTGTCCGCCTTGGCAGAGCAGTTCGGCAACGCCCTCGGTCGCACCAGCGGACTGCGCAACGCGGACAACAACCTGAAGCTGAGCGAGGTCGGCACGGAGGTGCACGCGATCTCTCAGGTGTTCACCGGCGGCACCTACGACACCCTCGCCGACTGGTTCCGCCTCGACCGCGACACCGCCCACCGCGACGACGCCGTCACCCTCCACGACACCGCGCAGTACCTCCTGTCGGTGCTGCTGCGCGCCATCCAGGCAGCCCCGGCCGCGGCCGCCACCTTCGCCGACGTCGTGAACCAGATGCGCACGATCGTGGTGGCCGACGGCAAGCCGGCGAGCTTCCGCGCCTCCCTCACGACGAACTTCTCGTTCCGGGAGGTCGTGAGCGCCACGTCCATGAACCTCGACGAGGGGACCACAGACTCCCCCGGGGACCTGCCCGCCCTCGTCGCCGACCCCGCCGGCGCCGTGCAGGACCGGAGCACGTGCTGCGGCACGATGCAGCGGCCCGAGTACAACGATGACGAGTCCCTCATCAACCAGGAGGTGGCGGCCTTCCGAGCCCAGCTCGAGGCGGCTACCGCACCTCCGCCCAAGCACCGCGTCAAGCACTAGGGAGAAGTCCATGCAGGTCGAGGTCGTCCGCTCCGGCGGGTTCGCCGGGCTCCGCGAGGTCGTCGCCGCGTACGACACCGACCTGCTCGACCCGGCGCAAGCCACTCGGTTGCGGGCGCTGGCCGGGGCGGTCCTCGCCCTGCCGGCCCCCACCGACGCGACCGCTGACGGGTTCCAGTGGGAGACCACCCTCCGCGACGACGACGGGGCCACGCACACCGTCGTCGTGGCGGGGGACACCGAGCCGGACGCCGAGCCGGTGCGGCAGCTGCTCGCTGGGCCGTAGCCCGCTCAGGGTTCAGCGGGTAGGCGCCGATACTGGGGGCGTGGCGAAGCAGGACGCGCTCGACGGTGCGCGCACGGGTGACCCGGCGTGCTTCGCGTTGCTCTACCGCGAGCACCAGCCGGCCCTGCTCCGCTACCTCCGCGTGCTCGTACCCGCCGACGCCGAGGATGTCGCGTCCGAGACCTGGCTGCAGGCCACCCGGGACCTGCACCGGTTCCGCGGCAAGGCCGAGGAGCTGCGCCCGTGGCTGGTGACGATCGCCCGCCACCGGGCGCTCGACGTGCTGCGCGCGCAGCGCCGCCGCCCGGCCGACGCCTGGGACCCGGCGACCCTCCCGGCGCCGCGCGCTGGTGAGAACACCGAGGCCCTGACCGAGGAGTCCCTCGCCACCCGGCGAGCCCTCGCGCTCATCGCCGGCCTCCCCCAGGACCAGGCGGAGGCGGTGCTGCTGCGCGTGATCCTCGGGCTGGACGCGCCCACAGCGGCCGCCGTGCTGGACAAGAAGGCAGGCGCGGTACGGATGGCGACCTCGCGCGGCCTGGCGCGGCTGGCCGAGCTCGTGGCGCCAGGTGTGACACTTCCGGACCCGCCGGCGCTGAAGGAGGTGAGATGACCGAGAACCGAGGCCGTGACGCTGTCTCCTGGGACAGCGCCGCGCACACCCCCGAGCTCCAGGCCCTGCTGGGCGCCGCCGCTGCCCCCACGCACGAGGACGAGCTGGCCGGCCTGACAGCCGCTGTCACGGCCTTCTCGCTCGCGAAACCACCCCCCCGGAGGAACCCCATGATGTCCGTGCTCGCCAAGCTGATCGCCGTCAAGGCCCTCGTCGCCACCATCGGTGCCGCCACGGTGGGTGGCGTGGCCCTGGCCGCCGCGACCGGAACCCTGCCGGCCCCCATCCAGACCGTCGCGCACAACACGGTCGGTGCTCCCAGCGCGGTGAGCTCCGAGGAGGAGGTCGACGCGACCGAGACCCCGGAGCAGGCCGACGCCACGCCGACGAAGACAGCAACCCCCAGCCCCAACCTGGTCGGCCTGTGCCGTGCGTACGGAGCCGGCGTCGCCACGTCCCACGGCAAGGCCCTGGAGAACCCGGCGTTCACCGTGCTGATCACCACCGCCGGCGGCAAGGACCTCATCACGGGCTTCTGCACGACCCTGCTGGCCACCGCGCCCGGTGGCCGACCCACCTCGCGGCCGACCCACGCGCCGAGCACCCACAAGCCGACGGCGCACCCGACCCACGCGGCCAGCACGCACAAGCCGACGACCCACCCGACCGGCAAGCCCGCCGGGCACTGACCGCCTGGCTCAGCCCGCGAGCGACCCGACGTGCAGTAAGCAGCGCACGGTCGTGCGGTCACGCGTGCGCGCCACCGCGAAGTCCTCACTCAAGGCCCGTACGAGGTACAGCCCCCGGCTGCCCTCGGCCTCGACCGGCGGCAAGGTCGTCGGCGGCGGGTCCCCGAAGCCCGGACCGTCATCGGTCACGCTGATCAGCACGTTGCCGTCCACGACGTCCAGGTCCAGCGAGACCGTGCCGCGAGCGGCGTGCACGGCGTTCGCGAGCAGCTCGGCGAGCACCAGCGCGGTGTCGTCCAGCGGGCCGACCCCTTGCTCAGCGAGCCATCGCACAGCCTCGCGGCGCACCTGTCCAGCCGTCTTCAGCTCAGGGCCGAGCCGCCACTGCACCACGTTCACAGATCCCCTGTCAGACCCCGCCCCAGACCACAACGCCGGGTGTCTGCCCCGTCATGGCGACGCTTAAACCGGCCAGGTGGCAGGCTAGCGGGCGATGGCTGGTCCCCTGCAGGTGAGGCCCGGCTTCGTGGTGCCCGAGACCGAGCTGTCCTGGCGCTTCAGCCGGTCTTCCGGTCCCGGCGGCCAGGGCGTGAACACCACGGACAGCCGGGCCGAGCTGAGCGTCGACATCGCCCGGGTCGTCCCGGAGCACCTCAGGACGCGGGCGTTGGCCTTCCTCAGCGGCCGGCTCGTCGACGGGGTGCTCACCGTCGCCGCGAGCGAGCACCGAAGCCAGCTGCAGAACCGCGAGGCAGCCGCCATGCGGGTCGCCCAGCTGCTCCGGGAGGCCGTCGCCCCACCCCCGCCTCCGCGGCGGGCGACGAAGCCGTCCCGCGGCAGCAAGGAGCGCCGGCTGCAGGTCAAGCGCCAGCGTTCGGACCTGAAGCGCTCTCGTCAGAAGGGTCATCCTCAGGACTGACCGGCGGGTCGAACGTCCTTGGCAGCCGCTTCAACCGGGCGTTCATGTTGCGGATCAGCAGCACCGTCGCGATCGCGATGAGCACCACGATCAGGAACCCCAGCGGGCCGGCGGAGCCGGTCGCCGCACCCGCGAGCGTCACCGGATCCCCGCAAACAGGTCGGTCTCGGGCACCGCGGACATGACGTGTGAGCGAGCCAGCTGGAAGTCCTCGGTCGGCCAGGCCTCGATCTGCAGCTCGATCGGGCAGGTGAACCACCGGCCGGTCGGGTCGACCTGGGTGGCATGGGCGATGAGCGCCTCGTCGCGGAGCGGGAAGAACTCCGCGCACTCGATGCTGGTCGTGAGCCGGTCGGCATCCTCGGGCTTGTCGACCCAGTTCGTGAGCCACTCGGCGTACGGGCTCTCGAGGTCGTGCGCGGTCATCATCGTGTGCAGCGCCACCAGCCGCTGCTTGTGGAAGGTGTGGTTGTAGTACAGCTTCAGCGGCTGCCAGACCTCGCCCACCTCGGGGAAGCGCGACGGATCGCCGGCCGCTTCGAACGCGGCGATCGTGACCTCATGGCACCGGATGTGGTCCGGATGCGGGTACCCGCCCAACTCGTCGTAGGTCGTGACGACGTGCGGCCGCTCCTTCCGCATCAGCTCGACCAGCGCGCGCGTCTGCTCGTCGAGGTCACCGGCGGCGAAGGCGTCCTCGGGCAGCGGTGGCAGCGGGTCACCCTCGGGCAAGCCGCTGTCCACCCAACCCATGAAGACCTGGCGTACGCCGAGGATCGCGCGGGCCCGGTCCATCTCCTTGGCCCGTACCTCGGTGAGGTTGGCGAGCACCTCCGGGGTGTCCATCGCGGGGTTCAGCACCGACCCTCGAGAGCCGTCGGTGAGCGTGACGACGAGCACGTCGTGACCCTCCCGGACGTACTTCACCATGGTCGCCGCGCCCTTGCTCGACTCGTCGTCGGGGTGGGCATGCACGCACATCAGCTTCAGCTGGTCCTTGATCACGGTATCCACGGCATGATTGTCACCGATGACTACTCCTCGCCGCCCGCCCGGCCGGTACGACGAACGCCAGCCGCTGCCGCGCTGGCTCGTCCGTACCGGCGCCGCCGTGGGCGCTCTGCTGCTGCTGTCGTTCGCCTACTTCGGCTACAACCGCTTCTCCAGCAATCGGACGAGCTTCGGGCTGACCGGCTACCACGTGATCGACGACGCGAGCGTGGAGGTCCGGTTCGAGGTGCGCAAGGACCTGTCCGCGACGGTCGTGTGCGCGGTGGTGGCCCGCGACCGCAACAACGTGACGGTCGGTCGCAAGGACGTCACCGTCGGGCCGGCTGAGCGCGAGACGGCGCTGGTCACGCAGCAGTTCGCCACCACTCACCGCGCCGCCACCGTCGAGGTCACCTCGTGCTCGAAGCCCGCGCCCTAACATGGGCAGATGACGACCGACAGCAGCATCGCGACCACCTGGCTCACGCCGGAGGCGCACGCCCGGTTGCAGGCCAGCCTCGACGACATGACCGGTCCGATCCGAGCCGACATCGTCAAGAAGATCGAAGCGGCCCGCGACGAGGGTGACCTCAAGGAGAACGGCGGCTACCACGCCGCCAAGGAGGAGCAGGGCAAGCTCGAGGCCCGGATCCGCCAGCTCACCCAGCTGCTCCGCGACGTCCGGGTCGGCGTGAAGCCGACCGGTGACGTCATCGAGGAGGGCTGTCTGGTCAGCATCGACTACGGCGACGACGACGTGGAGACGTTCCTCTACGCCAACCGTGAGAACGCGACCGACGAGGGCGGCAAGATCGGCGCGCTCGACGTGTACTCCCCGGAGTCGCCGATCGGGTTGGCGCTCGCCGGCCACAAGACCGGCGACCAGGTCACGTTCGGCCCGCGTTCGCTGAACGTCACCGTGAAGGCCATCAGCCCCTACGAGGGCTGAGCCTGCGCAGGCCGCTGCGCCGCCCCCTTCCAAGATCCACGGAAGCGGAGCATTCCAACATTGCTCGCGTGACGCTGCTCCGCTTCCGTCGATCATGCTGACAGGCAGCTGGACGACACCTGCGGCGTCCTCATTCAGCTGGTGAGCCGGTGGCGAGGGTGTGCAGGCCGCTTCAGGTCTGGCGCAGCGTCTCGAGCGCCGGGCGGGACGCCGGGGTTGAGCAGAGGAAGGCCAGTGGACGTCGCTTGGGCTCGCGGCTGCGTTCCAGCGCTGCCGCGTCCGCCCCGGTGACGAACTGGCCCTGACGAGAATCTGACCGCGTCGGACAGGCGGCGGGCGGGGCTTCTCGGGTCAGGAGAGCGCGACCGCGTAGCCGGCGTCGGTCAGCGCCGTGAGCACCAGCTCCGAGTCCTCAGCACCCCGGGTCTCGAGCTGCACGTCGACCTCGACCTCGTCCAGGTGCAGGGTCCGCCCGGTCCGCTGGTGCTCGACGTCGAGCACGTTCGCGCCCGAGGCCGCCAGCACCCCCAGCAGCCGGGCGAGCTCACCGGGACGGTCCGGGATCCGCAACGACAACGACAGGTAGCGACCCGCGGCGATGAGGCCGTGCCGGATCACCTTCGACAGCAGCAGCGGGTCGATGTTGCCGCCGGACAGCACGACCACGACCGGGGGCGCGAACGCCAACGGGTCTTCCATGACCGCCGCGAGTCCGGCCACCCCGGCTGGCTCGACGACGAGCTTGGCCCGTTCCAACGACAGCAGCAGCGCCCGGGAGAGCGCGTCGTCATCGACCGTCACGACCCGATCGACCAGGTCGCGGACGTGCCGGAACGTCACCACCCCCGGGCACCCGACAGCGATGCCATCCGCCATCGTGGCCATCGACGCCAACGGGGTCGGAACACCGGCGGCCAGGCTGCCCGGGAACGCCGCCGCCCCAGCAGCCTGAACGGCCACAACTTCCACATCGGGCCGCAGGGCCTTGACGGCTGCCGCAATCCCGGAGACCAGCCCACCGCCTCCGGTGCAGACCACGATGGTCTTCACATCCGGGCACTGCTCCAGGATCTCCAGGCCGACGGTGCCCTGACCGGCGATCACGTCGGCGTGGTCGAAAGGGTGGATGAGCACCGCCCCGGTCTCCGCCGCGAACCGGCCGGCAGCGACCAGCGCCTCGTCCACGGTGCTGCCCTCGAGGCGAACCGTCGCGCCGTACGCGGTGGTGGCCTGCACCTTGGGGATGGGCGCGCCGGTCGGCATGAACACCGTGGCGCTGCAGCCCAGCAGGGAGGCGGCCAGCGCGACGCCCTGCGCGTGGTTGCCGGCACTCGCGGCCACCACACCGTGCGACCGCTGCTCGTCCGTCAGGCGGGCGATCCGGACGTACGCTCCGCGGATCTTGAACGAACCGGTGCGCTGCAGGTTCTCGCACTTGAGCCAGACGGGGCCGCCGACGCGTTCGTTCAGGGCGCGACTGCCCTCCATCGGAGTGGTCCGCGAGACCCCTTCGAGCAGGGTACGGGCGGCCTCGACGTCAACCAGGTCGACAAGCGGGATCTCCGGAGCGGTCACGCCGGGAGTCTCCCACTCCCCGGCGACCCGCCCCCTCCCCCGCATGATCCACGGAACCGGAGCAACCGGATCTGGCACTTTTGAGAGTGCTCCCCTTCCGTGGATCATGGGTACGGGGGTGGTTGGAGGCGGCGGCGAGTCCCACTCAGCCGGCGGTCCAGTAGCGGTCTGCCTCGACGAAGAGCGCGGCGGCCCCGACCAGGCCGGCGTGCTGGCCCAGCGCGGCCTTCTCCACCCGCAGGTCGCGCAGGAACTCCAGGCGTGCGTGCTCGCGCAAGGACGCCCGGAGCGTCGGCCAGAGCGACGGCACCTCGGCGATCCCACCCCCGATGGCGACGACCCGCACGTCGAGCACCGCGGCCGCCGACGCGATCCCGATCCCGAGCGCCCGACCGGCTTGCGCGAAGGCCTGCAGCGCGACGGCATTCCCCTGTGCAGCAAGGGAAGCAAGCTCCACCCCGGTGGTCGCGGCACACCCGCGGGCTGCCGCCCACGCGACGATCGCCGGGCCGCGGGCGATCGCCTCGAGACAGCCATGGGAACCGCAGCCGCACAAGGGCCCGCCCGGCTCCACCACGAGGTGGCCGACGTGTCCACCGTTGCCGCCGGCACCGAGCAGCAGCCGACCGTCGCTGATGATTCCGCCGCCGACACCGGTCGACACCACGATGCCCATCAGGTCGTCGGTGCCCCAGCCGCCCTGCCAGTGCTCGCCGATCGTCATGCAGATCGCGTCGTTGTGCAGGCGCACGGGGACCCCGTACCGGACTTGGAGGTTCTCGCGCAGCGGGAAGCCTCGCCAGGCAGGGATGTTGAGCGGCGAGACCTCCCCGCGGGGCCACGTCATCGGTCCACCGCAGCCGACGCCGAGCCCCTCGACCCCCTCCACCAACGGGTCGAGCAGCGCGGTCAGCGACCCCCACGGATCGTCCCCGGTGGGGGCGCGGTGCACCTGGCCGAGGGCGCCGTGCCAGCGGGCGGCAGCGAGCTTCGTACCGCCGATGTCGACTGCCAGCACCACGTCCATGGCCGGCAGTCTGCCTGGTGAGATCCGAGACCTCGACGTAGCGTGAGCCCATGACCGCTCCTGACCCCACCACCCTCGGCGCCCTCCGGCTGAGCGGGCACGTCCACCGGACGGTGAAGGAGGAGGTCCGCGACAACCTGCTGCTCCGGCTCGCCGCCGGCGAACCGACCTTCCCGGGCATCCTCGGGTACGACGAGACCGTCCTTCCCGAGGTCGAGCGTGCGCTGCTGGCGGGCCACGACCTGGTGCTCCTCGGCGAGCGCGGCCAGGGCAAGACCCGGCTCATCCGCACGGTCCTCGGGCTGCTCGACGCCTGGACCCCGGTGATCACCGGCTGCGAGATCAACGACCACCCCTACGCGCCGGTCTGCGTGCGCTGCCAGCGGCTCGCCGCAGCCGAGGGGGACAAGACGCCGGTGAGCTGGAAGCCCCGCAGCGAGCGGTACGGCGAGAAGCTGGCCACCCCCGACACCAGCGTCGGGGACCTCATCGGTGACGTCGACCCGATCAAGGTGGCCGAGGGCCGCACGCTCGGCGACCCGGAGACGGTCCACTACGGGCTGGTGCCGCGCACCAACCGCGGGATCTTCAGCATCAACGAGCTGCCCGACCTCGCGGAGCGCATTCAGGTCGCGCTGCTCAACGTGCTGGAGGAGCGCGACATCCAGGTCCGCGGGTACACCCTGCGGCTGCCCCTGGACCTGCTGCTCATCGCCTCGGCCAACCCTGAGGACTACACCAACCGCGGCCGCATCATCACGCCGCTGAAGGACCGGTTCGGGGCGGAGGTGCGCACCCACTACCCGATCGACCTCGAGCACGAGCTCGACCTGATCCGGCAGGAGGCCCAGCTGCAGTGGGGCCCACCGGTCACGGTGCCGGCGCACCTCGTCGAGATCGTGGCCCGCTGGACCCGACTGGTCCGCGAGTCCGCCCAGGTCGACCAGCGCTCCGGCGTCTCGGCGCGCTTCGCGATCGCCGCCACCGAGACCCTGGCAGCGTCGGCCGTCCGGCGCGCCGCCGTCACCGGCGAGCCGGAGGCCGTCGCCCGGGTCTGTGACCTGCCGTCGGTCGTACCCGCATCCCGGGGGAAGGTCGAGTTCGAGGCGGCCGAGGAGGGCCGGGAGCTCGAGGTGCTCGCGCACCTGCTCCGCAAGGCCACCGCCGACACGTTCCGCGCGCAGCTCGCCGGGCTCGACCTGTCCGGGCTGCAGGGG
Source organism: Mycobacteriales bacterium (assembly GCA_046590985.1). Lineage (GTDB taxonomy): Bacteria > Actinomycetota > Actinomycetes > Mycobacteriales > SCTD01 > RYN-111. Next base: position 19,195 of record JBKJVH010000028.1, read on the forward strand.
CGCTTCGACGAGGGCGGCGTGCTGGAGACCGGGGACCTGGTGCCGGCGGGTCAGCTGCTGGCCGACCTCGGACCCGTACCGGGTCTGGCGGTGCTGCTGGAGCGGCTCGGCATCGCACAGGAGTCGCCGGGGCTCGCGGCTGCGGCGCTGGAGTTCGCGTTGGAGGGGCTGCACCTGAATCGCCGGCTGGCCAAGGAATCGGTCGGTCATCGCACGATCTACGGCCGATGAAGGACGTCCCCCTCGGGGCTCCCGACACGTACGCGCTGCGGCGCCGCGTGCTCCTCGTCGCGGTCGTCGGCCTCGGACTGTTCTTCGCCACCTCCTACGTCATTGCGTGGCTCGAGATCGCGGATGCGTGGCTGCTGATCGCGATGGCGCTGATCTACTTCGGGGTGCTGCGGCCGATGATGCGCCCGGTGCGGGAGGCGATCAGCCTGCGCCGAAGGCTGGCGTACGAGTCCTACCTGGACGAGAAGGGCGAGAAGTGACGTTCCGGTACGGCGCCTGGGACGGCGGCCGTGACCCCCTCGAGCCGCCGTTCGACGTGGCACAAGCCGTCGACGAGCTGGGCGAGCGGGTGCTGCAAGGCCAGTCACCGCGACAGGCGCTCCGGGAGCTGCTGCGACAGGGCACCGACGGCCTACGGGGGCTGGAGGAGTTGCGCCGCCAGGTCGCCAAGCGCCAGCGCGAGGCGCGCCAGCAGGGCCGGCTCGACGGCACGCTTCAGGAGGTTCGCGCGCTGCTGGAGGAGGCGCTCGAACTGGAGAAGGCAGCGCTGTTCCCGGACCCGTCCGACGCCGCCCGGATGGCGGAGATGGAGCTCGACGCGCTGCCGACCGACACCGCCAGCGCCGTGCAGCAGCTGAAGCCGTACGAGTGGACGTCTCCGGAGGCGCGGGAGACCTACGAGAAGATCGAGGACCTGCTCCGGCGGGAGGTGCTCGACTCGCAGTTCAAGGGCATGAAGGACGCGCTGGAGAACGCCGGCCCCGAGGACCTGCAGCGCGTGAAGGACATGGTCGCGGACCTCAACGCGATGCTGGCGGCGGATGCCCGCGGCGAGCACACGCAGGACGACTTCGAGCAGTTCATGGCCAAGCACGGGGAGTTCTTCCCTTCCCAGCCCGGCACTCTTGAGGAGCTGGTCGACGACCTGGCCCGGCGCGCGGCGGCCCAGCAGCGGCTGATGGACTCGCTCACACCGCAGCAGCGCCAGGAGCTCGGCGAGCTCATGCAGGGCGCGATGGACCTCGACCTCGCCTCGCAGATGTCGCAGCTCGGCGACGCCCTGCGGAACGCCCGTCCCGACCTGCCGTGGGGTGGGCGCGAACGGATGAACGGCGAGCAGGGGATGGGGATGGGCGACGCGACCACTGCCCTGGAGGAGCTCGCCGACCTGGACGACCTCGAGTCAGCGCTGGCCCAGGACTACCCCGGCGCCTCGATGGACGACATCGACGAGGACGCCGTCCAGCGCGCTCTCGGACGAGGGGCGCTCGACGACGTCCGCGCCCTGCAACGGATCGAACGCGAGCTGCAGCTCCAGGGGTACCTCACCCGCGACGCCCACGGCCGGCTCGAGCTGTCGCCCCGCGCCGTCCGGCGGCTCGGCGCGACCGCACTGCGCAAGGTCTTCCACCAGCTCGACGCCAAGGGACGGGGCGGCCACGACGTCCGGGACGCCGGCGCCGCGGGCGACCTCACCGGCTCGTCGCGACAGTGGCAGTTCGGCGACGAGCAGCCGCTCGACGTCGTCCGTACCGTCCGGAACGCGGTCCTGCGCCCGGGGCCGGTGCGGCTCACGGTCGAGGACTTCGAGGTCGTCGAGACCGAGCGCCGCACCACCGCCGCCGTCGCGCTGCTCGTGGACCTGTCGTTCTCGATGGAGCTGCGCGGCACCTGGGCCGCGGCGAAGCAGACGACCCTCGCGCTGCACTCGCTCGTCACGACCCAGTTCCCGCAGGACGCGATCGAGATCATCGGCTTCAGCGACTACGCCCAGGTCCTGAAGATCGAACAGCTCGCCGGGCTTGATCCCCAGCGGGTACAGGGAACCAACCTCCAGCACGCCCTCATGCTCGCCGGCCGGTTCCTCGGCAAGCACCCGCAGGCCGAACCGGTGGTGCTCGTGGTGACGGACGGCGAGCCGACCGCGCACCTCAGCCGCGACGGGTACGCCGACTTCTGCTGGCCCCCGATGCCCGAGACCCTCGAGCTCACGATGGCCGAGGTGGAGCGGATCACCCGGCGCGGCGCGACGATCAACGTGTTCATGCTCGACGACGAGCCCCGGTTGGTCGCGTTCATCGAGCACCTGGCGGAGCGCAACGGCGGGCGGGTGTTCGCGGCAGACCCGGACCGGCTCGGGGAGTACGTCGTCAGCGACTACCTGCGTGCCCGCCGCGGCCGCGCCAAGCACTGATCTGTGCAGGAGTTTCGGCCCCAACGGCGAAACACTAGGAAGACGCCGTCGACAGCACCGGGCCCCAGGCGCGAGGCTGTAGGCACCACCAGCAGGAAGGTCCTCGATGAACCCCCAGTTCGGTCGCTTCGGCGGTAAGGCAGGGCTCGGTCTCGTCGCCGTCGGCCTCGTCGCCATCGGCATCGCGTACAACTCCGTGGCGAGCCAGACGGCGCTCCTGGCGCAGATCCCCTACCTGGTGTCGGGCGGGCTGATCGGCGTCTCGCTCGTGATCGTCGGAGCTGCGGTGCTCATCGTGCACAGCGCCCGCGAGGACCGCGCCCTGCTCGAGGCCAAGCTCGACCAGCTGACCGAGGCCGTCCTCGCCGCTGGCGGCGGGGTGCGGCAGAACGCCCTTCCCAGCGACGTCTCCGGTCTGGTCGTCGCCGGGACGGCGAGCTTCCATACCCCCGGCTGCCGCCTGGTCGACGGCCGTGAGGCGACGAACCTGCTGACCGCCGAGGAGGCCGTCACGGCCGGCCTGAAGGCGTGCAGGGTCTGTCAGCCGACGGCTGCCACGACCAACGTGACAGTCCGCTAGGACGCGGCAGCCTCGCCGAGGTAGGTGCGGCGGAGGTCGCCGCTCTTCTCGAGCTCGACACCGCTGCCGTCATAGGTCAGGGTGCCCTTCTCCATAATGAGCGCCTGGTCGGCGTAGGGCAGCACCCCGACGTTCTGCTCCACGATGATGACCGTGGTGCCGTTCTTGTTGATCTGCGAGACGACCTCGAAGACGGTCTGTGCCAGCTTCGGCGACAGCCCGAGCGACGCCTCGTCGATCATGAGCAGCCGCGGCCGGCTCATGATGGCGCGGCCGATCGCCAGCATCTGCTGCTCGCCACCGGACAGCGTTCCCGCCAACTGGTCCTTGCGCTCGTCCAGGCGCGGGAAGTAGCCGAAGACCTCCTGAACCGTTTCGTTCATGGCCGCCCGGTCCTTGCGGCTCCAGGCACCGAGCTCCAGGTTCTTCAGCACCGACAGTCCGGCCCAGACCCGGCGCCCCTCGGGGGACAACGACAGGCCAGCCTCGACGATCGCCTTGGCGCTCTTGCCCGACAGCACCTGACCGTCGAAGCGGATCTCGCCGCCCCACACGGGCAGCAGCCCCGCCAGGCAGTTCACGGTCGTCGTCTTGCCGGCACCGTTGAGGCCGAAGACGACCGCAGTCGTGCCCTCCTCAACGGCGAAGGAGATGCCTTGCAGCACGGGAAGCGCGCCGTACCCGGTGCGCAGCTCGGTGATCTCGAGCAGGCTCATGCCGGCCTCGCCTTCTTGCGTCGTGGTTCGGCGACAACATCCTGCGCGGGCTCGTGGGTCGCTGCCAGCGCCTCGGGGGCTTCGCCACCAAGATAGGCGGCGATGACCTCAGGGTGGCTCTGCACCTCGGGCGGGGTGCCCTGGGCGAGCAGCTGGCCGAAGTTCAGCACGTAGACGTGGTCGCAGACCCGGAGCACCAGCGGGACGTGATGCTCGATCACGAGCATCGTCAGGCCGAACTCCCGGCGCAGCACGAGCAGGCGCTCACCGAGCTCGTCGCTCTCGTCCGGACCCATCCCCGAGGTGGGCTCGTCGAGCAGCAGGATGTCGGGGTCAGTCGCCAGCGCGCACCCGAGCTCGAGCAGCTTCAAGGTGCCGTAGGACTGCCCGCCGACCCGCTTGTCGCGGATGTGCGCCAGGCCGAGCAGCTCCAGGATCGCCTCGGCCTTGGCGGTCATCTCTCGCTCGCCCTGCCAGACCTTCCCGACCCCCAGCAGGCCCGACGCCACGTCGTAGGTGGCGTGCGCGTGCTGGGCGGTCTTGAGGTTCTCCAAGGCGGTGGCGGCCTTGACCATCCCGACGTTCTGGAAGGTGCGGCCGAACCCCATCCGGGCCTTGACGTGGGGCGGCGCCGTCGTGACGTCCTGGCCCCGGTAGCTCACCGACCCGCTGTCCGGGGTGTAAAAGCCGGTGATGCAGTTGAACGCGGTGGTCTTGCCCGCGCCGTTAGGCCCGATCAGGCCGACGATCTCGAACTCGTTGACCTCCAGCGAGACGTCCTGGAGCGCCTGAAGCCCCCCGAACCGGATGGACAGGTTTCGCACCTCAAGCACGGACACTGGAGCCCTCCACTGCCGCTGGACCACTGTCGCTGTGATCGTGCAAGGAGAACGGCTTGCCGGCAAGCCAACGGGTCAGCGGCCTGATCTGCTGCCCGATCCCCCCGGGGTACTTCACGATCGTGAGGATCAACCCGAAAGCGCCGATGAAGCCGACGACGAACTGCGGGGCGTTCTCGAAGTCGAAGACGAAGTCGTTGACGTTGTGCACCCAGGTGTTGTGCAGCACGAAGTCGAGAGAGGCGAACAGCAGACCTCCGAGCGCCACGCCGGTGCGCGAGCCGAGCCCACCGACGACGGTCAGCAGGACGAAGGTGAGCGCCAGGTTGAAGCCCAGGCCTGATGCGGTCACGATGCCGATCCGGTAGGCGTACAAGGCACCGGCCACACCGCAGAGGGTGCCCGACATGACGAAGGCGAGCAGCTTGAAGGCTGTGACGTTGATGCCGAAGGCCTCCGCGACCCGCTCGTTCTCCTTGAGCGCCAGCAGCGCCCGGCCGGTCTTGCTGCGCAGCAGCATGTAGTCGAGGTAGAGCGCCACGAGCAGGAACGCCAGGCAGAAGTAGAAGAAGCGCGTCTCGGAGAACAACCACTCCGGCCGGTTGGCCGGCTGTCCGGCGCCGGCATTCGTCAGCCACGAGACCTCGAAGAGCGAGTCCTCCAACGTGAGGCCGAAGACCAGCGTGATCAGGGCGAGGTACAGGCCCGTGATCCGGAGCGCGACGACGCCCATGACCAGCGCGAACACCGCCCCGGAGAGTCCCGCGATCACGAACGTGATCGCGAAGGGGACCTCCTGCACGGTCAGGGAGTACGCCGCCGCGAACGCTCCGACGCCGAAGAAGCCGTTGTGCCCGAGCGACAGCTGGCCGGTGTAGCCGATGACGATGTTGAGCGAGAGCCCGACGATCGCGTAGATCGCGGCGTCTGCGTAGATCGGTACGAACTTCGCGTCCATCGGCATCCGGACGAGGAACAGGTAGGCCAGGAAGCCCAGCACAGCAAGGCGCGGCACCCAACGCAGCAGCATCAGGTCTCCTTGCCGAGCAGGCCGGCGGGACGGATCAGCAGCACGAGCAGCAGGGCCACGAACAGCGCGACCTTGCCGGCTCCCGGCAGGCTGTCCTTGGGGATGTTCGCGGTCGCCTCCGCCTCGATGATGCCGATCACGATGCCTCCCACGAGCGCTCCGGGCAGGCTGGTCACCCCGCCGAAGACGGCTGCGGTGAAGGCCGGCACGAGGGCCAGGCCGGTGAGGCTCCCCGGGGCTGCCAGCCCGATCGTGCCGGCCAGCAAGATCCCCGCCACCCCGGCCAGGAAGCCGGCGATCCCCCAGGTGAGGGCGGAGATGCGCTCGACGCTGATGCCCACCAGTCGCGACGCGGTGGCCTCCTGGGACACAGCCAGGATCGCCGTGCCGAACCGGGACCGGCTGAAGAAGAGCGCGGCCACGATGGACAGCACTGCCAGCACGACAACGATCGCCACGCCCTGGTTGGTCACGCGGATGGCGCCGCTGTTGACCGCATCTCCCTTGAAGATCGGCGGGAAGCTGCCGGCTGCGCCGCCGTACAGGAATCCCTCGAGCGCGATGAGCAGCAGCAGGACACCCGCCGTCGCCACCACCACGGTGATCTTCGGTGCGTTGAACAGCGGCCGGACGACGAGTCGCTCGGTGAGCAGCGCGACCCCGACGGCGGCGAGGATCCCGATCAGTACCGCGACCGGGGTCGGCAGGTCCGGCAGGAACCCCCTGCCGGTGTCGAAGAAGATCCAGGTGAAGGCGGCCACCCCCCCGAACTCCGCCTGGGCGAAGTTGAAGATGCGGTTGCTCTTGTAGAGCAGGACCAGGCCCAGGCCGAGGAGCCCGTACACCGAGCCCTGGATCAACCCGGAGACGGCCGGGGCCACGACGTCGAGCGCGAGCAGCTCAGAGCTCATCGACGGTAGATGCCGATGGTGTTGGACAACCGACTGGAGCAAACCGCCTCGTTGGCGTAAGCGGCCGAGCCGGCGAACCGGGAGCCGCCGTTGAAGCTGACCGGGTTGAACACGCCGCCCCGGACGCTCGACTGGGCGAGCGCAGCGGTGAAGGACTCACGCGACAACGGACCCTTCACGAGGGCGAAGGCCTGGTCGAGCTGCTGCATGGCACCCCAGATGCCTACCTCGATGTCGTCCGTGAGGTCGGCCGGCGCGCCGTACTTGGCTCGCTGGTTCCAACTCGGGGACGGGTGCAGGTAGTAGCCCTGGTAGCTGGCGTTGGCCGCGCACGCCAAGGTGATGACACTGCTGATGCCGAAGGACGGGCCAGGGCCGGTGTAGACCGGGTTGATCGGCACGTTACCGATCGAGCCCACGCACTGGGCGAAGAACGACGGCTGGCCGAGGAAGTAGACGACCTCGTAGCCGCCACCCCGGATCTGCGTCGCGAGGGTGCTGCAGTTGGTGGGGGCCTTCGCGGTGAGGAAGACGTCCTTGCTGGGGTTGAAGCCCCCCGAGCTGCCCTTGGCGCCGTTGCTCTGCAGCGCCGACACCATGCCTTCGCGGGCGTCCTTGAAGTTGTCCGTCTCGGTGATCACCATGGCCCACTTCTTGCCGAAGTAGCCCTTGTCCTTGGCGAGCTTGATCAGCAGCGGCGCCTGCTGCTTGTAGGTCAGGGAGGTGGCGAAGTAGGTGCTGATGTTGGCCAGGCCCGCCTCGGTGACGCCCGCCGACAGGTACGGGACGTGCAGCCGCCGCAGCTTCGGGCTCTGGGCGCAGGCGCTGATCTGGTCGGTGCCCGCCCCGCCGACGATCAGGAACTTCTCGTCGGCAGCTGCGTTGCAGGCGCGCAGCGCGTCCGCCGCGTTGTACTTGTCGTCGATCGCGACCGCATCGACGCTGAAGCCGTTGGCGAGCTTGTGGGTCTTCCAGTACTTCGGGGTACCGGAGGTGAAGCTGCTCTGCGGCACGCCGGCGCCGGTGAGCGGCCCGTGCAGCGCGATGTGGATGACCTTGTTCTTGAAGTCGATCCCGGTGGTGGTGCCGGCTCCCGCCACCGGAGCCCCGGTCGTGCTCGAGGTGCCGCTGCTGCTGGAGGTCCCGCTCGCGCTGCCGCTGCTGCCGGAGGTTCCACTGGTGCCGCTGCCACTGCTGCCGGAGGTCCCGGACGTGCCGGTCGTGCCGGTGCTCCCCGTGGTGCCCGTGGTGCCGGTGGCGCCCGATCCCGTGGAGGAGCCGGTGGCTCCCGAACCGGTGGACCCGCCCGTCGTGCCGCCGTCACTGCTGCCGACCGAGGAGCCGTCCCGCAGCTGCCCCTGGGCGAGCTGGTCCTTCACCTCGGACTTCAGGCCGCAGGCCGACAGGGCGGTGGCCGCCAGCAGCGTGAGCGCGAGGGCGCGAGCGGGACTTCGGGACATCATCAGGCTCCTGGGAGGGTCGTGAGGGAGGGGCGACGCAGGCTCTGGCCCGCGCCGAGGCGCTGGTTGGCGGCCAGCGCCTGCGACAAGCGACTGCGGGACTGAGCCGCGGCCGGCACGCGGGAGTCACCGAAGATCATGCTCAGCAACCCAAGACCCACCGCGAGCGCGAGGGCAGCGAGCCAGAAGCCGGTGGTCGGTCGCATCGAGGTGGACACTGCCGCGACCGTGCGGGTGCTGGGCTGGGCCTGGGTCGGTGCGACCACTGCAGGGGGCTCGATGACGGACGGGCTCGGCACCGCATCGACGTTCGGCGCGGGGACCAACCCCGTGTCGGGCGCCGGGGCGAAGCCACCTGGCTCGGGTTGGCCGGCGGAGGGGGTGAGCGGCGGCGTCACGACTACCGGGACATCCACCACCGGCGGCGCCTCCGCCACCGGCAGGCTGTACTCGACGGCCAGGGTGGCGGTGGCGGCCTTGTCGAACACGACCTGGAAGCTGCCGTTGGGAGACTCGTCGGCCCGCGTGAAGGCCACACCGTCGTTCGAGCCGCTGACCCAGGTGCTCGCAAGGCCCGTGATGTCCCATTGGTAGGCCTGCGCGCCGGGGGCGGCGGTGCCCTTGGCCGAGAAGTCCTTGCACAGCCGCGCGGGGGCGTTCTTGGCCAGTCCTGCCCCGTCGTCACCGCTGAAGCCCTTGTCGCCGGCCTTGCAGGCCTGCACCTTCTCGGGCGCGGCCTGCGCGGTGACGTCGGTCGGGCTCAGCGCGACCAGCTTCATCGTGACGACGGCCTTCTCGATGGTCGCCCCCGCGGGCAGCCCGAACACGTCGAAGTAGAGGAAGCTCACCTTGTCCTCCTGGCCACCCTGAGCAGCCACGGCCAGGTTGCCGGCCGAGACGCCGTCCGCATCGCCGGTGACGTTCGGGGGAGCCGCCGGCGCGGCGTCAGGCTTGTCCAACCCCTGCGAGTAGAAGTACGCCGCGTTCGATGGCACCAGGGACGCCGACTCCGCATGCGCGGCTCCGACCCCCACCAGCGGCAGGCTCGCACACGCCACGGCAACAGCACCGAGCAGCCGCACCCCTCGAGACATCCCGACCTCCGCCTCTCACATGACCCGTGTCATGTGTGCCGTCACTCTGTGTTCGGCATCGCCGCCAGCAATCCTGCTGCACAGCGACACCTGATTGTCACCACACGGAAACGCTCAGGCCGGCGGGTTGGCCAGCGTCCAGCCCCGGACCGGGTCACCGGCCACCTGCGGGGTCTGCCGACCGTGGGGGCTCTGGTGCAGCGTGATGGCCTGCGCGTAGTAGGTCGCGTACCGGAGCGCCTCGCCGACCGTGGTCGTGCCGTTGCTGTCGGCGTCAGCCTGTCCCTGCCCGAGGCTCAGGTCGTAGACCAGGCCGGTCCACACCGACTCGCCCCACTGCGGGTACTCATACGACTTCTGCGTCGCCTTCGAGCTCGTTGACACCAGCACCCGGCTCGACGGGAGGTTCTCGATGAAGCCGCCGGACTCACAGCCGGCGATGTCGACCCACATCTTGCCGGTGCCACGGTTCAGGACCGACGCCATCTCGGTGTCCCGGACGAACTGCCGGTCGTACGGCCAGAGCTTCTCGTGGCCGCCCTCCTGCTTCACATGCCCGGAGAAGTGGAACAGCGCGAAGGTGCCGGGCGTGCTCCTGGCGGCGAGCCAGTTCAGGCCGTCCCGGATCGCGGCGCCGGTCGCCTGCTCGTTGGCGACCATGCGGATGTTGCGCGGCAGCCACCCGTTCGCGAGCAGCGACTGCCGGATGAACACCACGTCGTTGGCGCCGGCGATGGTGTCGTGGGTGGGCTTGCGGTAGCGGGTGACGCCGACCAAGAAGGCGTACCGGGCTTCGGGGGCCGCGAACGCGAGCGGGACGGCGTCGTGCTCGGGACCGGGCGGCGGACCCAGGGACGCCTCGACGGGTACGCCGGAGACGGCTCGGCTCTTCACCGCAGGGGCCTGCCGCGGCGTTCCTGCAGGCTTCGGTGGCACCGTGGCAGCGACCGGGACCTGCGTCAGGACAGGGGTCTCGGCGAACGACGTCGTGGTCTTGGTCCGCACCGCGCCCGAGACCACGACCGCCAAGGCGGCCATCAGCACCAGCGCCCCAGCCCATGCCACGGACTCGACGGCCCAGCGGGGGAGGCGGTGGTTCACCACTAGAGCCTCGACACTGACGCCGGATAAATCAAGCGAGGGCTGTTTCGAGGTCGGCCAGCAGGTCGTCGCCGCTCTCGATCCCGACCGACAGCCGCACCAGATCGGCCGGCACCTCGAGCTGCGAACCCGCCACGCTGGCATGCGTCATCCGACCCGGGTGCTCGATGAGCGACTCCACCCCGCCGAGGGACTCCCCCAGCGTGAACACCTGGGTACGGCGGCAGACCTCAAGCGCCTTCGCCTCCCCGCCGGCCAGCCGGAAGCTGACCATCCCGCCGTACGCCTTCATCTGCTTGGTCGCGATGTCGTGCCCCGGGTGCTCCGGCAGCCCCGGGTAGAGCACCTGACTCACCGCGGCGCTCCGGGTCAGCAGCTCGACGACCCGGGCAGCGTTCTCGCAGTGCCGGTCCATCCGGACCCCGAGCGTCTTGATGCCCCTCAGCACCAGCCAGCAGTCGAACGCCCCGGGCACCGATCCCATCGCGTTCTGGTGGTAGGCGATCTCCTCCCCGAGCGCCGCGTCCTTCACGACGAGCCCGCCGCCGACCACGTCGCTGTGCCCGCCGAGGTACTTGGTGGTGCTGTGCACGACCACGTCCGCCCCCAGCGCCAGCGGCTGCTGCAGGTAGGGACTGGCGAAGGTGTTGTCGACGACCAGCCGCGCGTCGGCGTCGTGCGCGACCTGCGCCAGCCCGGCGATGTCGGCGATCCCCAGCAGCGGGTTGGTCGGCGTCTCGCACCAGATGAGCTTGGTCCGAGGCGTGATGGCGCTCGCGACCGCGGCCAGGTCGCTGAGCGGCACGGGCGTGTGCTCGACCCCCCACCTGCTCGCCACCTTCGCGAACAGCCGGTACGTCCCGCCGTACGCGTCAGCCGGCACGATCACGTGGTCGCCGGGCTGCAGGAGCGTGCGCAGCAGGGTGTCCTCGGCCGCCAGCCCGCTCGCGAACGCCAGCCCGGTCGCGCCGCCCTCGAGCGCAGCCAGGCAGGTCTCCAGGGCGGTACGGGTGGGGTTGCCGCTCCGGGAGTACTCGTACCCCTGGTGCACGCCGACCTCGGACTGCACGTACGTCGAGGTCTGGTAGATCGGCACCACGACCGCCCCGGTCGTCGGGTCGGGGTCCTGGCCGGCGTGGATCGCCAGGGTCTCGAACCCGTAGCCGCCAGAGCTCCAGCGATCGGTCTCGCCGTGCCCCGCGGCCTGCTC
>JBKJVH010000176.1:0-3840 GCA_046590985.1 Mycobacteriales bacterium
GCGCGGATGCGGTACGGACAGGGCCGTGAGGGAGAGCAGCCGCGCCGGATGGCGGGCGCCGAGCTGCCACGCAACGGCGGCGCCCCAGTCGTGCCCGACGACGTGGGCCTGCTCCACGCCGAGGGCGTCCAGGATGCCGAGCGCGTCCGCGACGAGCTCGTGGATGCGATAAGACTCGACGTCCGCGGGACGGGCGCCAGCGGAGTACCCCCGTTGGTCGGGCGCGATGACGCGGAAGTCCGACAGCCACGGCCTGACCAGTCGCCAGCAGTGCGCGCTCTGGGGGAAGCCGTGCAGGAGCAGCACGGCGGGGGCGTCGGCAGGCCCTTCGACGACCACGTCGAAGTCCAGGCCACGGGCGGAGATCAGCATGGCGCGGAGCCTAAGGTGAGGGCCATGAACCTGCGCGCTGCCCTTGCTGAGGTACTCCCCGTGACGCGCCTGGATCTCGAGGCGCTGGCCAGGATCCCTTCGATCTCCTCCTCCGCCGACCACCGGCACGAGGTGCTCCGGGCGGTGGAGCAGGTCGCCGAGCTGGCCCGAGGCGCGGGAGCTCAGAGCGTCGAGGTCGTCGCGGCCGAGGGTCATCCCGCGGTGATCGCGAGCTGGCCGGCTCCGGAGGGGGCGCCGACAGTGCTGCTCTACGCGCACGCCGACGTGCAGCCCACCGGGCCGGTCGAGCAGTGGACCAGCCCGCCGTTCGAGCCGACCGAGCGCGACGGCCGGCTGTACGGAAGGGGCTGCGCCGACGACAAGGCCGGCGTCGCCATGCACCTTGCGGTGCTCCGCGCGTTCGGTGGTCGGCCGCCCGTGGGCGTGGTGCTGTTCATCGAGGGTGAGGAGGAGATCGGTTCGCCGACCCTCACCCGGCTGCTCGCCGAGCACCACGAGGCGCTGCGCGCGGACGTGATCATCATCGCCGACTCGGCGAACACCGCGATCGACGAACCGGCCTTCACCACCAGCTTGCGCGGTCTGGTCGACCTGTTCGTCGACGTGAAGCTGCTCGAGGAGCCGGTCCACTCCGGCGTGTACGGCGGGCCCGCGGGCGATGCCCTGACCGCCCTGTGCCGGTTGCTGGCGACCCTGCATGACGAGGACGGCAGCGTCGCCGTACCGGGCCTGCATGTCGGAACCTCACCGGCGCCGGACGTTTCCGCGGAAGCGTTTCGGACCGAGGCGGGGCTGGTGCCTTCAGCTCAGCTGCTCGGTTGCGGCACCGTGCCGGATCGCCTCTGGTACCGCCCGGCTGTCAACGTCATCGGGATCGACGCGCCCTCGACCGCGGCCGCGTCCAACGTGCTGCTGCCCCGGGCGCGTGCGAAGGTCAGCCTCCGGATCGCGCCGGGTGACGATGCCGGCTCAGCGATGAAGGCGCTCACCACGCACCTCGAGGACAACGCCCCCTGGGGCGCCGAGGTCACCGTGACGCAGGGCAGCCAGGGCGAGCCGTTCGCACTCACGACGGCCGGTGACGTGTACGACCTGGCCCGCCGGACGTTCGCGGAGGCGTACGGGAACGAGGCGGTCGAGACCGGGATCGGTGGGTCGATCCCCTTCATCGCGGAGTTCGCGCGTACCTACCCGGGCGCGACGGTGCTGGTCACCGGCGTCGGCGATCCGGCGTCCCGCTGGCACGGCATCGACGAGAGCCTGCACCTGGGGATGTGGGAGAAGGCCTGCCTGGCCGAGCTTCTCCTGCTCGACGCCCTGGCTCCCTGACGCCTTCCCGTCCCAGATGCTGAGGAATCCTCAGCATCTGGCACGGGAACGCCCTAGCCCCAGAAGAAGGCGGTCGCGGAGATCACGTAGAGCCCGATCAGTGCGGCCCCCTCGAGCCAGGTGCTCTCGGCGTCAAAGACGACCACGACCGTCACGAGCACGGCGATGATGAGCACCGCGATGAGCAGCGGCGACAGCACCAGGGTGAACGTCGCACCGACCAGCGGCGACGCCAGCACCAGCACCGGTGCGAGCACCAGGACGATCTGCAACGGGCTCTGCAGGATGACGGACAGCGCGTAGTCGGAACGACCGCGTGCCGCGAGCTGGATGCCGACGACGTTCTCCACGGCGTTGCCGGCAATCGACACGACGACCAGGCCGGCGAAGCTCTGCGACAGGCCGAGGGACTCCGTCGCCGGGGTGAGCGCGTTGACGAACCAGTCCGACACCAGCGCGGCGCCGACCCCCGAGACGGCGAGCAGCCCGACGGCCAGCCCGACCGGCCAGGCGTGCTCCTCGCCGCTGAAGTCACTCTCCGGGTGCGGGCCCTTGGTGCGCTTCAGCGCGGCCGGCAGCGACAGCGCGAACAGCACCAGCAGCACGATCGCCACGACCCGGCTGAACGCGACCTCGTGCCCGCGGGCGGGGGTGTGCAGCGCGAACGTCAAGGCCGGCAGCAGGAACGCCGACACCGCGAGGAGCAGGAGCAACCCGGTGGACCGCGCCCGCTCGGCGTCGAACTTCTGCGTCCCGTGCTTCAGGCCGCCGACCACGAACGCGGCCCCCAGCACGAGCAGCACGTTCGACAGCACCGACCCGACGATCGCGCCGCGGACCACGTCGGTCAGGCCCTTGTTCAACGCGAACAGGCAGACGAACAGCTCGGGGAGGTTTCCGAGCGCCGACTGCACGACCCCGGTGGCCCCGGCACCGAGGCTGTCGCCGAGTCCGTCCACGCAGCGCCCGACCAGAGACGCCAGCGCGGCCAGCGCCAACCCCGCTATGACGAACGGCAGCACCGTCCCGACCGGGTTCGCGTCCAGGATCCCCGCGGCGGCAGACAGCACCACGCAGATCGCCAGCAGCCGGTAGTCCTTGACGGTGAGGGCGCCCATGAGGTGTGACACTAGGGCTCATGAGCACGCATGAGGTCACGAACCAACCGCCGCCGCTGCAGGGGCATGACGTCGCGCACGACGCCGCGCTGCTCGCGGGGCTCTCCCGTGAGGGCGCGGGCTGGTACGCCGACGAACTCCACCACCTCGGACTCCGCGCCGGCACGGCGGAAGCGCAGCGCTGGGGGGTCGAGGCCAACGAGAACGAGCCGGTGCTCAAGACCCATGACCGCTACGGCCACCGCATCGACGAGGTCGAGTTCCACCCGGCCTGGCACCAGCTCATGGACGTCGCGGTGTCCGCGGGACTCGCCGACCCGTGGGGCGGTCAACCTGGTGCGCACGTCGCGCGGGCCGCCGGCTTCTACACCTGGGGCCAGGTCGAAGGGGGCCACGGGTGCCCGATCTCCATGACAGCCGCAGTGATCCCCGCGCTGCGCCAGCAGCCCGACCTGGCAGCTGTGTACGAGCCCCTGCTGACGAGCCGGATCTATGACCCGGGGCTGCGCGCACCGCTCGGCAAGGCCGGGCTGCTCGCGGGCATGGGGATGACCGAGAAGCAGGGCGGCTCCGACGTCCGCGCCAACACCACGCGGGCGGTGGAGCAGACCGACGGCACGTACCGGCTGACCGGACACAAGTGGTTCACGTCGGCGCCGATGTCGGACCTCTTCCTCGCCCTCGCCCAGACCCCTGGCAGCCGCCGGCAGCGTGGCGGCGAAGCCGACACGGTCGGCCAGTCGGAGCTGAGCTGCTTCCTGGTGCCGCGCGTGCTGCCGGACGGCGAGCGCAACGCGATGCACCTGATGCGGCTCAAGGACAAGCTCGGCAACAAGTCCAATGCCTCCTGCGAGATCGAGTACGACGGCGCCGTGGCGCACCTCGTCGGCGAGGAGGGTCGTGGGGTGCGCACCATCGTGGAGATGGTCAACATGACCCGGCTCGACTGCACTCACGGCACCGCCGCAGGGATGCGCACTGCGACCGTGCTCGCCGCGCA
>JBKJVH010000173.1:0-33530 GCA_046590985.1 Mycobacteriales bacterium
GGGTGGCGTCGTTGTCGACCTCGCCGGAGTCCGTGAGCAGGCCGCAGTGGCCGTGGTCGGTGTACTCGTCCAGGCACAGGTCGCTCATCACGACCAGGGAAGAACCCACCTCGGAGACCACGTCCGCGAGGGCCAGCTGCACGATGCCGACCGGATCGTCAGCGCCTGAACCACGAGCGTCCTTCACCGCCGGGATCCCGAACAGGATGATCCCGCCGAGGCCCGCTGCCGCAGCCTCCGAAGCTGCCTTGCGCAGCGAGTCGCGGGTGTGCTGGACCACTCCCGGCATCGACCCGATCGGGTGCGGAGCAGCGATGCCCTCCTTCACGAAGACCGGCAGCACCAGGTCGGCCGGCGACACCCGGACGTCCGCGACCAGCCGGCGCAGCGCCGGGGAGCGCCGCAGCCGGCGGGGTCGCGAGGCCGGGAAGGAGCTCATCGCTTGACCCGGGCCGCCGCCTTCTTGTTGCTCTTGCGGCGCTTGGCCGCGGGCGGCAGCTCGCCGGCTGCGCGCAGCGCCAGGGCGTACTCCGCGAGCCCCTCGACGAGGGTGGCCACATCGGGCTTGGTCGCGATCACGTCGACCCGCAGCCCGAGCTCCTCGGCGGTGGCCTTGGTGGCCGGGCCGATGGCGGCAAGGATGGTGGTCTCGTGCGGCTTGCCGGCGATGCCGACGAGGTTCCGGACGGTGGAGGACGACGTGAACAGCACAGCGTCGAAGCCGCCACCCTTCAGGGCCTCGCGGGTCTCGGCGGGCGGCGGGGCGGCCCGCACGGTGCGGTAGGCGGTGACGTCGTCGACCTGCCAGCCGAGGTCCTTCAGGCCCGCGACGAGGGTGTCGGTGGCGATGTCGGCGCGCGGCAGGAAGACGCGGTCGATCGGGTCGAAGACGTCATCGAACGGCTGCCACACCTTGAGCAGCCCTTCGGAGCTCTGCTCCTCGGTCGGCACCAGCTCGGGCTTGATGCCGAACTCCACGAGCGCGGCAGCGGTGGCGTCGCCGACCGCGGCAACCTTGACGCCGGCGAACGCCCGCGCATCGAGGCCGAAGTCCTCGAGCTTCTCGCGGACGGCCTTGACGGCGTTCGTGGAGGTGAACGCGACCCACAGGTAACGACCGGTGACCAGACCCTTGATCGCGCGCTCCATCGGCGCTGGGGTGCGTGGCGGCTCGACCGCGATGGTCGGCACCTCGACGGGGATGGCGCCGTAGGCCCGGAGCGCGGTCGACAGCACGCCGGCCTGGTCACGGGTGCGCGGCACCAGGACGCGCCAGCCGTAGAGCGCGCGGTTCTCGAACCAGCCGAGCTTCTCGACCTTCTTCACCGCGTCGCCGACGACGACCACGACGTCCCCGGACAGCTCGGAGGCATCGGCCTCGACGGCGTCCAGCGTGGACACGACCGTGCGCTGCTCGTACGTCGTGCCACCGAACGTGACCGACACCGGAGTGTTCGCCTTGCGGCCGTGCTCAATGAGCGCGGACGCCGCCTTGGCAACCTCCGAGCTGGTGCACGTGAGCACGAGAGTGCCTGGTGCTGAAGCGATCCCGGCCCAGTCGAGGCCGTCCTCGACGCGCGCGACCGTCCGCGGCATCCCGACCGGAATGCCCGCGAAGGCGGGTACGGCGACCGGCGCGGGCAGGCCGGGGACCACCTCGAGCCGTTGCTTTCCGCGCACAACCGCCTCGGCCTCGCGGGCGCCCTCCTCGGTGAGGAACGGGTCGCCCGGGACGAGTCGGACGACGTGCTTGCCGTCCTTGGCTGCGGCGACCAGTGCGGCGCCCTGGGGCTCCAGCGCCGAGACGACCTGCACCTCGGTGCTCGGACCGGCCAGCGCCAGCACGGCGTCGCTGACGCGCTCGTCGGCGATCACCAGGTCGGCAGTGGCCAGCAGCTCAGCGGCTCGCAGGGCAAGCAGCCCCGGGTCGCCGGTGCCGGCGCCCACGAGGGCCACCTGGCCGGCGGGCCGGCGGGTGCGGGTCGGGCTCATCGCGTTTCTCCCATCACGTGGCCCCGGGTGTCGGGGCCCATCAGCTCAGCGGCGCCGAGGTCGAGCAGCTCGGCGGCAAGCCGCTGCCCCACACCGGTCGCATCGTGTGTCGGACCGGTGGCCGACAGGCGCACCATGTCCGACCCGTCCAGTGCGGCCACCAGGCCGCGCAAGAAGACAGCGGGACCGTCGTCGTCATCGACGATCTCGGCCATGGCCCCGACCGGCGCGGAGCAACCGGCCTCCAGGGCAGCGAGGAGCGCCCGCTCGGCCGCGACGGCCGTCCGGGTGTCCGGGTCGTCGAGCGCCTTCAACATGGCGACCAGCTCCGAGTCCGCGCGGCACTCGATCGCCAGCGCGCCCTGGGCCGGGGCGGGCAGCACCTGCAGCGGGTCCAGGGTCTCGGTGATCTCCGCGAGCCGGCCGAGCCGAGCCAAGCCGGCGCGTGCAAGGACGACTGCGTCGAGCTTCCCGTCGGCGACGAAGCCGATCCGGGTGTCGACGTTGCCGCGCACCGGCACGATCTCGTGGCCCATCCCGAGGGCCAGCAGCTGGGCCGTACGGCGCGGGGAGCCCGTACCGATCCGGGCGCCGGAGGGGAGCTCTCCGAGGGTGAGGCCGTCTCGCGCCACGAGGGCGTCCCGGGCGTCCTGCCGCACCGGTACGGCCCCGATCACGAGCCCCTCGCAGGCAGCGGTCGGGAGGTCCTTGTAGGAGTGCACCGCGACGTCGACCTCACCGGCGAGCAGCGCATCGCGGAGCGCGGTGACGAAGACGCCCGTGCTTCCGAGCTGGTTGATGGCGGCGGTGGAGGTGTCACCGTGGGTCGTGATGTGGACCAGCTCGACGTCGTGACCGAGTGCGCGCAAGGCGTCGGCGACGTGGCCGGACTGCGCAAGCGCGAGGGCGGAGCTGCGGGTGCCGAGGCGGATCACAGGTCCTCCTCCAGCGACAGCGGAGCGGTGACGGCGGCCGGGGCGGCCCGGTCGAGGCCGAACAGCTCGCGGAGGGCATCGGCGTACGAGAGCCCGACCGGGGCCTCGGTGAGCTCCTTCACGCGGACGGTCGGGGTGTGCAGCAGGGTCTGGACGACGCGGCGCACGGTCTGCTCGACCTCCGAGCGCTCGCGGGCGCCGAGCTCGGGGAGCCGGCCGAGCAGCCGGTTCAGCTCGACTTCGACGACCTCGTCGGCCTTGGTGCGCAGCGCGATGACGGTGGGCGCGACCCGGCTGGCCTTCTGCCAGGTCAGGAAGGCGCCGACCTCCTCGGTCACGATCTCGCGGGCGGCCTCGACGCCTGCGCCGGCATCGGTGCCGGTGAGCGCAGCCTGCAGGGTCGCGAGGTCGACGAGAGTGACGCCGGAGACGTTGCGTACCAGGGGATCCACGTCACGCGGTAGCGCCAGGTCGAGGATCGCGAGCGGCCGACCGCGGCGCTGGGCCATCGCTTCCAGGACAGCCTCCCGGTGGACCACCAGCCCGGTCGCACCGGTAGAGGTGATGACGACGTCGGCGGTGACGAGCTCCGCGACGAGCTCGTCGAGGCCGACCCCGCGACCGTCCAGGGAGGTGGCCAGGCGGGCGGCGTGCTCCGGGGTGCGGTTGGCCACCACGACGTCGCCGACGTGGGCGCGACGCAGGGTCGCCCCGGCCAGCGCCCCCATCGAGCCGGCGCCGATGACCAGCACGCTGCGCCCCTCGAGTGACCCGATCGCCTGGACGGCGTGCTCGAGCCCGACGCTGACGAGCGACTGACCGGCCTCGTCGAGGCCGGTCTCCGAGTGCGCCCGCTTACCGACGCGCAGGCCGGTCTGGAACAGCTCGTGCAGCACCCGGCCCGCGGTGCCGGTCGAGGCGGCGTACGCCCGGCGCAGCTGGCCGAGGATCTGCGACTCCCCGACAACCATGGAGTCCAGGCCGCAGGCGACCTGGAACAGGTGCAGGACGGCCTGGCCCTCCCAGTGGACGTACAGGTGCTTGGAGAGCTCCTCGAGCGGGACGCCCGAGCGGCGGGACAGCAGGTCGGTGATCGCGTCGACGCCGGCGTGGAAGCCCTCGGTGTCGGCGTAGACCTCGACCCGGTTGCAGGTCGACAGCACGACGGCCTCGCTGACCGCACCGTCGGTGAGCTCACCGAGCACGCCGGTGGTGTCGCCGAGGCCGAGGGTGACCTCCTCGAGCAGCGACACCGGGGCACTGCGGTGGGAGATGCCGACCACCAGGACGCTCACGCCGACGCCACCGCCTTGCGGTGCTCGTGGAACGACAGGATCTGCAGCTCGATGGACAGGTCGACCTTGCGGAGGTCGACGCCCGCCGGGACCGTCAGCACCGTCGGCGCGAAGTTGAGGATGCTCGTGACCCCGGCCGCGACGAGCAGGTCGCAGACCCCTTGTGCGGCCGCCGCCGGGGTGGCGATGACACCGATGCTGCCCGCGCTGACGACCTGCGGGAGGTCCTCGATGTGCCGGACGGTGAGGCCCGCGATCTGCTCCCCGACCCGAGTGCGGTCGGCGTCGAGCAGCGCGTCGATCGCCAGGCCTCGCGTCGCGAAGCCGCCGTAGCCGGCGAGGGCGCGGCCGAGGTTGCCGACCCCCACGAGCACGACCGAGCAGCGCCGGGACAGCCCGAGCTCGCTGGAGATCTGTACGACGAGGTTGCTGACGTCGTAGCCGACCCCGCGGGTCCCGTAGGAGCCGAGGTGGGACAGGTCCTTGCGGAGCTTGGCGCTGTTGACGCCCGCCGCCTCCGCCAGCGCCTCGGAGCTGACCGTCTGCTGGCCGTCGTCGGCGAGGGTGTGCAGCGCGCGCAGGTAGACCGGCAGCCGCGCGACGGTGGCTTCCGGGACGAGCACCCGGCGACGGGGCACGGGCGCGTCGGTGACGCTGCTGCTCGTGTCCACGTACGGCTCCTGGCGGCTGGCCCTCGGGGGCCGGTGGGGGCGCCCGACCGGCGCCTCAACACCACGTTACGCGCTTGTGAACGCGCGCACAAAGTCAGTGAGACCGGTCACAGCCGGGGCCGCGGAGGGCTGCCGCGAGGGCTTTCTCCTCCACCCACCACCGCGAGTGGACAACTCCGTCCAGAAGCACCACGGGCACGTGGTCGCTCCACTCCCGCAGCGCCTCGTCGGTGTCGACGTCAGCGACGGTCAGCGGCACGCCTGCAGCAGCGGTCAGGCGCTCCACCAGCGGCTGGGCCTCCGCGCAGAGCGAGCACCCGGCGCGGGTGACGAACAGCGCCGAGCCGACCTTCGTACGGCGTCGTCGCCTCAGCACCGGACTAGGTCGACAGCTCGCGGAGCTGGCCCTTGGAGACCTTGCCGGTCGCGGAGTGCGGCAGCCCCTCCACGAACTCGACCGCGGTGGGGCACTTGAACCGGGCCAGCGACGCCGCCGCCCAGGCGATGACCTCCTCGGCCGTCAGCGCACCTCCGCGGCGCACCACCACGACGGCTTTCACCGACTCCCCCGTGTACGGGTGCGCAATCCCGCGGACGGCGACCTCGTGCACGTCGGGGTGCCGGGCGATGACGTCCTCGACCTCGCGCGGGTAGACGTTGAAGCCGCTGACCAAGATGAGCTCGCGGCGACGGTCGACCAGGTGCAGGTCACCGTCGTCGTCCAGCACCGCGACGTCGCCGGTCGCGAACCAGCCGTTGCCGTCCGGCCCGTCGACGCCGTCGGGCCAGTAGCCCGAGAACAGGTTGGCCCCACGCACCACGATCTCGCCCGGGTCGCCCTCCTCGACCGGGTCGCCGGCCTCGTCGAGAAGCCTCAGCTCCACCCCGGGTACGGGCCGACCGATCGACCCCGGCTTGGCCACCTCGCTCATCAGCGTCGTGGTGAGCACCGGCGCGGTCTCCGTCAGGCCGTAGCCCTCGAAGACGTGGTGGCCGGTGACGTCCAGGACCCGGTGCAGCACGTTCGGGGGCAGCGGCGCGGCGCCGGACAGCGCCAGCCGGACGGAGGTGAACGCATCGCCGACGTCGGGGAGCATCGACCAGGCGACGTACATGGGGGGAGCGCCGACGACGTTCGTGACGCCCTCCCGACGTACCAGCTCGAGCGTCTCGACCGGGTCGAAGCGCCCCGCGAGCACGCCGGTCGCGCCGTGGTAGGCGACCTGACCGAGTGCGCCGTTGAGGCCGAACACGTGGAACAGCGGCAGCACCAGCAGCACGACGTCGTCCGGCGCGACGACCGGCGGATCGATCCGGGAGGTCTGCTCGAGGTTGGCCAGCAGCGCCCGGTGGCTGAGCATCGCGCCCTTGGGCCGACCGCTCGTGCCCGAGGTGTACAGCAGCGCGGCCAGGTCCTCGCCGCCGCCTTCGGTCGGGAAGGGAGTCCGGTCGGCAACCAGGTCGGCATAAGCAGGGGACCCGGCGACGATGACGTGCTCGACCATCCCGGCGACGGTCTCGGCGGTTGACGAGCCGGTGACGATCGCCCGCGCGCCGCTGTCACCGAGGACGTGGGTGAGCTCGGCAGCGGTGTACCCGGTGTTGACGAGCAGCGCGACGAGCCCGGCCCGCAGGGCGCCGAAGTAGACGACCGCGAACTCCGGCACGTTGCCCAGGTGCACCGCGACCCGGTCGCCCGGCACCAGCCCGAGCGCGCGCAGGCCGTTCGCCGCCGCGGACACCAAGGAGTCGAGCTCGGCCCAGGTCGTGGTCTGGCGGTGCGCGACGAGCGCCGGCTTGTCGGGCGTGGCCGCGGCGGCGGCCCGGACGAGATCCGCGAGGTTGGCCGGCGTGCGCGAGCTCACGGAATCTCCCTTTTGGTCAACGTTGTGGCTCAGCATCCCACAGCGCTAGGGAGTCGACGTCGGGCTCGGTGGCGGCTGGCTCGGCAAAATGATCGGCGGTGTGGTCGCCGGCGGTGACGACGGCGCGATCGTCTTCGTCGGCCTGGGCAGCGGGGTGCGGGTCGGCAGCACCGTCGCGACGGGAGTCGGGGACGGCGTGCGGCGCGGCCGGCGGGTCGGGGAGGAGGTGGCGGTCGGCGTGGGCGTCGCCGTCGACAGCCCTGCCGCCCGTGCAGCCCGGTCGACCTTGATCTGCTTGAGGATCTCCTGCGCCCGGGCGAAGATCTTCGCCGGCAGCGTGCCGCCGAAGATCTGGCCCTTGACGCCCTCGATGTCGCGCATCCCGCCGCACGGGCCGTCGACCTTGAGCGCGTGCCGCTTCTTGGTCGCCGGGTCGGGGGCAGAGCGCAGGTCGCAGCTGCTGTACTCGTTGCCCATCCAGCTCGCCACGCAGAGGTGCTCGTCGGGGATGCAGCCGGTGAACCAGGCGTCGGTCGAGTCGTTGGTGGTACCGGTCTTGCCGAAGACCGTGGAGGACTGCTGGACCGAGGTGGCCGTCCCGTACGTCACCACGTCGGTCAGCGCCTTCACGACGTCGGCGGCGACGGTCCCGGAGATGACCCGCTTGGAGGGGCTCGGTGGGATCCGCTGCTGCACCTGACCTGGGTCGGTCCCGGAGGCCCCGGAGCGGATCTCGGTGAAGGTGCGTGGCGTGATGTGGACGCCCCCGTTGGCGAAGGTGCTGTAGGCGACCGCCTCCGACAGCGGCGTCACCTCGACCGAGCCGCCGATGCCGAAGGACAGCGGGCCCGGCTCGATCTTGCCGCTCAGCCCGGCTGCCTTGGCGAGGTTCGCGGTCTTGGTGCGGCCGACCTCGATGGCGAGCGGGCCGTAGATGGTGTTGACGGACTTCGCGAGCGCCCGCCGCAGCGTGAACGTGCCGGCCTCGGACGGCTCGCTGTTGTGCAGGACGTACGGGTTGGGCTTGCCACCAGGGTTGGGGATCGACTTGGCGCCGGGCCCGTACCTGGTGGTGTTCAGGGTGAGGCCCTCGGTGAGCGCCTGCGCGAGCGTGAACGGCTTGATCGTCGAGCCGGACTGGCGCTGGGCGTTGGTCGCGAGGTTGAAGCCGAGCTTCTGGGTGTACCCGTTGACGCCTTCCTTGCCGGGCACGACCTTGCCCTGGTCGGTGACCGGAGGCACGAACCGCCGGGTCGCCATCGCCTTCACGTCCCCGTTGCGGTAGTCCACGGCCACGATGGCGGCCTGCGGGTCGTTCGCGTTCGGGAGCACCTCCTTGATCGCCTGGTTGAAGGCGGTCTGGAGGTCCAGGTCGAGGGTGGTCTTGATGCGCAGCCCGCCGAAGAAGAACACTTTCTCGTCGTACCCGGGGCTGTTCTTGATCTTGCCCTTGACGTAGTCGGCGAACTCCGGCGCGACGGTCGGCAGCTCGGCCGGCGACACACGCAGCGGCTTCACGTCGATCTGGAACGTGTCGCTGGCCTCCTGGGGGGTGATGAAGCCTCCGACGACCATCCGGTTCAAGGTGTACTGCTGCCGCAGGCGGGCGGTGGTGAAGTCCTTCACCGGGTTCCACGCCGAGGGCGCCGGCGCGATGCCCGCCATGATGGTCGCCCTGGCGAGCGCGAGCTCGGGCGCCCGCTTGCCGGTGCGCGCATCAAGGTCCAGGTCCTTGACCGGCACCCCGAAGTAGTACTTCGACGCGGCCTGGACCCCGTACAGGCCGTTGCCGAGGTAGAGGGCGTTGAGGTAGTCGGTGAGGATCTCCTCCTTGCTGAGCTTCTGCTCCAGGCGCACCGCGAGGGCCGCCTCCCGGATCTTGCGCAGCGCGGTGCGCTCGTTGCCGACGTAGGCGTTCTTGACGTACTGCTGGGTCAGCGTCGAGCCGCCCTGTGACACGCCACCGGTGAGGTCGCGGAAGATCGCCCGGACCGTGGACACCGGGTCGACGCCGCTGTGCTGCAGGAACCGCTCGTCCTCGGCGGAGATGATCGCGTTCCGCATGACCTGCGGGATGTCCTTGGCCGGGACGACCTCGCGGCGCTCCGGCGGGAGGATCGTCGCGAACTGGCGGCCGTCCGCGGCCAGCAGCAGGGCGGCGGTGGGCGGCGGTGCCACCGCGAAGTCGATCGGGGCCGCAAGCAGGCCACCGATGAACGTCCCCAGACCGACCAGCAGCGCGAGCACCCCGACGAGCAGGACGCGGGCCACCAGCCGGGTGCGGCGCCGCCGGCGACGACGATGCGCAGAAGCCTTGCGGGGGGGCGCGCCGGGGGGACGCCGCGAGAGCGGGACTGGACCCGGTGCCACCATGAGGGCAGGGTACGTCGCACTGCTGCGTGGAGGAGGAGGTTGACGTGCCGAAGGGCGCGGTCCGGGTCCTGGTGGTGGATGACACCCACCATGTCCGCCAGGTCGTCGCCGACATGCTGCGGCTGGACGGCTTCGACGTCGTGGCCATCGCCGAGAACGGGGAGCAGGCCCTGGTGCTGGCCGCAGCGACCGACCCGCACGTGGTCGTGATGGACCTGAGGATGCCGGGTATCGACGGGCTCGAGGCCACCCGGCAGCTCCGCGCCGCCCGTCCGGGCCAGCAGGTCGTTCTCTACACCGCGTACGTCGACGCACAGGTCGAGCGGGAAGCCCGCGAGGCAGGGGCTGCGCTGTGCCTGGGCAAGGTCGAGGGCCTGCCCCGACTGGAGCGTGAACTGCTCCGGCTGACGCTGTCGGTGGCCAAGGGCAGCTGAAACGCTCAGGTACCGAGCGTGACCGTCCGATGACGAAGAGTCTGAAGTTGTCGGCTCAGTGCGCGCTGGGCCCGTACCATGGTGCGTGGGCGCGCTGGCGGGGCCGCCGGCGTGGAACGGGAGCGGGATGCACGCGTTGGGGCTGGGCCGTGCGGCGGTGGCTGCTGCCACCGCGCTCGAGGCTGCCCGCTACCCCTGGCTGCGCCCGTGAGTCGTCCCGTCCCCTTCCCGCACCAGGGGTTGTCCGCGCTCCGCGCTGCGGTCGTCGACGCCCGCAGCGAGCAGCTGCGGTGCTCCGCCCGGGCCGCCCTGACGGGCCGCGACGTGCTCGACGGCGGCCGGCTTCCCGCGTTCGCGGTGGCCTCGCACGCGCGGGTGGCGGCCAGCAGCGTGCCGGCGCCGGCCTTGCCGGCGGACGACGCCGTGGAGCACGCCGCCCCTGAGGGCGACACGGCCATCGCGATCGGGCTCGTCCAGCGGGCGCAGACCGGTGACGCCGAGGCGTTCGGGGAGCTCTACGACAAGTACGTCGACCAAGTCTACCGCTACATCTACTACCGGGTGGCCTCCTCGCAGCTGGCCGAGGACCTCACCTCGGAGACGTTCCTGCGGGCGCTGCGCCGGATCGGCACCTTCACCTGGCAGGGCCGCGATGTCGGCGCCTGGTTCGTGACCATCGCCCGCAACCTCATCGCCGACCACTACAAGAGCGGCCGCTACCGCCTCGAGCTCACCACCGACGACGTCTCGGAGTCAGGCTCCGCGCCCATCCAGGCAGGGCCCGAGAACGAGGTCCTCGAGGCCATGCAGAACAAGGTGCTGCTCGAGGCCGTGAAGCAGCTCAACGCCGAGCAGCAGGAGTGCATCGTGCTCCGGTTCCTGCAGGGGCTCTCGGTTGCCGAGACCGCCCAGGTGATGGGCAAGAACGACGGCGCCATCAAGGCCCTCCAGTACCGCGCGATCCGCACCCTCGGCCGGCTGCTGCCCGAGGGGGTCGAGCTGTGAGGCGTGATGGTTTCGGCCGGCAGCCCGTCACCCTTGAGGGTGCTGCGTCGTTGCAGGTGGTAGCGGCCGCTAGGGGCGCTGGTGTCGAGACGTTCGCGCAGAGGGGAGCCCCATCATGAACCCGTTGGGCACCCGCAGCCGCGTGCAGGAGTTCGCCCGCCTGCTCGACGGCGCCGTCTCCGGTCCCACGACGCTCACCGCCGGCCAGGCGGCGCTGGCGACCCGGCTCCGCAAGGTCGCGCCCGGGCTGGACGCCAAGGCGGTCCCGCGCGCGGAGTTCCGCGCCTCGCTCCGCACCCGGCTCGTCGCGGTCGCCACCGTGCAGGCCGCCACGCTGGCCGACGCACCCGTCCAGGCCACCCGGGCGCTGGAGTCCGCCCTCACCTGGACCCAGACCCGCAAGGCCCAGCGGCGCCTTGGCGTGACCGCCGGCGCGATGGCCAGTGTGGTGGCCTTCACCGGGGTCGGCATCGCCGCCTCCCGGTCGCTGCCCGGCCAGCCCTTCTACGGCCTGAAGCTCGGCGCCGAAGACGTCCAGCTCCGCTTCGTGTCCGGCGACACAGCCAAGGGCAGCAAGCACCTGGAGTTCGCGGCGACGCGGCTCCGCGAGGTCACCGCACTCACCCACGGCGACGGAGCCGTGGCACTCGGTTCACTGTCCGGCGACCCCGTCGCAGGGGGCCTGGCGGCGAGCGGCAGCACGCAACGCCGCATCAACGAGACGCTGGCGAAGTTCAACACCGAGACCAAGAGCGGCCGGGCGCTGCTCGTGCACGCCTACCGCACCAAGGGCGCCTCCGAGCCGCTGCGGATCCTGCAGACCTTCTCCACGACCCAGCGCACCTCGCTGATCGCGTTGCTGCCTGACCTGCCGGCCGGGTCCAAGGCTGATGGCGAGGCGTCCCTGCAGCTCGTCACCGACGTCAGCAGCACCGTCAACCAGCTGCTGTCGATCGGCACCTGCGGTGGCTCCTGCTTCCCCCAGGCCGGCGGACCGACGTTGCCCACCGAGCCGGCGCCCTCCCCGGGAGCCACCGCGTCGCCGTCCGGCGGCAGCCAGGACAACAACGTTCCGCCGTGCACCTGCGTGACCACCGAGCCGACGCCTGAGCCGACCCCCGCCGTCGAGCCCACCGCCTCGTCCGGACCGACCAACGGTCCGACGGCCAACCCGACCGACTCACCCACCAGCACCCCGGC
The DNA here is from genome assembly GCA_046590985.1 of Mycobacteriales bacterium. GTDB lineage: Bacteria > Actinomycetota > Actinomycetes > Mycobacteriales > SCTD01 > RYN-111. The sequence continues at coordinate 11,771 of JBKJVH010000173.1, forward strand.
GCCTTCCGCGTCGCCCTCGTCCCGGGTGCCCCTCCCGGTGCCGACCGACGTCCTTCCCACAGCGCTGCCGACGACCCTGCCGACGCTGCCCCCCCTGCCGATCCCACCCGTGCCGTCCCTGCCGCCGCTGTCCAGCGTGCTCCCCAGCCTGCCGCCGATCCCCTAGCGGCAGGGTCGTCCGGACCCGGTGCCTGGTGCGGGGTCGCGGTTCAGCGAACCGGGGCCATCCGCTCCGACGCCACCCGCACCAACCAGCCGAACAGCGCAGGTCCGGTCGGGTCGTCGAGCTCGGGGTGCCACTGGACCCCCAGCACCGGCCACGCACGGCCCCCCGCCCACTCCGCCGCTTCGATCACGCCGTCGTCGGCCCAGGCGGTCGGCCGCCATCCCGGACCCGGGTCCCCGACCGCGTGACGGTGCACCGAGGAGACCGCTCGTCGTTCCCCCAGCAGGTTGTGCAGCTGCGAGTCCGGATCGACCGCCACCGGGTGCCCAGCTTCGGGCAGGAGGTGACTCATCCCGAGGTCGTCACGCAGGGTCCCTCCGAAGGCGACGACCAGGACCTGCAAGCCGCGACAGACCCCGAGCACCGGGATCTGCCGACGCTGGGCCAGGCGGACGAGCGCGATCTCCGCCTCGTCGCGCCCGGGGTCCACGTCGGTCGCCTCCTCGACCGAGCCCCCGTACCGGCGTGGATCCACGTCACCGCCGCCGGTGAGGATGAGCGCATCGACGACGTCGAGGAGGTCACCGGCGGCCGCCCCCGGCAGCACAACGGGCCGACCACCGGCCTCCCGGACCCGCTCGACGTACGCCGTCCGCGCAGCGGTGACCAGGAGATCGCCCCAGAACTTCGGCACGACATGGCCGTGTCCGACGATCCCGATCACCGGCTGCACGCTCATGGTCAGAGCGTCACGATCGCTGTGATCGCGAGGGAGAGCCCGGCCAGGTAGGTGAACATCGCGCCCACATCGCGCACCGGTCCGTGCTCGGCGAGGCTCTTGGCGGTCAGCATGCCGACGGCGTGCAGCACCCGAGCGACAGCCGCAACGATGGCGAGGGTCTCCAGCCACCAGCCCGCGGTCAGGGTCGAACACACGACCAGGAGTCCGATCAGGGTGGGCACGTACTCGGCGGCATTGCCGTGCGCGCGGATGGCGATCAGCAGCGCATCGGTGGGGTCGCTCGACATCTGCGGGAGCCCGCTCTTGCCGCGCATCGCGCGGTGCCGGGTGACGTTGGCGCCGAGTCCGAAGATCAGGGCGCCCATCAGGGCGATGCAGATGATGACGATGTTGCTCACGTGAGTTGCCTGCCTTCTCTCAAGGGGTGCTGCAGCAGGGGTGCTGCAGCAGGCGTACTGCGGAGGAGGTGGCGCATGATCGCGCCGGAGAGGTCGGTGCCCAGGAGGGCATCGGTCTTGTGCATGCCACCGGGACAGGTGACGTTGACTTCGATGAGTCGCCCCGCGATCACGTCCAGTCCGACCACCGCGACGCCGTGCTCGAGCAGCACCGGAGCCAGCCGAGCGACGATGCGCTCGTCATCGGCATCGACCTGCGCCACAGCGCACGGCGGCCCGATCCGGAAGTCGCCCCGGGCTGGTCGCCGGAACACCGCCCCGATGATCTCGCCGTCCAGGAGGAACAGCCGCTTGTTGCCCTGCGCGACGGCGGGCAGGTACTCCTGCGCGATCACGTGCCGGGTGCCACCGCGGGTCGCCGACTCCAACAGCGCGCCCGCGCCCGCGTCGTCGTTCACCAGCCACACATCGGTCCCGGCAAAGCCGTCAACCGGCTTGACGACTGCGGCCCGGTTGTCGGCCACGAAGCCCCGGAGCTCGGCCACCTCGGCGCTCACCAACGTGTCCGGGCACAGGTCGGGCAGCCGCAGCGCAACGAGCTTCTCGTGCAGGGCCCGGATGCCCGTCGGGCTGTTCGCGACCGGGCAGCGGGCACGCTCGACCAGATCCAGCAGGTACGTGGTGTGCAGGTAGCGAGCGTCGACGGGCGGGTCGATCCGCAGCTGGACCAGTGCGCAGTCGGCGGCCACGTCGAGCACCTCGGCACCGAGCTCGTCGCACCACGTCGCTTCCACGAGCCAGCGGTGGTCCGCACCGCGGGTGGCCGGACGCAGAACGATCCGGCGCGCTCGTGCTCGCACTCTGCCGGCGGAGACCGACAGCTCCTCGGGTCGGCACTCCCAGACCTCGACGCCGAGAGCTTGGGTGGCGCCCATCAGCCCGACGCTCGCATCGACCGCCGGATCCAACCCACCGAAGGGGTCGGTGACGAACAGGACCCTCATGCCGCGCCGTCCAGGAGCTCCGGGTCGGTGACCCCGGCCAGCTCGCGACCGACCTCGACCAGCTCGGCATCCCCCTGCGCCGATCGTTGCCAGAGCTCGCCGAGCGCACCAGCATCGCGGTGCAGCCGCCGCAGCGCCGACCCTCGGCGCTCGTCGTCGTACAGCAAGCCGGCCAAGGCCGACAGCACGACGGCGACCCGACCGACAGGTTGCACGTCGAGGAACCGCACTTCGAGGTAGCAACCGCGGGGCCGGACCGGCGGGAACAGCGTGCTCAGGTGGCGCTGGACGTCGCCCGGCCCCACGAACACCGCCGCGCCGCGGGCGAAGTCGGCGTACGCCTCGACAGGGTCGTCACCGGTGACCAGCCGGTCGTCGAACGCGGTGCGATCGGGATCGACGGCCAACCAGGTCGCCAGCCGGGAGCCCGGACCGGAGCTGCGCGCGAAGGCGGCCGCGAGGTAGGGACCTGCCAGGTTGAGCACCTGCCACTGCTCGAGCCCCGTCCGGCCCGGCCACCAGTCCAGGCAGGCCTGGGTCGAGGCGGTCTGGCGCATCATCCGGCGACCGCTGGGGCCGATCGCGTCGAAGTGCCGTTGCATCGCCACATAGCGGTCGGAGGTCAGCTGGAGCGGTACCGCGACGTCCGGTCGCCGGTCCACCGGCGTCGCGAGGAGCCGGATGCCGCACCGACCGACGTCGGCGCGAAGGGCTGCCACCGCTGCGGCAAGACCAGCCGCGGCCAGGCCCACCGTCTCGGCTGGGGGCAGGCTCAGCTCGGCCTGGCCACCGGGCTCGAAGCCGAGGAACGGCGCGTACCACGCGTCCCGGGTCGCGGCCCGGATCAGGTTGATCGGCACGGCAGCGTCGGTGTTGACGTCGGCGACGACGAGCTCGTGCTCCACGCCGATGCGGGTGGTCCGACGACCACCGACGAACAGCTGCTGCACCGCTGCGTGGGTCTCGGACGCCCTCATGGCCACTCCTGATAACGTAAGGTTGCCTGTCGAATATTGGAAGGTAACCTTACAGATGTCAAGCCCCCCTCAGCCGGCGCGTGAGTTCGTCCCGCTCATCGCGCTCGTGCACCGCCTCAACCGGGTGCTCCAGGACGACATGGTCGAGGAGGCCGACCGCCAGGGCTTCCCGGCCAAGCAGGCGTACAACTTCGTCTTCGCGACCCTCGACCGGCAGGGCAGCCGAGCTGCACGGATGGCCGAACAGGCCGGCATCACACGCCAGTCGATGGGCGAGACCATCCGGGAGATGGCCGAGCTGGGTCTGGTCACGATGGTCACCGACCCCGTCGACCGTCGCGCGAAGCTGGTGATCTGGACGGAGGCCGGGCTGGCGCAGGGGCAGCGAGGGTTCGAGCACATCCTGGAGCTCGAGAAGCGGTTCACCGAGGAGGTCGGGGAGACCGACTACGAGACTGCCCGCCGGGTGCTCGCCCACCTGCACGAGATGCTGACGGCAGGCCGGGTCCAGGGCGACGTCCAGGATGCCGAGCCGGCCTGACTGATCGGGCCTCGGTCGCGCACCCATCCGGACCGGTCCGGCGAGCGAACACACCACGACCCCAGGCGGGGTGACTACGCCCCTAGTACGGATGTCTGGTCACGAAGGACCATGGGCTGACGGATGTTTCGGGGAGGTCTGTGCCTTGGCGTCCCCTTTGCGCCACGAATCTGTCAGAACTTTCGTGTGCAGAGCGTCACCTCTGACTACAGCCGTCGTTGAGGGGGGCAAGACGGCGCGCCACCCGGGGGAGAAAGTCCGGTTCAAGCGAAACGTCCGCAATGCCGAGATACTCACCATTAGCGCACTTTCGTGATCAAGGGGATTCACATGACCACCAACGGACGGGTCGCACGACTGACCGCCCTGGCCCTCGCCACCGGCACGCTGGTCGCCGCGGGCGCCAGCTCCGCGGGAGCGGCCACCACCAAGGGTGCGCCCCTGCAGTACGGCCAGGCCGTCGGCAGCGTGCTCCGCATCGAGATCAACCTCCCGGCCGCCCTCCCGGGCAACGTGCTCCCGCAGCACATCATCCAGGACATCTCGCTGACGGACGGCACGGTCAGCACCCTGACCTCCAACGTCACGGGCAACGCCCTCGCGGCCCTGGGCTCGAAGGAGAGCAACATCCCGGTCGTGTCCGGCCTGCTCGCCGGCTTCAGCTCCGAGGCTGACCTCAAGGGCACCATGGCACCGGAGCCCGGTGGCCTCGTGCACATCGACAAGAACGGCCTGAAGCTCGACGTCCTGCCGGCCGTCAGCAAGGTCACCAACCCGGCCACCACGGTCAAGGGGCTCGTCTCCTCCAGCCACAGCGCCGTTGCCAACGTCGACCTCTCGGTCCCCGGCCTGGCCGACGCCCTCGCGCCGATCATCGCCCAGCTCACCGGCACCCTCGGCACTGCCGTCGGCACCGTCGGCAGCACCACCGCCCCGGTCGTCTCGACGGTCACCACCGCCACGGACGCCCTCGCCGGCACGCTGAAGACGGCCGGCCTGCCGGTCGACGTCAGCACCACCATCACCCAGGTGTCCAACACCCTCACCAACACCCTCGCGACGCTGCAGGCGCTGCCGACCACGCTGGCCAACACCGGCTCGCTGGTGCACATCGCCAAGCTCAACAGCGACCGCCTCATCACCCGCAACGGTGACGCCGTGACCGCGACCTCCTCCAACGAGCTGTCCGACGTCGACCTGCTCGGTGGCCTCGTCACCGTCAAGGCGCTGACCAGCAGCGCCACCGCCACCGCGGCTGGCGTCGCCGGAAAGGCGAGCGCCCCGGTGCCGTCCTCCCAGGTCGTGCACGTCACGATCAAGGGCGTCGCTGACCTGTTCCTCGACAAGACCGGCATCCACCTCGGTGACACCCTCGGTGGCGCCGTGCCGCCGGCCGTCACCGGCGCCGTCAACACCGCCCTGACGCAGCTCCAGAGTGCGGTCAGCCTCCTCGGCATCAGCGTCCAGGACGGCGTGGGCACCTCCACCGTCGCCAAGGACGGCCGCTCCGCCGAGGCGCACGCCTCCGGTGCCGCCATCGAGATCAACCCGCTGAAGGCCCTGGACGCCAAGGCGCTGCCGCTGCTCCGCCTGAGCATGGTCAACAGCAACGCCCTCGTTGCGGCCACCCCGGTGACGCTCCAGTCGGTGACCCGGCCGGCCGTGGTCAAGTCTGAGCCGAACCTCCCCCGTACCGGCGCGAACCTGCCGCTCACGGGTGCCATCGCGACCGGCCTGGTCGGGCTGGCCATGGTGGCCCGTCGTCGCCGGATGACGCACGGCGCCTGAGCACCACCCGCACCGCTTGACGAAGCCCCGGCCCGGAAGGGACCGGGGCTTCGTCGTGCGCCGACCCCGATAGGGTGAGACCGTGATCAAGCTGCGCAAGCACGCCGAAGGGGACGGGGTGAGCGCTGTGCTCGCCGGCGCCGCCTCCGCTGCCGTCGCTGAGGTCGAGGCCTCCTTGACGGTGTCGTCGGACCCCACCGGGGCCGCGTTCTTCGACGTCGACAACACCATGATCCGCGGCGCCTCGATCTACTTCTTCGGCAAGGGCATGGCCGGCCGGGGGCTGGTCACGACCGGCGACCTGGTCCGGTTCGGCTGGCAGCAGCTGATGTTCCGGGTCAAGGGCAAGGAGAACCTCGAGGCCGTGGCCGAGGCCCGCGAGAAGGCACTGTCGCTGGTCGCCGGCAAGTCGGTGGCCGACATCGTGGCGTACGGCGAGGAGATCTACGACGAGCTGATGGCGGAGCGGATCTGGTCGGGCACCCGGGCGCTGGCGCAGAGCCACCTCGACGCCGGCCAGCGGGTCTGGCTCGTGACCGCGACGCCGGTCGAGCTGGCGCGCATCATCGCCAAGCGGCTGGGCCTCACCGGTGCGCTCGGGACGGTCGCGGAAGTCGAGAACGGCCTGTACACCGGCCGCCTGGTCGGTGAGCCGCTGCACGGGCCGTCCAAGGCCGAGGCAGTCAAGGCGCTCGCCGAGCGGGAAGGCCTGGACCTCGGGCGCTGCACGGCCTACTCCGACTCCGTCAACGACATCCCCATGCTGTCCGCGGTCGGCACCGGCGTCGCGATCAACCCTGACACCGGGCTCCGGAACGCCGCCCGCGAGAACGGCTGGGAGGTGCGCGACTTCCGTACCGGCCGCAAGGCCGCCAAGGTCGGGGTGCCGGCCACTGCCGGTACGGGGATGCTGGTGGGCGGCGTGATGGCGGGCGTGGCGCTGCGGCGGCGGCACGTCGCGCGCAACCGGCGGCTGGTCAAGGTTCTCCGCGCCTTCCGCTGACCCCTTTGTCCGAAATCCACAGGGCGCAGCCCCTGTGGATTTGGGACAAACGGGCGGACGGTTAGAAGAAGACGCTTCGGCGCTGCATGAGGAGCGTGTACAGCGTCGACTGGATCGTCTCGCGGACCTGGTCGGTGAGGTTGAAGACCAGCATCGGGTCCTCCGCCGCAGCCGCACCACCGAGGTGGGCGGTCTCGATCGGCTCGCCGAACTCGATGATCCACTTGCTCGGCAGCGGGATGATCCCGCCGAGCCCGAGCAGCGGGAACGTCGGCGTGATCGGCACGTAGGGCAGCCCGAGCAGCCGCGCGATCGTCTTGCTGTTGCCGATCAGCGGGTAGATCTCCTCCGCCCCGACGATCGAGACCGGAATGATCGGCTTGCCGGTGCGCAGCGCGGCCGAGACGAACCCGCCGCGACCGAAGCGCTGCAGCTTGTACCGCTCCGCGAACGGCTTCCCGATGCCCTTGAAGCCCTCGGGGAACACGCCGGTGAGCTCACCCTGGTTGAGCAGCCGCTCCGCGTCGGCGTTGCACGCGAGGGTGTTACCGCCCTTGCGGGCCATCGGCGCCAGGATCGGCATCGTGAACACCAGGTCGGCGCCGAGCAAGCGAAGGCAGCGCTTCGCGGGGTGGTGGTCATGCAGCGCCAAGGTCGTCATGAGCGCGTCGATCGGGATGGTGCCGGAGTGGTTGGCCACGATGAGTGCGCCGCCGACGTCCGGCACGTTGTCCAGGCCCCGGGTCTCGACGCGGAACCACTTGTCGTACAGCGGGCGCAGCGGCGGCAGCAGCACGTGCTCGGTCAGGTCCTTGTCGAACCCGAAGTCGTCGATGTCGTAGTCGCCGGTGATGCGGCGGCGCAGAAAGGCCAGGCCACCGGCCAGCTTCTGGTCCCACCCGCCCGACTCCGTGGCGGGCGGAGGGGGCGGCGGGGCACCCGTCTTGCCGTCCGCGGTCGCCTCGACCGAGCGGAGCTGGATGACGCGGGCCTCAGGCACGAGCGGGCTCCTTCGTCGCACGGCCACGCGTGAGCACGCTGAGCAGGCGCTGCTCGGTGGCCGCGACGGTCTCGGGGTTGAGGATGCGGGGGGAGCGCTCCACGAACGACTGCATCGCCTCGGCCGTCGAGCGGGGTGCCCAGTCGAGCTCGGCGCGCAGCCGGCTGACGTCGGCGACCCGGCCGTGCTCGAGGTAGCGCATCTGCTCAGGGCTGAAGTCGACCAGGCCTGCCTGCCGGAACACCCGCCCGACGACGGACACCAACGGAGAAGGTACGGAGAAGGCCAGCCGACCGACGCGACGCACCGCCTGGGACAGCAGCAAGATGCCCTCGCCGCCGACGTTGAAGATGCCGGGGTGGTCCTCGGTGCAGCAGCGGCGGAGCACCTCGATGCCGTCGTCCTCGTGGCAGAGCTGGATCCGTGGGTCGAAGCCGAGCACCGTCGGGACGACCGGCAGCGACAGGTAGCGGGTCAACGGGGTCTCGATCACCGGCCCGATGAAGTTCGTGAACCGCAGCAGGGACAGCGTCACGTCCGGGCGGCGCCGGCCGAACCCGCGGACGTAGCCCTCGACCTCGACGGCGTCCTTGGCGTACCCGGCCTTGGGGAGCGACTTGGGCTCGGCGTCCTCGGTGAACAGCGCCGGGTCCCGTGGGCTGCTGCCGTACACAGCGGTGGTGCTCTTGACGACGAGCTTGCGCATGGACGGCGCCTTCTGGCACGCGGCCAGCAGCTGCATCGTCCCGATGACGTTGATCTCCTTCATCGCGGTGCGGCCGCCGGCGCCGAGCGGGGTCGCGATGACGTTCATGTGCACGACCGTGTCGACCTCGGCCTGCGCGATCACCTTGGCGATCAGCGGGTTGCGGATGTCGGCGCGCACGAACTCGGTGCGGCCCAGCGCCGTCAGCGCCTCAGGTCGGGGCGGCACGGTGTCGACGCCGATGACGCGCTCGATGCTCGGGTCGGCGGCGAGGGTCGCGGCGAGGCGGGTGCCGAGGTAGCGGCTGACCCCCGTGACGAGGGCCACGCGTGGTTTCACCGGTGGCTCCTGTCGGCTCATGTGAGGTGATTGTACCCAGCGGTAACCACCGTTGGGGACGTGAGCCCGCTCACGGCGTGACGATCGAGGGCGCCTCGTCGTAGATGCGCACCGGACCGGCGGCGACAGGGGGCGCGGCGTGCACCCGAGCGATGACGATCGGGTCTGCCCGGCGGGCCCGCAGCACGGTCGCGGCGCTGCCCTGGTTGACCGCGACGCACATGGTGTGGAAGGAGTCCTCGCAGAGCGCGACCTCGCCGCGCGGCACCTCGCCGTAGGTCAGCGTGTACCGGACCTGCAGGGTCTTGCCGCCGCACCGGATCTCGACCTGGTCCCCGAGGGTCACCCCGGCCGCCTCGACGTGCTGGCGCTGCATGTTGAGGGTGAGGTTGCCGAAGTGGTCGACCTGCTCGACCTCGCCGTGCACGTGGTCGTCGTGCAGGTGCGCCTCGCGAAGGGCCAGCGTCTCGAGCTGGTCGACCTCGACGCGGGTGCCGACCTGGTCGATCGGGAGCCCGCTCGCCAGCCGGGCCGCGACGGGGGAGAACACGTCCCGTGCGCGGAACGTGCGGGCTGCGTTGGGCCACCACAGCGACCGGTCGTCCAGGACGTGGGCGCTGACGGCGCCGCCCGCGGCCTGCCAGGCCTGGCTGGTGAGGCCGTTGTCGGGCGCGACGAAGGTCGAGCCGTCGGCGGTGCGCACCGCGATGCCCCGCGCCGGCACGGTCCGGAACGGGTCGACGAGCGCCAGGTGCACCGCGGGCGCGGGCAGGAACGGGATCGCGCTCGCGAGCACGCCCGCGCCGTGCTCCACGTCCTGTGGGTGCACGAGGTGCAGGACGTCGAGCACCGTCACGTCTGGTGCCAGGCGGGCGATGACGCCCTTGCAGACGCCGAGGAACGCGTCTTCATGACCGAGGTCGGACAGGAACGTCAGAAACACGTGGCTCTCCTTCGCGGCGACGTCGTTGTCGCTCCCGGGAGGCTACTTCTTGTTACGACGCTGAACGCGGGTCTTCTTCAGCAGCTTGCGGTGCTTCTTCTTGGCCATCCGCTTGCGACGCTTCTTGATGACGGAACCCACGTGGAACCCCTGCTCAGACGTTGATGGGAAAAAGGCGAGTCTACGCTGCCGGCTCAGCCGGCTTCGGTGAAGGCTCCGCGGAGGTAGCTGTGCACCGCGTGCTCCGGCACCCGGAAGGACCGGCCGACCCGCACGCTGGCCAGGTCGCCGGCATGCACGAGGCGGTAGACGGTCATCCGGGACACCCGCATGACGGCCGCCACCTCGGCGACGGTGAGGAACTTGATCTCGGAGAGGTTGTTGCTGGCCATGGAGACACACCTGTCCGCACGGTCGCGGCGCCTGGCTTCCCCACCGGCGCACTGGACACGCACGTGCCCCCTGATCGTAACGGGACAGGTGGGACTCAGATAGTCGCCCATTCGGCCTAGTCGCCGCGCGCCTCCCCCACCGAGCGTCGAGGCCTTGCTAAGCGGTCAGCGGGTCCAGGCCGAGGTGCCGGAACGTGGCGGCTCGGGTCTCCTCGATGGCGTCATCCACCATTCCGGCCAGCCGGCTCTCCGCAGGCGCCCCGAAGGACGGCTCCCACGGCACCCAGGAGGCGGTCGCGCCGTCCGTCAGCGACGTCGGCGCCAGCTCGCGGCCGCGCTCGGCCGCCTCGGCCCGCCAGTCGTTCGGGGTGGCACCGTCCACCGTGATCCCGGCGGCCTCCGCCAGCAGGTGCGTCCAGGCGCGCGGCACGACCTGGACGGGCTCGTAGCCGCCACCGCCGAGCGCCACCCACTTCCCGTCGCAGAGCTCGTGAGCCAGCGCGTGCAGGGCGCGGTAGGCCACCCGTTGGCCGTCGATCGACATCTGCAGGTTGGCGAGCGGGTCCAGGGCGTGGGTGTCGCAGCCGTGCTGGGTCACCATCACCTGCGGCCGGAAGGCTCTCAGTACCGGCGGGATGACCGCATGGAACGCCCTGAGCCAACCGGCGTCGCCGGTGCCGGCCGGCAGCGCCAGGTTCACCGACGTACCGACGCCGTCGCCGGTGCCGTTCTCGTCGGCGAAGCCCGTACCGGGGAACAGGGTGCGGCCGGACTCGTGCATCGAGACCGTCAGCACCCGCGGGTCGTCGTAGAAGGCAGCCTGGACCCCGTCCCCGTGGTGCACGTCGACGTCGACGTAGGCCACCCGCTGGGCGCCGGCGGCAAGCAGCCAGGCGATCGCGACGGCCGGGTCGTCGTAGATGCAAAAGCCCGAGGCACGGTCGCGCATGGCGTGGTGCAGGCCGCCGGAGATGTTCACGGCGTGCTGGTGGCTGCCCTCCCAGACCGCGCGGGCAGCGTCGACGGAGGCACCCGTGACGAGGGAGGAGACCTCGTGCATCTTCGGGAAGACCGGCACGTCGCCAGTGCCCAGGCCCCATCGGAGGCTGAGGCGGCCCATCAGGTCGTCGGGAGCCCTGCGGACGCTGCTGATGTAGAGCGGGTCGTGGACGAGCTCGAGGGTGTCGTCCGAGGCAGCCTGCGGGGCCCGGACCTCGACCTTGTCGAGCACCCCGAGCTGCCGGGCCAACGCCATGGTCAGCTCCAGCCGGAGCGGGCGCAGCGGATGGCTCGGCCCGAAGTCGTAGCTGCTGAAGGTGTCGTCCCAGACCACCAGGGTGCTGTCGCTCACACCGCTGAGGCTACGGCTAGCCGCCGGCGAGCTCGCGGGACCGGTCACGGGCAGCCTCGAGGGCAGCGAGCATCGCGGCGCGCACACCGTGGTCCTCCATGACCCGGATCGCACTGATGGTCGTGCCGGCCGGCGACATCACGGCCTCGCGGAGGACGACCGGGTGCTCGTCGGACTCCTTGAGCATCTTGGCCGACCCGACGGCGGTCTGGATGATGAGCTCGGCGGCGACGGCGCGCGGCAGCCCGAGCAGGATGCCGGCGTCGATCATCGCCTCCACCAGGTAGAAGAAGTACGCCGGGCCGGAGCCTGACAGGGCCGTGACCGCGTCCAGCTGGTTCTCGGGCAACCGCATGACCCGACCGACCGGCCGGAGCAGCTCCTCGACCAGCACCAGGTGCTCCTCGAGGGCGTGCGTGCCGGGGCTGATCGCCGACATCGCCTCGTCGACGAACACCGGGGTGTTGGTCATCACGCGGATGCAGTGGGTGCCCTCGGGCAGCTCCTCCTCGAGCACCGCGGTGGTGATGCCGGCGGCCATGCTGACCACGAGGGTGTCGGGACGGATACCCGGGGCCAGCTCCCGCAGCGCGGTGCGCATGTCCTGCGGCTTGACCGCCAGGAGCACCACGTCAGCCGCCGCGACGGCCTCCGAGGGGGTGGCGGTGCGGACGCCGTACAGGTCCTCGATCTCCTTGGCGCGACCGGCGTAGCGCTCCGCGGCGATGACGTCGCCGGCATCCCGACCGGACCTGAGCAGGCCGGACAGCAGGGCCTCGCCCAGCTTGCCGACCCCGATCAGCGCGAAGGTGGTCATCGGCGCGAGGCCAGGGCGCGGAGGAAGAACGTGACGTTGGCAGGGCGTTCGGCGAGGCGGCGCATGAAATATCCGTACCACTCCTCGCCGTAGGGAAGGTAGACGCGCATCGTCTCGCCGGCCGCGGCGAGCCGTTCCTGCTCGGTCGTGCGGATGCCGAAGAGCATCTGGTACTCATAGCTTCCCTTCGGCTGACCGGCGCTCAGCTCACCCGCGAGCGCGATGAGCCGCGGGTCGTGACTGGCCACCATCGGATAGCCGTCACCGGCGAACAGCACCCGCAGGCACCGCGCGTAGCTGGCGTCCACCTCCTTCATGTCCTGGAACGCCACCGAGGCCGGTTCCTTGTACGCCCCCTTGCACAGGCGCACGCGGCTGCCCTCGTAGGCCAGGTCGCGGCAGTCCGCCTCGGTGCGGTGCAGGTAGGCCTGCAGGACAGCCCCGGTCGAGGGGAAGTCCTTCCGGAGCTCCCGCAGCACCCCGAGGGTCGAGTCGGTGGTCGTGTGGTCCTCCATGTCGAGGGTCACCGTGGTGCCGGCAGAACGCGCCGCCTCGCAGATGGCCGTGGCGTTGGCGAGTGCCAGTGGCTCGTCGAGCGCCTGGCCGACGGCGCTGAGCTTGACGCTCACCTCAGCGCGGCCGCCCAGGGTGAGGTCGCCGAGCTGGGTCAGCAGCGTCAGGTAGGCGTCGACCGTCCGCTGGGCCTGCGCCCGGTCCAGGGTGTCCTCGCCGAGGTGGTCCAGCGTGACCGTGCGGCCGCTCGCCAGCAGCGTCCTCGTGGCCGCCACCGCCTCGGCCGTGGAGGCGCCGGGGACGAACCGGTGCACCACCGAGCGGCTGACCGGCGCGCGCTCCACGAGGCGACGCGTGCGGGGGCTGCGGGCGGCGGCGAGGATGACCTGCCGGAGGGGGTCGGGCACGTCCGTGAGGCTAGCCGGGGCGGTCAGAAGGTGACGACGAACGTCCCCGGGGTCTTGGACGTCTCGTTCTTGAAGCTCAGGGTGTACTTGCCCGTGCCGGGTGCCGCCACCACGAAGTCCACGATGTTCCGGTCCGCGTCGCTCACGGTCCCGGGGTAGATCGCGTCGCAGCAGTAGGGGCTGCGGGAGTCGGCCACGACCGACGTGCCGTCCGGGGCGAGGATCGAGAAGTTCGTCCGGTCGACGCTGTGACCGGACCCGATGCAGGCCGCCACGCAGCTGATCTTGACGCGCTCACCGACGACGAACTTGCCCTTCTCGCCGGCGACATAGCTCGGCGCCAGCGTGACCGACGAGATGTCGACGAGGACCTGGCCCTGCGTCACCCGGGTCTTCACCGCTTGCGTCTTCGGCTCGAAGCTCGTGACCTCACCGGACGTGCTGAGCGGGATCATCGTCTGGTTGTCGGCGGCCTGACCGTAGGTCAGCACCACGGTGTCCAGGACGGCCTCGAGGTCCGGTGCTCCAGAAGCCGGGGTGGCACCGGTCGGCGCCGGGATGCTCGCTGTCACCGTGCCTGCCGCCTTTCCGAGGCCCGGGATCTGCGGGCTGTCGAACTGCGGCGTGACGGCGGCGTCACCGACCTGCAGGAAGCCCTTGCCGTCGGGCTGCGCCACTTCGGTGCCGAGGTTCTGGTAGGTGACCGCCAGGCTGAGGTCCTCGCCGCCGCCGAACTGCCCCGCGGTGATCGTGGCCGTGTCCACCGTGACGGCAAAACCGCGGTACCAGCCGGTCTTGCCGACCGTGCGCATCACCGGCTTGGGCGTCGCTGTGGGCGTCGCCCCAGCCGTGGCCGACGGGGGCTGCTGGACCGTCACCTTCTTGAGGCCGCCGCCACCGCAGGCGGACGCGAGCGCAGCGACGGTGACCGAGACTGCCAGGACGCGAAGCGCCCGACCCGTACGAATCATGGTGCGTTCCCCCTGGCGGTGCCGGCTGATGTGCGCGGAACCTAGTCCCGCTTGGCCGCATCGCCAAGCCCTGTGTCAGGTGCCCGTCATCCAGTCCACGACGACCTTCGTGAGCTCCGGCCCGCAGTCCTCCTGCAGGAAGTGACCGCCGCCGACGATCGTGGTGTGCGGCTGACCGGCAGCCCCGGGGATCTTGCCGATGAGCATCCGGTCGCCGCCGCCGGTGATCGGGTCGGAGTCGGAGAAGGCGCACAGGAACGGCTTCTCCCACTTCTCCATCACCTCCCAGGCGGCCTGGTTCGCCGGCGTCGCGGGGTTGTCCGCATCCTGCGGAATCAGGTCAGGGAACGCGCGCGCACCGTGCTTGAAGGCAGCGGAGGGGAAGGGTGCGTCGTACGCCGCGATCACCTCTGAAGCCAGCGGGACCACCACCGCCGCCGACACCAGGAACCCGATGGGCAGGTCCTCGGTCCTGGCCACGAAGTTCCGGAAGTTCCACCACGCCTCGGGCAGCTTGCGGCGACCGTCGGGCAGCCCGGTGTTGGCTGCGCAGATCCTGGCGAACCGCGACGGGTTCTCGGCCGCCATCCGGATGCCGAGCAACCCGCCCCAGTCCTGACAGACCAGCGTGATGTCCTGCAGGTCAAGGGAATCCAGCACGACCGACTTCAGCCAGGCGATGTGCCCGGCGTAGGTGTAGTCGTCGATCGCGCCGGGCTTGTCGGAGCGCCCGAACCCGATCAGGTCCGGCGCGACGACCCGGCAGCCGGCCGCCAGGAACCCCGGGATCATCTTCCGGTAGAGGAATGACCACGACGGTTCGCCGTGCAACAGCAGCACCACCGGCCCGGTGCCCTCGTCGACGTAGGCCATCCGCAGCCCGTCGTGGGTCTGGGCGTACCTCGTCTCCCACGGGAAATCGGGGACCTCGAAGTCGGGGGTGCGCAGGACGTCCATCAGGTCTCCTTCGTCATCAACCACAGCCGGGTGACGAACGGCTCCACGACGCGGCCGTTCGGGAACGCCTCGAGCAGGTCCTCGCGGCAGGCCGCCACGAAGGCATCCACCTCGGGAAGTGCTTGTACGTAGGACTTCGAGCGCAGCCAGCGGTCGTACAGGTCGAGCGACAAGGTCCGCTTCCACGGCAGCAGCACGGGGGCGGTGGTGCGGAAGACCCCGGCGAACTGCGCGTTGTAGTCGACCTCACGGTAGCCCCTGGCATAGCGCGGGTTGCCGGCCTCCAGTCGGTCCTGCTGGCGGTCCCACCAGGGCGCGTCGACCCGCACCTCGTTCCACCACAGGGCGAGTACGCCGCCGGGGCGGAGCACCCGGTAGACCTCGGCGCCGGCGGGGTCCGCGGTCCAGTGCCACATCTGGGCGCCGCACACCGTGTCGAAGGAGGCGTCCGCGAACGGCAGTGCCTCCGCGGCGCAGACGACCCCGGGCCAGGAGTGCTTCGCCAGGCCGCGTGCGAGCATCCGTGGGCCCAGGTCGGTGACCACCAGCGACCGGACGCGGGACGCCAGCTCAGCCGAGGCGATGCCCGTACCGGCGCCGAGCTCGAGCACGTCGCCGAGGCGGGGAAGCCGGTCGTACAAGGCATCGGGGTACCGGGGCCGGGACGCGTCGTAGTCGTCGACGAGGTCCTCGAAAGCCAGCGGGTCGCCCGGAGCTGTCCCTCCGACTGTCACGATGGCCACGCGTCCGCCGGGGCCGCGAGGTTCAGGCGGGTGAAGGCCAGCGCTTCGGCCAGGTCGCCCTCACGCTCGTCGCGGTCCTCGCAGGCGCGGGTGTTGATCTCCACGACGACCAGACCGCTGAACTGGTCGCGGGCCAGCCCCTCGAGCAGCTCTGCGCACGGCTGGTCACCGCGGCCGGGGACGAGGTGCTCGTCGCGCGCGGAGCCGGTGCCGTCGGCGATGTGGATGTGGCTGAGCCGGTCGCCCATCTGGCGCCGCATGTCCAAGGCATCCGACTGCGACACCGCGGTGTGGCTGAGGTCGAGCGTGAAGTCGAGGAACCCCTCACTCGAGGGGTCCCAGTCCAGGCCGTACGGACTGACCTCCCGGCCGCGGGCGCGCAGCGGGAACATGTTCTCCACCGCGAACCGGACCGCGGTCTCGGACTCCATCTGCTGGATGCCGCCGACGAACTGGCGGACGTAGTCACGCTGCCACCGGAACGGCGGGTGCACCACCACGGTCTCGGCGCCGAGCCGCTCGGCAGCCTCCTTGGCCTTGACGAGCTTGACCCACGGGTCGGTGCCCCAGACCCGCTGCGTGATGATCAGGCACGGCGCGTGAATGGCCAGGATCGGCACCTGGTGGTAGTCGCTGAGCCGCTCGAGGGCGTCGATGTCCTGGCTGACCGGGTCGGTCTAGACCATCACCTCGACGCCGTCGTACCCGAGCCGCGCGGCGATCTCGAAGGCGTTCGCGGTCGACTCGGGGTAGGCGCACGCAGTCGACATCGCGACCCGGGCAGCAGGCACCCGGACCACCTTGTTGCTCGACATGTCCGTCATCGTTACCGGAGGGTATGCCTGCCTTGATCTGAGGCGATTAGGCTCGCGCCTGTGACTGCTACCGACCTCGGGATCCCGCGGCTGCGCGAGGTCGAGCCGGACTTCCCGCGCGACTACATCGAGTTCGCCGACCCGTCGGACGCCTCCAAGATCATCAAGGCCGACCTGACCTGGCTGCTCTCGTCCTGGACGTGCATCTACGGCTCCGGCTGCCACGGCGTCATCGAGGGCCGCGCCGACGACGGCTGCTGCAGCCACGGCGCGTTCTACAGCGACGCCGACGACGAGGCGCGCACCGAGAAGTTCGCGGCGATGCTGAAGAAGAAGGACTGGCAGTACGCCGCGGTCGGTCGCGCCGAGGGCATCTCCGTCGATGACGACCTTGAGGGCGAACCGGCCCGCAAGACCCGGACCGTCGACGGCGCGTGCGTCTTCCTCAACCGGCCGGGCTTCGCCGGCGGCGAGGGCTGCTCGCTGCACGCCCTGGCGCTCCGCCTCGGCCTGCACCCGCTCGACACCAAGCCGGACGTCTGCTGGCAGCTGCCCGTACGCCGCCTGGAGGAGGTCATCGAGCGCCCCGACGAGACCACGGTGACCCTCACCACCCTGGGCGAGTTCGACCGGCGCGGCTGGGGCCCGGGCGGCGCGGACCTGCACTGGTGGTGCACCTCGTCCCCGGAGGCGCACGTCGGCGCCGACCCGGTCGTGGTCTCGTACGGCCCCGAGCTCACCGCCCTGATCGGACCTCAGGCGTACGCCGAGCTGGTCCGACTCTGCGCCGAGCGCACCGGGCTGCCGCTGCACCCGGCGACCGCCGCCGCCCAGCAGCCCTGAGCAGGACCGGGTCTATCCACCACGTCAGCCCTCAGCGGCCCTGGTTGGCCACGGCGGCAGCAGCCGCGGCGGCCGCCTCAGGGTCCAGGTAGCGGCCGCCGACCACTGCCGGCAGCAGCTGGTCGTCGAGGTCGTAGACCAGTGGCTGCCCGGTCGGGATGTTGAGCCCCACGACCTGCTCCTCCGACAACCCGTCGAGGTGCATCACCAGCGCGCGCAGCGAGTTGCCGTGGGCCGCGACGAGCACGGTCTCGCCGGCTCGGAGGTCGGGCACGATCGCGTCGTACCAGTAGGGCAGCAGCCGGTCGACGACGTCGGCGAGGCACTCCGTGAGCGGCACGATGCCCGGGGCCAGTGCGGCATACCTGGGGTCGGAGGTGTTGTCCCACTCCGAGCCGGCCTCGATGACCGGCGGCGGCGTCGAGTACGACCGGCGCCACTCCATGAACTTGGCGTCCCCGTACTCGGCGAGGGTCTGCTTCTTGTCCTTGCCCTGGAGGGCGCCGTAGTGCCGCTCGTTGAGGCGCCAGTGCCGGCGCACCGGGATCCAGGAGCGGTCGCAGACCTCGAGCGCGAGGGTGGAGGTGCGGATCGCGCGCTTGAGCAGCGAGGTGTGCAGCACCGTCGGGAGCAGCGCGGCGTCGCGAAGCAGGGCGCCGCCGTCGCGGGCCTGCTGCTCGCCCTTGGCGGTGAGGTCCACGTCGACCCAGCCGGTGAACAGGTTCTCGGAGTTCCACGAGCTCTCGCCGTGGCGAAGCAGGACAAGGGTGGCCATGCGTCGAATCCTTCCTTACGCCTTCAGGGGTCGGCACACCCGCCCGCCCTGCACCGCCCAGCCGGAGGATCCCGTGCGTCGCCCCCTTGCTCTTGTCTCCGCCTCCGCCCTCATCGGCGGCTCCCTGCTCGGCCTCACCACGGCCCAGGCCGCGACCCCCACCGCGCAGACCGTCACCGCGTCCGGGTCGAAGGTGGTCAAGGCGACCTGGTCGGGCACGGTCACCCCGGGCATCGACAGCGGCGGCTGCACGACATCGGTCGGCGGGAACGACGTCGAGACGTTGACGTACAAGGTGCCGGCGAAGCTGTTCAGCACGGTGACGACCCAGACGGTGATCTCCGTCACCGCCAAGGGCGGCAACGACATCGACCTGCTGGTCGCCGACGCCCAGGGCGCGGTGGTCGGCGACTCCTCCAGCGGCAGCGGGACGGAGAAGGTCGTGCTCACCGACCTGCCGGCGGGGACGTACAGGGTCACGGTGTGCACCGGCAGCGGACCGGGCGACGACTACGCGGGCACGCTGGTGGAGACGCCCAGCGCGCGTCCTGCAGCGGGCAAGGCCAGCGAGCCCAAGCACCTGATGACCTTCACGCCCGCCACCGTGGTGGACCCGATCCTGTTCGGTGGCGAGCCCGGCTTCACCTTCGACCCGACCTCAGCCGGGGGCAACGCCCGGTCCTTCGTGGACTGGCCGGTCTCGAGCCGCACCATGATCGGCGTGCTGTTCCGCTCCGAGGACGGTGGGCTGAGCTACACCAAGCGGTACTCCGGCGCGACCGACCTCGCGGCTGCCGGTGTGGCCTGCTTCGCGCGGCAGGTCCCGTACTGCCCGGCGGGTGGCGGCGGCGACACCGACATCGACGTGAACCCCACGACCGGGAGCGTCGGGATGGGTGAGCAGGAATCGCTCGCGAACCAGGCTGTCGGGGTGTCCCTCGACCACGGCACGACCTTCCCGGCCGACCACGTCGACCCGGCGCTGGACAAGACCGGCGGCGGCGTCGACCGGCAGTGGCAGGCCTCCTGGTCCGGCACCAAGACCCGGTTCATGGCCTACCACGTCCCGCTCGTCGGTGAGTTCATCAACCGCAGCGACAACGACGGCGCGCTCGGCTCGTGGACGATCCCGCCGCAGCCGCAGATCATCGGTGTCACGCAGAGCGGCAGCTTCGTCGCCGACAACAGCGGCGGCCCCCTGAACAAGACCCTGTACGTCGGCTACATCGGCGCCGGCGCGCTCGTCCCGGGGGCGAAGAGCGGCTTCGCCGTGGGCGTCTCCACCGACGGCGCCAAGACGTTCGTGTCGCACGAGATCCCCGGGGCCTCAAGCCCCCGCAGCTTCACCACCCTCAGCGTCGACAAGGCCGGCAACCTCTACGCCGCCTGGGTCGACAGCGGCACGCAGCGGACCATGATGGCGACCTCCCTCGCCAAGGACCCGGTCAACCTCAAGGCTCCGGCCACCAAGTGGTCCAAGGCCGTGGTCGTCAGCCAGTCGCCCCTCAACGTCACGATCTTCACCAACACCGTCGCCGGCAGCGTCGGTCGGGTCGCGATCGGCTACTACGGCACAACCGCGAAGTCGGCGACGCCCGACGCGGTGCTGCCGGGCGCCGGCGGCTGGAAGCCCTACGTCGCCGTCAGCACCGACGCGCTGTGCCAGTGGAGCGCCAAGCCGTGCGCGAGCCCCACGTTCAGCCAGGACGCCATCGCGCACAAGGTCAACCACGACACCAACATCTGCACCAGCGGCACCACGTGTGCGGCGAACCCGAGCTCGAACCGCAACCTGCTGGACTACTTCGCGATCGACGTCGACAAGGCGGGCCACCTGGGCTTCGTCTGGTCCGACACCGACAACGCGACGCTGCTGCCGTTCGTCAAGGTCGCGCGCCAGGCCAGCGGCCCTTCGCTGATCGCGGGCCAGCCGAGCGCCGCCCTCCCCCAGCGCGGCAACGGCTTCCCGGATGCGGTCGGGGACGCGAAGTACCCGATCGCCGGCGCCAAGATCCTCACCGCCGCCAACCAGAAGGCGCTCGACCTGACCGGCACGGTGGTGCAGCGGGCCTCGAACGGCGACGTGGTCGTGACCATGTCGATCCCGAAGCTCAGCTCCGGCCAGGGCGGCGTCCTCCCCGGCAACGGCACGATGCTCGACGACAGCGGCACCCCGCTGCAGCAGAGCCGGTTCGTGACCCGCTGGGACTACCAGGGCCAGGCCTACTACGCCGAGGCGACGCTGACCGGCGCTGAGGGTCAGATCGCGTACGGAGCCGGCACGGTGAGCTCTGGCGAGGGCCAGTTCAACGGCGGCAACGTGTCCGCGACCCTCGGCAACACCTACCAGCCGCTGTCACCGGCCACCGGCACCTTCCCGGGCAGCCGCATCATCATCCGGGTGCCGGCCAAGACCGCTGGGTCGCCGGCCAAGGGCGCCCGGCTGTACTCCGTCGGCAGCTACTCCCTCATCGGGCCGAAGGACTCCGTCGGGTCGGTGCAGACCCTGCCGCTGACGGTCGACAGCACGCCGACCATGGACCTGTCCTTCGGGACCAGCACCTCCGCCGTCCCGGGTGCAGCGCCGCTGAAGGACCTGCCGCGGGCACTCCCCCGCAAGGGCACCGGAGGCGGTTCCCTGGCTGCCACCGGACTGCCCGCCGGGCTGGCCGCCAGCGCGCTTGTGCTGCTCGTCGGCGGCGTCGTGCTGCGCCGTCGACAGGCCTAGTCCGGCGCCGCGAACCGCGCGAAGGCCTGCAGGTTCGCGGTCGACTCGCCGCGCTTCTCCCGCCACGCCCACTCCTTGCGGATGGAGGTGACGAAGCCGATCTCGAGCAGCTGGTCGAACGTCTCGTCGGCGTACTGCAGGACCGACCCGAGCAACCGGTCGACCTCGTCGGGGGTGATGCCCCCCAGCGGCAGCCGCCCGACGAGGTAGACGTCACCCACCTGGTCGAGCGCGAACGAGACGGCGTACATCTTGGAGTTGCGGCGCAGCAGGTAGGCGTAGAAGTCCTGGTGGTTCTCATCGGGCTGCCGGCAGACGAACGCCTCGACCAGCAACCCGTGCTGGCCGACGACGAGCCAGCAGTTCGTGAACAGCTTGTGCGTACCGGGCAGCTTGACGAAGAACTGGTCCGGCTGCGGCTCGGCGAAGTCGAGCTCGGCTTCCTTCAAGGCGGTACGGATGACGTCGGCGGCGCTCATGCGCTCGAACCTAACGCGGGGCGGGCCCGCAGGCACGTCAGGAGGAGGCCAGCATCCGGGCCGGGGCCAGCACATCGCGGTAGGCGGTGAGCAGCCCCTGGGCGGTGCGACCCCAGGAGTAGCCCGCGGCGTGCTCGACGGCGCCGAGGGAGAGCAGCGACTGGGAAGCGAGGCCCTGGGCGAGCGCGGCGGCCCAGGCGTCCGCGGAGTGGCCGTCGACCAGCAGACCGCTGACGCCGTCGCGGACCGTGGTGGTGAGGCCTCCGACCCGGGTGGCGATGACGGGGGTGCCGCAAGCCTGCGCCTCGAGGGCGACGAGCCCGAACGACTCGTTGTGGGAGGGGACCGCGACGAGGTCGGCG
>JBKJVH010000017.1:0-2677 GCA_046590985.1 Mycobacteriales bacterium
TCGGGGATGGAGTGGTTGACCGAGAGGAACTCGCACTCGAAGGGTCCGAAGTCGGCGACCTCGCCCTCGACGCCCTCGCCGTGGCCATCCGCACCGAGGCCGGGCTGGTGCTGCACACCGGCGACTTCAAGATGGACCAGCTGCCCCTCGACGGACGGCTCACCGACCTCGGCGGGTTCGCCCGGCTCGGCGGCGAGGGCGTCGACCTGCTGCTGAGCGACTCCACCAACGCCGGGGTCCCCGGCTTCGTCACCCCCGAGCGGGAGATCGGCCCGGTGCTCGAGGAGGTCGTCCGTACCGCCTCGGGGCGCGTCGTCGTCGCGTGCTTCGCCTCGCACGTGCACCGCGTCCAGCAGGTGCTCGATGCCGCCGAGAAGCACGGCCGCAAGGTCGCCTTCGTCGGCCGCTCGATGGTGCGCAACATGGGCGTCGCGTCCGACCTCGGGCTGCTCCGGATCCCCGCCGGGATCGTGGTGGAGATGAAGGACGTCGAGAAGCTCCCGTACACGAAGGTGCTGCTCGTCTCGACCGGCTCGCAGGGCGAGCCGCTGTCGGCGCTGTCCCGGATGGCCAACCGCAGTCACCACCAGGTACGCATCGAAGCGGGCGACACCGTGGTGCTCGCGTCCTCGCTGATCCCGGGCAACGAGAACGCCGTCTACCGCGTCATCAACGGGTTGTCGCGCTGGGGTGCCCGCGTGGTGCACAAGGGCGTCGCGAAGGTCCACGTGTCCGGCCACGCGCCGGCCGGCGAGCTGCTGTTCCTGCTCAACGCGGTGAAGCCCTCCAACCTGATGCCCGTGCACGGCGAGTGGCGGCACCTGCGGGCGCACGCCGAGCTGGGCCGGCTCACCGGCGTGGAGAACATCGTGCTCGCCGACGGCGGCGTGGTCGTGGACCTCGTGAACGGCGTCGCGAAGATCGTCGGCGCGGTGCCGTGCGGGTACGTCTACGTCGACGGGCTCGAGGTCGGCGACGTCGGGGAGTCCACCCTGAAGGACCGCCGGATCCTCGGCGAGGAGGGCTTCATCTCCCTCACGATCGCGGTCGACTCGATGACCGGGAAGATCGCCGGCGCCCCGCAGATCGCGGCGCGCGGCTTCAGCGACGACCCGAAGGCGTTCGACGACGTGCTGCCGCTGCTCGAGGCGGAGCTCGACCGCGCCGCGGGCGAGGGCGTCACCGATCCGCACCAGCTCGGCCAGCAGCTCCGGCGGGTCCTCGGGCGCTGGGTCAGCGACACCTACCGTCGGCGGCCCATGATCATCCCGGTGGTCCTCGAGGTCTGAGTCGGCTCCGGCCTGCACGCGTTCACGGTCGGGTCACGCCCCGTTTCTGGCACGTGGGCCAGGCGCAGCCCGACCCGGAACGCCCCGCCAGGGCTGTTCAGGGGCGGGGATCGGCGAACCGCTGAGCGGCGTGTCACTGCTGGGACGGGTGTGACCGATGGGGTTACCGGGATACCTTCAGATCATGGCCACACGCACGCCCGCTCGCCCTGCCGCGAAGAAGCCCGCCGCGGCGCAGAAGGCACCCGCCAAGAAGAAGCCGGCCGCCCGCAAGCCAGCCGCCCGCAAGCCGGCCGCCCGCAAGCCGGCCGCCCGCAAGCGCGGAGCGACGCGCGCGAAGGCCCGCAGGACCGGGCCCGGCCCGCTGGCCCGAGCCGTCGGTGGCTCCTTCAAGGCGGTGGCGCACGGCGTCGGGGGCGTGAGCCGGGCGGCCGGTTCCAGCGCCCGCGACCTCGACCCGGCGCACCGCAGGGACGGCCTCGGGGTGGTGCTGCTCATCGGCGCGCTGCTGTCGGCGGCCGGCGCCTGGTGGCACGCCGGTAGTGCCGGGAACGTGCTGGCCGACGGCGTCGAGGGACTGTTCGGCCGCGGCGCGATGGTGCTCCCCGTCGTGCTGGCGATCGCCGGGATCCGGACGCTGCGCCACCCCGTCAGCGCCGGCGCCCGAGGCCGGCTGCTCGTCGGCTGGACGACGCTGTCCCTCGGTGCTCTCGGGGTCCTGCACGTGGTCCGGGGCGACCTGCCGCGGGCGCAGAAGGGCGGCGTCCTGGGTTTCCTGCTCGGCGACCCGCTGCAGCACATGCTGACGGGCTTCGTCGCCCTACCGGTCCTGCTGCTGCTCGCCGGGTTCGGCCTGCTGGTGGTGACCGCGACCCCCATGCACCAGGTGCCGACCCGGCTGCGGTTGTTGCGCGACAAGGTCCTGCTGAAGCCACCGCCCCCGGAGCCGGTGGCCGAGCCCGAGCCGCTGGCTCCGCTGAACCGCAACCGACCGCGTCGGCGGGTCGGGATCCAGGCCGACCCGGTGGACCTCAACGTGGTCGTGACCGCTCCCGACGTGCGCGAGGCGCCGCCCGAGCACACCCCGGCGCCGAAGAAGGCCGAGCAGCTTCGCCTGAGTGAGGACAGCCTGAAGGGTGGCTATCTCCTGCCGCCTCCCGAGCTGCTCGGGGTCGGCTCGCCGCCCAAGAAGCGCAGCGAGGCCAACGACGAGGCGATCCGTGCCCTGACGCAGGTGCTCGAGGACTTCCAGGTCGATGCGGTCGTCACAGGCTTCAGTCGCGGCCCGACCGTCACCCGGTACGAGGTCGAGCTCGGCCAGGGCGTCAAGGTCGAGCGGATCAAGACGCTGCAGCGCAACATCGCGTACGCCGTGAAGACCGACGAGG
>JBKJVH010000139.1:0-16964 GCA_046590985.1 Mycobacteriales bacterium
GCCGTGGGGGCAGGCAACGGCGACACTTTTGACCTCTGTGTACTTGCCCTGGCTCTCGCCGCGTTCACGATGTATCTACTGCCACCAAGCCTCGTACCACCTCGCCGTAGCGGGACGGTAGCCGCGTGAAAGTGGTTATCAGCGTCTGGCTCAGCCGGCTTCCGATGAGCGAGGCGATCTGCCTCTGACCGAATGTGGCCCTCGATCTCCGCTCGGCGTTCCCGGCATCCGTTTCCCGGTCGGTGGGCACTTCGCAAAGGGGCTGTCCATGTGAGTGCAGTCGACTCCTGGAATGTTGGCGCGTCCGCCCTCGCGGAGCGCTACCCACGTCGCACCCCGGCTCAGCGCCGTACTGGGGTGGCCCCGGCCAGGCCGAGGAGCTCGACGCTGACGTACAGGTCGGCGGGCCGGCCCCGGCCGCTCGGTGACACCGTCCCAAACCGGGTCAGGACGCCGGCGTTGGCGAGGGCTGACAGCGCTGCCCGCGCGCACTTGGGGCTGGTGCCGAGCGCGGCGGCGACCTCCGCTGCGGTCAAGACGAGGTGCCGCGGCAGCAGCTCGAGGACGGCCCAGGCCGCCGCGTCCGAGCGCAGCCCGGCGGTCCGCAGCCGGTCCTGCCAGGTCGCGTGCAGGCGCTCGACGCTGCCGATGAGCTGCTGCTGCGCGCGTCCGGCGCCGCCGACCGCGTCAGCGAACCAGGCGACCCAGCCGTTGTGGTCGCTCATCCGGAACCGGACCAGGCCGCTGGCGTACCCGCCGACGTCGGCGGCGAGCAGCACGCTCACCGGCGGCGGCGTGAGCAGCTGCAGCCGGCGCGTCAGCAACCACAGAACAAGGACCCTCCCGATGCGTCCGTTGCCGTCGGCGAACGGGTGGATGACCTCGAACTGCGCGTGCGCGATGGCGGCGTGCGCGACCGGGTCGATGTCGGTCCGGGCGGTGAAGCCGAGCAGGTCGGCCAGAAGCGTCTCAAGCTCGGCAACCGGTGCGGTCACGAGGTGGGCTTCGAAGGGGCTCGTCCCGCCGATCCAGCCCTGCTCGGTGCGGACGTGCCCGACATGCTCGGCGGGGGTCGGGCTGCCGGCCATCAGTGCGGTGTGCCAAGCGCACAGGTCGCTGACGGTCAAAGGTTCGGTCCCGGTCGCGTGCCTGACGGCCTCAGTTGTCGCGTGCAGGTTCGCGGCCACCCACGCGGCTGGGCTGTGCTGCCCGCTCGGGTCGTGCTCGGCCAGGACGACGTCGACGACCAGGGCCACAACCCCCTCGACATAGGACGAGGCGATCCCCTCGGCCCGCAGCAGCAGCCTGGCCAGAGGTCCGTAGTCCTCCGGCAGCGCCGCAGCGCCGGTGGCGACGCTCGCCTCGGCAGATCCGCACCGGTTCCCGGCGTGGGCAGACAGCGTCAGGTCGCGCTCGCTGAGCAGCGTCGGAACGAAGGCCTGAATGCGGCGTCCGTTCCACACCACCGGCTGGTGCCGCCCCGCCTCCTCCACCACACCTCCAGTTTCGTACCGCTGCGACGATAAGGGTACTAAAAGCGCAGGGTGCGGGTGCCCGCTGGGAGTGCCTACGGAGCGGCGCCCTGAAAATCCACGAGCTGACTGCACTCACATGGGTGGCCCCTTTCCGAGAACAAGGAGAACGCCGCATCTTCTTGGCTATCTGTAGTGGTAGCGCGCCTGCAGGATCACGATGTCGTCGGCGTCGACGAGGTAGACCAGCCTGTGTTCTTCGTCGATGCGTCGGGACCAGGCGCCCGCGAGGGCGTGTCTGAGGGGCTCCGGCTTGCCGATGCCGACGAAGGGATCTTTGCTGATGTCCTCGATGAGCCGATTGATCCGTTTCAGGATCGCCCGATCGGCCGTCTGCCAGTGGACGTAGTCCTCCCACCCGTGAGGCGTGAACACCAGCCTCACGTGAGCAGCTCGTGCTCCTGGCGATCTTCGGAGGACGCTTGAGCGAGGCTCTCAAGGAGACGACGCGTGTTGGCCGGAACCCTGAGTAGGTAGGCAGTCTCGTTCAGCGCGTCGTAGTCGGCCTTGGACATCAGGACGGCGTCTCCACGCTTGGAGGTGATCTCGACAGGCAGGTGATCGTCGTTCACCTGCTCGATGAGCGGGAAAAGTGACTTGCGCGCTTCGCTGGCTGTTATGGCCATGACGACCCCCCATCCCTAAGTGGTACAAGAAAAGGTACCATAGAGCCGTTGACCTGTCCTTTCCGACCCGAGCGAACTCGTGTCGTCGAGGAGATGGGCCGCAGCCCACTGCAGGCGAGGTGCAGGCGTTCGCTCGGCCTGCCTCGCGTCGTCGCCAGGCCACGTACCGGACGAACGAGCCTGGCATCGTCACTTCCGCGGACTGGCGGGAAGACTGTCAGCAAGAGGCCCAGTGAGGCGCGCGGTCGCCCGTGCAGGGGGTAGCCACGGACTGGAGAGCGGCACGCTGATAACAACAATCGGGCGGTGTCTCGTCGGCGCCTACACCGCTGCCGACGTCAACATGAGTGGACGTCGATTGCCCGGACGAGCCAGGTCGACGCCCTTGTGCAGATTCAGCCCAGCACCTCGACGATCGCGACGTTGCCGTGGACGGTGAGCATCCGCTCGGTCGCGTCCAAGCGGTGGACATCGCAGGCGCCCGTGTGGGTTTCGTCTTGGGGAAGGGACTCCTCCCTGATGCTGGTGAGGCCCCAGGAGGCGTGCGCACCACAGTCCTCGCAGAGCAACGTCATGTCGGCATTCTCCCCCAGGCAAGCGCCAGGCGGTCAAGCGAGGGGTGGGTCCCTACCAGGCGTAGGCCTCGGGGGCCGGGCCACCCGGCCCCGGGAAGATCTCGTCCAGTCGGGCCAGTGCGTCGGCGTCCAGCACCACGTCCAGTGCGGCAAGGGAGGACGTGAGCTGCTCGCCCGTACGCGGCCCGATGATGGGGGCGGTCACGGCCTTCTGGTGCAGCAGCCAGGCCAGCGCGACCATCGCCGGATCCTCACCGCGCTCGTCGCAGTAGGCCTCCCACGCCTCGACCGCGGGTCGGTGCTCAGCCAGCCGACTCTGGACGTTCTCGGCGGCTGACCGTCCCTCGCGGGCCTTGCGGAGGATGCCGCCGAGGACCCCGCCGTTGAGCGGCGACCAGGGGATCAGCCCGAGCCCGTAGGACTCGCACGCGGGGATGACCTCGAGCTCGACGGTGCGCTGCATGAGGTTGTAGTAACTCTGCTCCGACACCAGCCCGACCCGCGGCGCCCGCTCGTTGGCCTGCGCGATGCCCCAGCCGGGGAAGTTCGAGGACCCGACGTACAGGATCTTGCCCTGGGTCTTCAGGACGTCGAAGGCTTCCCAGAGCTCGTCCCACGGGGCGGCGCGGTCGATGTGGTGCATCTGGTAGAGGTCGATGTGGTCGGTCTGCAGTCGACGGAGCGACGCCTCGCACTTGCGGCGGATCGCCAGCGCTGACAAGAACGTCTCGTTGGGCCAGTCGCCCATCCCGCCGTACAGCTTGGTGGCGATCACGGTCTTCTCGCGCCGGCCGCCGCCCTGGGCGAACCAGCGGCCGATGATCTGCTCGGTGACGCCCTCGCCGGTCTGCCAGCCGTACACATCGGCGGTGTCGAAGAAGTTGATGCCGGCGGAGTGGGCGGCGTCCATGACGGCGAACGAGTCCTCCGCTGAGGTCTGCGGCCCGAAGTTCATCGTGCCGAGGCACAGCGGGCTGACGCGAAGGCCGGTACGTCCAAGGTGTCGGTAGTCCATGTGCTGAACCTACGTCTTCCGGGGCCGCAGCCGCCTTGCCAACCGGCCGATCGACCCCGGCCGGGCCGCCGACATGAGGCACAGCACCGTCAGCAGCACGAACGGGACGCAGAGCACAATCAGCATCACCTGGGCGAGCGTCGACAGCCCGCCCAGGTGCGTGCCGACCGGGATGAGGAACAGCAGGAAGAACGCCGCGAGCGCGACGTTGACGACCCGGGGGACCCAGGCCTGCTTCAGAGCTGCTCCACCACGTAGTCGATGCAGGCCGTCAGCGCCTCGACGTCGGCGGGCTCGACGGCGGGGAACATCGCGATGCGGAGCTGGTTGCGGCCCAGCTTGCGATAGGGCTCGGTGTCCACGATGCCGTTGGCCCGCAGGGCTTTCGCTACCGCGGCGGCGTCCACGTCCTCCGAGAAGTCGATGGTGCCGACGACCTGCGAACGGAGCGTCTCGTCGGTGACGAAGGGCGTGGTGTACGCGGTCTTGTCGGCCCAGCCGTAGAGCCGCGAGGAGGAGTCCGCGGTGCGCGCGACGCACCACGGCAACCCGCCTTGGTCGTTCATCCAGTCGAGCTGCTCGGCGAACATCAGGAGCGTGGCGACGGCGGGGGTGTTGTAGGTCTGGTCCAGCCGGCTGTTGTCGATCGCGGTCTGCAGGGACAGGAACGGCGGGATCCACCGGTGCTGCAGCGACGCCACGCGCTCCAGCGCGGCCGGCGACATGATGGCCAGCCAGAGCCCGCCGTCGGAGGCGAAGCACTTCTGGGGTGCGAAGTAGTAGACGTCGGTCTCGCTGATCTTGACGGGCAGCCCACCAGCACCCGAGGTCGCGTCGACGACGTGCAGCGCGTCGGCGTCCGCCCCCACCGGCCGACGGACCGGCCGAGCCACGCCCGTGGACGTCTCGTTGTGCGGCGTCGCGTACAGGTCGATGCCGGCAGCCGGCGCCCAGTCGGGGGCGGAGCCGGGGTCGGCCTTGAGCACAACGGGGTCTCCCGTGAACGGCGCGGCGGCGACGCCCTCGGCGAACTTGCTGCCGAACTCGCCGAACACCAGGAACTGCGCGCGGTCGCCGACCAGGTTGAACGTGGCGACGTCCCAGAACGCCGTGGAGCCCCCGTTGCCCAGCACCACTTCGTAGCCCTCGGGGAGCTCGAACAGGGAGGCCAGCCCGGTACGTACCCGGTTGACGACGTTCTTGACGGGCGCCTGACGGTGCGAGGTGCCGAGCAGGTCGTGCGTCAGCGCCGCCAGCTGCGCGGGGCGAACCTTGGACGGTCCACAGCCGAAGCGACCGTCGTCAGGGAGCAGGGACGAAGGGATCTTCACCATCAGACCTGATTCCCCACGGGCAGCACGCCGGACTCGACAGCGGACACCGGTCGCGGCGCCGGGCCGGTGTAGATCGCGGACGGGCGGATCAGCTTGTTGAGCTTCTTCTGCTCCAGGATGTGAGCTGACCAGCCGGCGGTGCGGGCGCAGGTGAACATCGAGGTGAACATGTTCGCGGGCACCTCGGCGAAGTCCAGCACGACCGCGGACCAGAACTCGACGTTGGTGCGCAGCGGCCGATCCGGGTAACGGTTGGTGAGCTCGTCGATGGCGGCCGCCTCGAGAGCCTCGGCGACGTCGTAGCGGATGGAGCCGAGCTCCTTGGCGGTGCGGCGGAGCACGCGGGCGCGCGGGTCCTCGGCGCGGTAGACGCGGTGCCCGAAGCCCATCAGGCGCTCGCCGCGGTCGAGCAGCCCCTTGACGTAGCCCTGCGGGTCACCGGATCGCTCGACCTCGTCGAGCATGGTGAGCACGCGGGACGGGGCGCCGCCGTGCAGCGGACCGGACAGCGCACCGACCGCACCGGAGATGGCGGCGGCCGCGTCGGCGCCGGTGGAGGCGATGACGCGGGCGGTGAAGGTCGAGGCATTCATCCCGTGCTCGGCGGCCGACACGAAGTAGGCGTCGACGGCCTTGGTGTGCGCCGGGTCAGGGTCGCCCTTCCAGCGGATCATGAACCGCTCCACCACGCTGTGCGCCTTGTCGACCTCGCGCTGCGGGATCATCGGCTTGCCGAGCCCGCGGGCGCTCTGCGCGACGAACGCGAGCGCCATGACGGAGACCCGGGCCAGGTCGTCGCGGATCTGCTCCTCGTCGATGTCGAGCATCTGCTGCAGGCCCCAGGCCGGTGCCAGCATCGCGACCGCGGACTGCACGTCGACGCGGATGTCACCGGAGTGCACCGGCAGCGGGAACGGCTCCGCCGGTGGCAGACCCGGGTTGAACTTGCCGTCGACCAGCAGCCCCCAGACGTTGCCGAACGAGACGTTGCCGACGAGGTCCTCGATGTCAACGCCGCGGTAGCGGAGCGCAGAGCCCTCCTTGTCCGGCTCGGCGATCTCGGACTCGAAGGCGACGACGCCCTCCAGTCCGGGCTTGAAGGCGGTCTCGTCAGCCATAGGGTTGCGGCTCCAGGTTCGTGGGGGTGTAGGTCCATTCTGCCGTGCCCCTGCAACTGGGGTGCGAGAGGCTGGACAGATGGCCCCCGATCTCGCTTCCCTGCGTCAGGAGTACGCCGCGGCGGGGCTGGCCGCGGCCGACCTGGCCCCGACCTGGGAGGCGCAGTTCGGCCGCTGGTTCGAGCAGGCGCGGGTGCTGCGCGAGCCCAACGCGATGGTGCTGGCCACGGCGGACGGCCCGCCCTCGGCCCGTACGGTGCTCCTCAAGGGCGTCGATACGGGCTTCGTGTTCTTCACCAACCGGACGAGCCGCAAGGGCCGCGAGCTTGCCGCCAACCCCTGTGCTTCGCTGGTGTTCCCCTGGTTCGACCTCGAGCGCCAGGTGATCGTGCAGGGCCGGGTGGAGCAGGTCACGGAGGCTGAGACCGAGGCGTACTTCCACTCCCGGCCCCGGGGCGCCCAGCTCGGGGCCTGGGCCTCCCACCAGTCGACCGTGATCTCCGGTCGGGAGGTCCTGGAGCTCCGCCGGGCCGAGCTCGAGCAGCGGTTCCCCGACGCGGTCCCGGTGCCGCCGTTCTGGGGCGGCAGCCGGGTCGTACCCGCGTCGGTCGAGTTCTGGCAGGGTCGCCCCGACCGGCTGCACGACCGGCTGCGCTACCGGCTCGCGGGCTCCGACTGGGTCGTGGAGAGACTGTCCCCGTGACCGCGACCGAGACCGAGCAGGTGCATCGTCGGCTCACCCTCGACCTCACGCCGGTCCGGCGCTCGCCGCAGTTCCGCAACCTGCTCATCGGGGACGCCGTCAGCGTCATCGGCACCCAGGTCACCGCAGTCGCGATCCCGCTCCAGGTCTACGTCCAGACCCGCTCGGCCGCCGCAGTCGGCCTGGTCGGACTCGCCGGCCTGGTCCCTCTCGTCGTCTTCGGCCTGTACGGGGGAGCTGTCGCCGACGCGGTCGACCGTCGGCGGCTGGTGCTCGTCACCACCTCCGCGCAGGCGGTGCTGTCGGCCATCCTGTTGGCGCAGGCGATCGCCGGCGTGGACTGGACCTGGCTGCTCTACCTGATCGTGGCGGTCCAGGCCGGCCTGTTCGCGCTGGACTCCCCAGCGCGTCAGGCGTTCGTCCCACGGCTCCTCCCGAAGGAGCTGCTGCCGGCCGGCAACGCGCTGCGTCAGGTCGAGTTCAACGTCGGGATGGCCGGCGGTCCGCTGCTCGCCGGTGTGCTCGTGGCGGCCTTCGGCTTCGGGACCGCGTACGGGCTGGACGCCGTGTCGTTCGGAGCCTCGCTCTGGGCAGTGGCGTCGCTGCCCTCGATGTCACCCGAGGGCGGCGGTCGGCGGGCCGGGTTCGCCTCCGTGGTCGAGGGATTGGCGTTCCTGCGGACCCGGCGGGTGCTGCTGCTGACCTTTGTCGTGGATGTCATCGCCATGGTGTTCGGGATGCCCAGGACGTTGTTTGCGCCGCTGACGGACCAGGTGTTCGCCGGTGGCTCGGCGACCGCTGGTGCGCTGTACGCCGCCATCCCGGCAGGGGCGCTGCTCGGTGCCCTCCTCGGCGGCTGGTTCGGCCGGATCCACCGGCAGGGGTTGGCGGTCATCATCTCGATCCTGGGCTGGGGCGTGTGCATCGTCGGCTTCGGGCTGACCTCGAACCTGTGGGTGGCGCTGGCGTTGCTGGCGGGCGCGGGGGCGGCCGACATGGTGTCGGCGGTGTTCCGCACCGCCATCTTGCAGACGGCCGCGCCGGACGAGATGCGGGGGCGACTGGGAGGGGTGTTCATCGTGGTGGTGGCCGGTGGACCGCGGCTGGGCGACGGCCGCTCCGGAGCGTTCGCGTCGTGGTTCGGGCTCCAGGAGGCGGTCGTGGTCGGGGGCATCCTGGTTGTTGGGCTGACACTGCTCGTGGCCGCGCTCGTGCCGCGGTTCGTCGCGTACGACGCTCGGCACCCGGAGGTGTGAGGTGGACGAGTTGCGCCCCTCTCCCCGGCTGTGGCGGGTACGTCAGGTCGAGCTCGCCGTCGTCGGCGTCCCGGTCGTGCTGCTCGCGACGGGGCTGGCCACGCTCGCCGGGTTCACGGCCGCGCTGGCCATGTTCCTGATCGCTGCGCTCGTCGTCGGTGTGATCGGGGCCGGGCTGCGACGCCGGGTGCTGTCGTGGCGCTACGGCGAGCGCGAGGACGACCTCGTGGTCTCCCGCGGCGTGCTGGTCCAGCGCGTGACCGTCGTGCCGTACGGCCGGATGCAGTTCCTCGACGTGACGGCCGGGCCCTTCGAGCGGGCGTTCGGGCTGGCGACGGTGCAGCTGCACACCGCTGCGGCTGCTACGGACGCCCGGATCCCGGGGCTGGAGGCGGCGGAGGCCGCACGCCTGCGCGACCGGCTGGCCGCGCTCGGCGAGTCCAGGGCATCCGGGCTGTGACCGACGAGCTCCCGTCCAGCTGGGCGCGGTTGCACCCGTTGTCCCCGCTCGCCCGGGCCGGCGCAGCGCTGGTCGCTCTCGGTGCTGTCACGTTGCCCCGTCAGTTCACCGAGGGGTCGGCCGACCGGACCCGGATCGTCATCGATGTCGTGGTGGTGGCCTTGATCATCGGCGGCGGTGTCGTCTCGTGGTTCGTGACGCGCTGGCAGGTCTCGAACGGCGAGCTCCAGCTGGAGACCGGTCTGATCCGCCGGCAGTCGATCCGGGTGCCACTGGCCCGCGTGCAGGCCGTTGACGTCGTCCGACCGTTCGCGGCGCGGCTGCTGGGAATCTCCGAGCTGCGGCTGGTCCTGGCCGGGCAGGGTGCGGGCAAGGCGAAGCTGGCCTACCTCAACGAGAACCAGGCGCTCCGGGTCCGGGCCCAGCTGCTGGCCCTCGGCGCCGGGCTGCACGCCGATACCCCCGAAGCCCCGGAGCGGGTGCTGACGACCGTCCCGAACGCGCGACTCGTCGGTAGTGCGCTCGCGGGTGCCCCGGGGGTGCTGGTGCTGGTCCTGTTCCCCGTGGCCCTCGTGCTGGCCTTCCAGGTTCCTGAAGCAGTCGGACCCCTGCTGGGTTCGTCCCTGACCCTGCTGCTCGCGATCATCGCTGCCGACGTACGTCGAGTTAATGTTGAGTTCAGCTTCACGGTCGCGGAGTCGCCCGACGGCCTGCGACTGCGCTCGGGCCTGCTGCAGACCCGCTCCGAGACCATCCCGCATGGCCGCGTTCAAGCCGTCCGGCTCGTTGAGCCGCTGCTCTGGCGGCCCTTCGGGTGGTGCCGGCTCGAGGTCGACGTCGCCCAGCAACGCGAGCGCGAGGTCGGTCAGGAAGACGTGCAGCAGCTGACGCGCGCGCTGCTCCCGGTTGGCACCCGCGCTGAGGCAGATGCCCTGCTGCTCAAGGTCTTCCCTGCTGCCGCTGCCGTTCCCCCAGCGGGAGCCCGGCCGCCGGCGCGAGCGCGTCTCAAGGCGCCGCTGTCCTACCACCGGTTAGCCGGCTGGCACGATGCCTACTACCTCGTGGCCCGCACGGGACGGCTCCGGGCACAGACCGTGGTCGTGCCCCTCGTCAAGGCGCAGAGCATCCGGTACACCCAGGGGCCGGTGCAGCGCCGGCTCCGGCTCGCGACCGTGCACGTCGACACGGCCGGTCGGCGTTGGAAGGCGAACGCCCGCGACCGGGACGTGGCGGAGGCCGAGCGGCTGGTTGTCGAGCTGCCGGCGCTGGCCCGGGCGATCCGGCAGCGCTGAGCTGGCCCCTCGTCCGCTGCGGATCCAGCGATGGCCTGACTGAGGCGTTTCCGGCTCCGATAGCGTCACGGCCGTGCAGGTCTACGCCTCCCTCGACGACCATCTTCCACTCTCGGACGTGCCGGGGTACGTACGCCGGGTGGAGGCCATGGGATACGACGGGATCCACGTGCCGGAGACGGTGCATGACGTGTTCCTCACCGCCCTGCTGGCGATCCAGAGCTCGCAGAACCTCACCGTGCGCACCAGCGTCGCGGTGGCCTTCCCACGTAGCCCCATGGTGGTGGCGCTCGCCGCCTGGGACCTGGCCCGGCTGTCGCAAGGACGGTTCAGTCTGGGCCTCGGCACGCAGGTGAGGGGCAACATCGAGGGCCGCTACGCCACAGCTTGGTCGGACCCTGTGGGCCGGATGCGGGAGTACGTGGAAAGCCTGCGCGCGATCTTCGCGTGCTTCTCCTCCGGCAAGCCGCTCGCCTACGACGGAGCGCACTATCGGTTCACCCGGTTGCAGCCGTACTTCAACCCAGGGGCGCACGACCACCCGGACATTCCGATCCTGCTCGGGGGCGTCAACGCGCAGCTGTGCCAGCTCGCCGGCGAGGTTGCCGACGGGCTCGTGACCCACCCGACGAGTTGGCTGCCTGCGGTGCTGGAGCGCATCGTCGGCGATGTCCGCGCCGGCCAACACCGGGCCGGGCGAGCGGAGGGCTCGACGCAGCTGATCGCCTCGAGCCAGTTCGTCACCGGGGCGGACGCGGCAGCGCTGGAGCGCAACCGCGAGACCAAGCGACGCTCACTGGCCTTCCTCTACTCAACCCCGGCCTATCGCCCGGCGCTCGAGACGGTCGGGTTGGCTGACCGCGCCGACCGGCTGCATGCCCTGGCCCGCGCCCACGAGTGGGAGGAGATGGCCGCCGCGGTCGACGACGAGATGCTCGAGGCCGTCGCCCCGTCCGCGACGTACGACCACCTGGCAGCGCTCCTGCTCAGCAGGAACGGCGGACGTGCGGACGCCCTCGTGCTGACCCCGCCGACCAGTAGCGCCGAGGATGCCGAGATGGCCGCCGTGCTCGAGACGCTGCGGCAGGCCTGAACCGGCCTCTCTCAGGCCCACGTCACCGTGGCGGAGACCCTCTCACGTGGATCACGCACCACCACCACGGACGTGCAGGTCGGCTACCCACGCGCCGGCGCACCGGCTCGGCCCGGGTCGCAGCCGAAGGCCGACAGCGGTGCGTCGGTGACGGACGGCGGGCGGCGCTTGCCACCCCAGGACGGGTTGGCCGTCGCGCCCATCACGAGCCGAAGGGTGCCCCCCTTGCGCAGCTCCGTGTGCGTCAGCCAGGCCCGGTCCAGCTGCTTGCCCCCGAGCGCGGCCGACTGCACGTACTTGCCGACGAGGGAGGCTCCCGGGGCTTCGATGGTCACGTCCTTGGAGCCGGGGAGGTCGAGCACCGCCTTCTCGAAGACGGGGCTGCCGATCACGTAGAAAGGCGCCCCGGGAGTGACCGGGCCGAGACCGAGCGCGCTCCAGACGTACCACGCCGACAGCGAGCCGAGGTCGTCGTTGCCCGGGAGTCCGTCAATGGTCGGCCGGAAGACGCCCTGGATCTGGCGCTGCACCGACTGCACCTTCGACGGCTGACCGGCGTGGGCGTACATCCAGGACGTCTGCAGGTCGTGCTCGTTGCCCGGGGCGTACTGGTTGGTGCGGTAGACCAGGCCGTAGGCGGTGACGCGGCTCTGCGCCTCCGCCACGGCCACCGGTACGACGGCCCCGGCCCTCTCGCTGAAGTGGGTGTCCAGGCGCTCGACCGCGGCCGCGTCGCCCCCCATCAGGTCGAACAGGCCGCGTGCGTCGTGCGGCGCCAGCCAGGAGTACTGCCAGGAGTTGCCCTCCTGGAAACCGGTCTCGTCCGCTGCTGGATCGAAGGGGCTCAGCCACGAGCCGTCGTCGTTGCGGGGTCGGACCCACTTGGTGTCCGGGTCGAGCAGCTTCCGGTACGACGAAGCGCCCCTGAGCGAGGCGGCCGTCTGCGCCTTGTCACCGAGCGCCGCCGCCATCAGCGCGAGGGAGAAGTCGGCGACGCCGTACTCCAGGGTCGTACCGGCGCCCCGGCTGGACGTCTGCAGCGGGAGGTAGCCCTTGGACTTCCAGGCGGGCTCGCGGCGGTCGACGAGCTCCTTCATCTCGGCGTAGAGCGCCCGCGTCTCGCTGGGGGGCAGGTCGGAGAGCACGCCGCGGCAGTAGCCGTCGACGACGGTGGGGATCGCTGGGTCCCCGCTCATGTGCGCGGCATCGAGGTTCTGCTCTCCCCAGCGCGGGAGCTTGCCGCCCTCCCGGGCATCAGCGAGCAGCGACAGCAGCATGTCCCGGTAGCGGCCCGGCCAGACGCTGGCCAGGAGCTGGTTCTGCGCCTTGTAGGTGTCCCACGACGAGAAGTTGGCGTACTGCGTACGACCCACGGTACGGCGGACCTTGCCGTCGAACCCGACGTACCGGCCGTCCACGTCGCTGAAGACGTTGGGGTGCAGCAGCGAGTGGTACAGCGCGGTGTAGAACGTGCGCTGGTCCAGCGCGGTGCCGCCCTGCACCTGGACCCTGGCCAGCTCACGGTTCCACGCCGCGCGCGCCGCAGCGCGCAGGGCATCGAACCCGGACGTCTCAGCCCTGAGGTTGCGGCGGGCGCCCTCGGCGTCCACGAAGGAGATGCCGACGCGGACCTCGACCGTGCGCTCGGTGAGAGCGTCGAACGACACCCAGCCACCGACGCCGTTGCCCTGGGCGGTCTTGCCGCCGGGGGTGAGCCGCGCCCCGGTCCAGGTGCCGTGCGAGGTGAAGGGCCGGCTGAAGTCGGCCTCGAAGAAGACCGGGTAGCGGCCGCGTGCCCACCCGCGCACGGTGTCCTTGTCGACGACCTCGAGGCGACCGGCGTGCACGCCCTCGACGGACCTGCTGACGTCGAGCAGGACGTTCGCCTGCGGCACCGACGGGAAGGTGTAGCGCTGCATGCCGCTGTGGGTGGAGGCGGTCAGCTCCGCGTCGACGCCGGAGGTGTCGAGCCGAACCCCGTAGTAGCCGGCTTCGGCCTTCTCGGTCGCGTGGTCGTAGACCGAGGCGTACTGGAGCGGGTCGCTGCTCGTGACCGGCCCGACCGTCGGCATCAGCGGGATGTCACCGGCCTTCTTCACCCCCGGTCCGGACAGGTGCAGGTGGCTGAAGCCCTGGATGCGCGGGTCGTGGTAGCTGTAGCCGCTGTAGGCGACGGGGCCGCCGGTGTCGGGCGACACCTGCGTCATCCCGAACGGCGTGGCGGCACCCGGCACGGTGAAGCCGGGCGCGGCTGTGCCGACCATCGGGTCGACGTGCTGCGCCAGGTCGGGCAGCGGCGCGCGTGCAGGGGCCACGGCGAGCACCGGGGTGGCCAGGACGACCAGCGCCACGACCACGCAGCCGGCGGTCAGCTCGCCCCGTTTCGTCGTCGGACGGGCATGCTTCAGCGGGGTGATCACCGCTGCGCCGCGACCCTGCTCGGTAGGCAGGCGGACAAGGCCTCTCATGGGTGCACACTTCGCTGCCGGCCGCCCCGCCCCTGCCTCTCCCGCTCCCGACATTTGGCACCGTCTCTTGGGCCGCGTCACAACCGCTTGGGGTCGCTGACGTGAAGGCACGCAGGGGGCTGCAGGCGGCGTTGCTCCAGGTCGCGGTTCTGGTGGCGCTCACGACGGGCGCCGGCCCGGCCGTCGCACACCCGCTCGACCCTTGGCCGGTTCCAGTCCTCAGCTGTCGAGGGTCAGGCGACGCACCGCCACGGCGGCGGCAAGCAGCTGCAGGCCTCTGGTGGTGGATGGCTCGAGGCCGGTCAGCTCGACGACCCGTCTGAGGCGGTAGTCGAGGGTGTTGGGGTGCACGTGCAGCTGCGCGGCCGTCCGACGGCGGTCCAGGTCCTGTTCGAGGTAGGTCTCCAGCGTGAGCAGGAGATCGGGGTAGGACCGCAGGGGGTCCAGGAGGGCCGCCAGCTGAACCCGAGCGTCACCCGGTCGGCTGAGCTGGTAGTCGAGCAGCACGTCGCGCAGCAGGTAGAGCCCCGGCTCGCAGCCGGCGAGGCGCAGCACCTCCCGGGCCTGCGCGGCGGCCTCGGCCACGGCTGCCGTGGAGCCCGCCGCTGCTGCCGCCACCCGCAGTGGTGCACCGGCGGCGACCTGCAGGGCAGCCACCAGCTCGGGCAGCGACACCCCGAGGTCGGGGAGCAGGACGATCCCTCCTGTCGGGTGCAGCTGCCCGAGCACGGGTTCGCCGGCCTGCTCGTCGAGGCGCTCCTGGACCCGGCGCAGCTTGCGTCGGGAAGCCACCGCTCCAGCGGTCTCCTCGTCGGGGTGCGCACCGATGCTCAGCGCGAGAACCACCCAGTGGTGGGCGAGCTGCCGACCGACCCGCTCGGCCAGCGCCTCAGCGGGCTCGCCGGCCAGGAGGGCCGCGACCAGGGCACGCAGGGCGTCGCCCTCCTCGCCCGAGATCGCCTGCTGCTCCTGGAGGTAGCTGGTGGCCACGACTGCGGTCACAGCCTGGATGTAGCGCTGCACGCGGTCGGCGGCGGCGAGCAGCTCAGGGGTCTCGTCCGGGCGGGCCTCGGCCACCAGCTCGGCCCAGCCGAGGCGACCTCCGACGTGGTACGCCGTCAGCACCGCGTCGAGCGGGACGCGCTCCTGGGCCCGCCGTGCCGCCGACGCCTTGGGCTCGGCGAGCTCCTCGTCGGTCGGCAGCCGGTCCTCGGTCAGCGTGGCGAAGAAGGTCCGCAGGTTGTCCTCGCAGATGGCCAGGACCTCGCCCTCCAGCTGCTCTCGGGGGAGCAGCCCGTAGAGCGGGACCTCGAGGAGGAACGTGGCGATCATCCGCCGCGCGAGCACGGGCAGGCGCCGCTGGACCCGCGCGTAGAGGGTGGACGCCACGGAGCCCACTCTGCCCTACTCGTCGTGACGGATCACAAGACTCACCCGTCCACATCGTGCTGGGACGCACGGGAGAAACGCATGGCCGTGCCGAAGTCACACACATGCGCCGTCTCCCGCTCCTGTGCACCGCCCTCGTCCTGCTCGCCGGCAGCACGCCCGCGTGGTCGGCGCCCGGCGGCAAGGACAACAGCACCTCGCGGGACGGCAGCGTGTACGCGCAGGTCACCGACACCGAGGTGGTCCTGGGCAACTCCGTCGCGGAGCGGCGATGGTCGCGTGCCGCGCTGCGCACCCTTGCCCTGGTCGACAAGCGCCAGCAGGACCGCACGTGGAGCAAAGCCTCGCGCGACTTCTCCCTGACCATCGGTGCGGTCACGGTGGGCAGCGAGCAGTTCGGCGTCGACGACGTCGCGGTGCAGCGCCTGGACCGCGGCGGCCTGCGGGTCACCATGGCGCTGTCCGGCGTGCCCGGGCTCACCGCCACGCGCGTCGTCGAGGCCTACAGCGGTGTTGCGGGCTTCCGGACGCAGACCTTCCTCACTCCGGTGTCCCCCCTGCCGCTGCGGGGAGCCACGCTGGACGAGGCCGCGGTCGGCTCTGTCGCCCCGGTACTGCACGCGTTCCGCAGCGGCGCCGACTGGCGTGAGCCCGGCTATGGCGGCCCAGACGTCGCGGTCGGCGACAAGCACCCGGGGACCTGGCGGGACACCAAGACCGCGCCCACCGGTGTGCCGCTCGAGGGTGCGGGGCAGTGGTTGTCGCTGGGCGCGTCGGACGGTCGGACCGCCTTCCTGGTCGCTGAGCGCAACGACCTGCCTTCTTCCCGGGCGGGGTACGACGGCAAGACCGCTTCGCTGGTCGTCGACTACTCGCGCGACATCCTCTCCTTAGGACCGATCGAGGAGAGCGGTCACGCCGAGAACCCCACCGCGGCACCGGCGCGGCACCGGCTCCTGCCGGCGGGTGAGCGGTTCGCGCTGGACCCGGCCTTCGTCGGGTTCGGTCTCGACCGCGACACCGACGAGCCGTGGCAGTTCGCGAGCTTCCTGCGCGACCACCGCCTGGCGCCCTACGCCCACGACCTCACGTTCAACTCCAACGGCACCGACGGCGACGCGATCTCGACCGGTGCCAAGGACGACATGGACTACGCCACCGTCGTGAAGACGGCGCCGACGGCGCGGGCCCTGGGGATCGACACCTTCATCCTCGACGACGGGTGGCAGGCGATCTCGGGGGACTGGTTCCCGGACTCCCCCCAGCACCCTGAGCCACGGTGGGACGGCACCCCGACGTCGAAGTTCAAGCCACGGTTCCCAGACTCCACCTTCGCCGCCGTGCGCCAAGCGATTGCTCCCATGAAGCTCGGCCTCTGGATGAGCCCGATGCACTTCAACCCTTCCTCGGCGACCTACCGGGCGCACCCTGACTGGGCCTGTGCGCCCCTCGGTGACGGCACGGCCGTCGCCAACGCCCTGCAGCCCGACAGCAGCAGCAACGAGGCCGGCATCGGCATCTGGGGCCCGCGCGCCATCCCGCACATCGAGGCGCGGCTGCGCGAGGCCATCACCAGCTGGCAGGTGGCCTACTTCAAGTTCGACTTCCTGATGTGGGTCGACTGCGTGGGTCAGGGCACGATGCACGACTACCAGGACGCGTTCGTCGGCATGCTCGACCGGCTCAAGAGCGACTTCCCCGCGGTCACCTTCCAGATCGACGAGACCAACGACTACCGGCTCTTCCCGTTCGCGTCGGTGAGCCGCGGTCCGTCCTGGTTCCAGAACGGCACCCCCACCCCGGACCGCCTGTTGCACAACCTCTGGAACCTCGCGCCCTGGATCCCGACGGAGTCTCTCGGGCAGCACTTCCTCGGCGGCCGGCAGTACGAGTCTTTTCCGGTCGACACGCTGATGGCGACCGCACTGCTGTCCCACCCGACCTTCTTCAGCGATCTCCGCACCCTCCCGCCGGCAGTCATCGACGCGGCCGCGCCGTGGGCCCGCTTCCACAGAGCGCACCGCGAGCTGCTGACGGAGGGCGTCACCTATCCGCTGCTCGCCGACCCGTTGGACAAGGGCTGGACCGCGCTGCAGACGTGGG
>JBKJVH010000248.1:0-2180 GCA_046590985.1 Mycobacteriales bacterium
ACATCGCTGCGGACCGTGGCGACACGTCGAGGTCTCGGCCAGCTCGACCGCCTCCCCGCGTCCCGCGTCAAGGGTTGGCAGGGCCGCCGGGACTGGCCGACCGACGGGCGCGGGCGAGGTGCAGCTCGAGCGGAAGCCGTGGCTCCCTCTCACCGGCGGTCACGAATGCTGCGAATCTGCACACCGCCCGGCCACGAGCAGTACTTTGCCGAGCTCGCACAGATCCTGTCCCGCGAGGGCGCTCCCGACCCCAGGAGATCGGGGCACTTCGGACCCGGCTCGACACGACGCAAGTGTCTCCACTCGCCGTCTGAGGAGCTACTGCAGAGACCCGCGCCGAAGGCATCGAACCTGACCGGCATCCTCTGCCTGAGCAAGCTGGAGTTTGCCGCCTCCGCGCCTTGGGTGTGGCCGTAGCGTTCGTGCGCTGCCTCGCCGGAGGTTCCGATGGCGTTCCCGATGAAAGCCCAGGAGTACCCGTGGGATCGGGCCTGTTCCACGGCGTTCCTGATAGCCCGCTGGCGCGGCTCAGCGATCACCTCCGCGGCAGGACCGAACCCTGGTACGACGCCAACTTCGTCCGCTCCCGCGCCCGCCGGCTCTTCGCTGCCACGGACCCGGGAGGGTGCGTCCAGCACCCGACGGTGGCGGCAGGCGGCCAGCCGGGTTAGGTTCACGATGTGAGCCCCGTCACACCGTCGTGACGGGCCGAGCGACCCGGCCGGGGGACACCTGCGACCGGTGGAAGGACGCGGCATGTCGGCCCAGGTCGATTCGTCGCAGGAGGCCCGGACCCGCCTCGGAGCGCCTCCTGTGTCGTCAGCGTGCGGTGCGCGCATCCCCATCCCAACCAGCGAGGAGTGTCGATGACGCGTGTCTCCATGAAGGTCGACGGTGTCCTGTACGACGACGACGTCGAGCCCCGCACCCTGCTCACCCATCACCTGCGCGAGGGGCTCGGCAGGGTCGGCACCCCGATCGGGTGCGACACCTCCAACTGCGGGGCCTGCACCGTCCTGATCGGCGGCGAGAGCGTGAAGTCCTGCTCCGTCCTGGCCGTCCAGGCAAACGGTGCGGACATCACCACGATCCAGGGCTTGTCGGACGGCGAGTGGCACCCGGTCCAGAAGGCC
The DNA here is from genome assembly GCA_046590985.1 of Mycobacteriales bacterium. Lineage (GTDB taxonomy): Bacteria > Actinomycetota > Actinomycetes > Mycobacteriales > SCTD01 > RYN-111. The sequence goes on from JBKJVH010000248.1 coordinate 1,134, forward strand.
TTCCAGGAGCATCACGGGCTGCAGTGCGGCTACTGCACACCCGGCATGGTGCTCGCCGCGGTCGACCTGCTGAAGCGCAACCCCAGCCCGACGGAGGACGAGGTGCGGCACGGGCTGGAGGGCAACCTCTGCCGCTGCACCGGCTACCAGAACATCGTCGCCGCGGTGCTGTCGGCGGCGGCCGAGCTGCGCGGTGAGCGGCCGCATCCGGGGTCGTTCTCGGACACCATCGACTTGACGGAGGTCAGCGCATGACCGAGCAGCTGGACGCCGGCATGGTGGCCGAGCAGATCGCCGAAGCAGGGGCGCTGTCCACGCCCGAGGCCGGTCACGAGCTGGGCCGGGGTCGGCGGCGCAAGGAGGACGCCAAGCTCCTGACCGGTCAGACGAACTGGACGGACAACATCATCCTGCCGGGGCTGCTGCACATGTCCGTGCTGCGCAGCCCGATGGCGCACGCGCGCATCGTGTCTGTCGACGTCTCGGCGGCCCTCGCGATGCCTGGAGTCATCGCGGCTTACTCCGGCGCCGACCTTGCCGACGTGCAGGGCGCACTGCCCTGCGCGTGGCCGGTGACGCCGGACATGGTGCACCCTGACCATCACCCGCTGGCGGTCGACGAGGTCCGCTACGCCGGGGACGGCGTGGCCGTCGTCATCGCCCGCGACCGCTACGCCGCCGCAGATGCACTGGAGGCCATCGAGGTCGAGTACGACCAGCTGCCCGCCGTGGTCGACATGGAGGCGGCCCTCGTGGACGGCTCGCCCCTGGTGCACAGCGACAAGGGCACCAACAGTTGCTTCGTCTGGCCGTTCGCCGGCGGCGAGGACTACGAGGCCACCAAGGCCAAGGCCGACGTGGTCGTGAGCCGCCGGTTCAAGCAGCAGCGGTTGATCCCGGCAGCGATGGAGCCTCGCGCCGTGGTGGTCGCCCCGATCGCGGCCGCTGATGAGTACACCGTCTACTCCGCCACCCAGATCCCGCACGTCCTGCGCGTCATGCTGGCGCTGGTCACCGGGATCGGCGAGCACAAGATCCGGGTCATCG
>JBKJVH010000253.1:0-2397 GCA_046590985.1 Mycobacteriales bacterium
ACATCGCTGCGGACCGTGGCGACACGTCGAGGTCTCGGCCAGCTCGACCGCCTCCCCGCGTCCCGCGTCAAGGGTTGGCAGGGCCGCCGGGACTGGCCGACCGACGGGCGCGGGCGACGTGCAGCTCGAGCGGAAGCCGGTGGCTGCCGCCTCCCGTGCGACGCTCGCTCCCAGTGCCGACGCCGTCGTGGTGTGCTCAGCGGCGGACGGTTGGTGAGCCGCTTGGCCCTGTAAGGCTGACTCAGAGGACGTCCCACTTCGGGGTCAGGCGGAGGGCAAGGAAGACCGCCATGGCGGTGTACGCCGCGAGGAGGAGAGCGGCGGCGGACGCGGACAACAGCCTCCCGTCCGGGTCGATGGACGGGCCCATCTGCAGGAGCACGAAGGTCGTCGCCCCGGGCATCCATCGGCCCACCTCCGGATAGGAAGTGATGACGAGCTGCTCGAGGGCCAGCATCCACACCAGCACGGCCACGACGGCGGTGATCTGGTTGCGCACCAGTGCGCCGATCGCGACGCCGATGACGCCGAACGCCGGCAGCACGACGAAGCCGGCCGCCGTCATCGTCCAGAACGTCGCGCCGAAGCTCACCTCGCCGTCCCGGAAGCCGATCAACGCCGCACTGACTGGCACCGAGACCAGGAGGGTCAAGGTGGTGACCACGCCCCCCACGAGCGCCAGGGTCACCCACTTCGCCACCAGGATGCGGGTGCGCCGCGGCTCGACCAGGTACGTCGAGGTGACGGTTCCGTGGCGGAACTCCTGCGTGAAGGCGACCCCGCCGAGCAGGAGCATCAAGACGAGCGGGGCCCCGAAGCTGTTGCCGACGGCTACGGCCAGCAGACGTGGGTCGTCGAGGGAGACCGGCACATTCTCGGTGCCCTTCATGGGGATGGTCAGTGCGGCCGTCCACGGGACGAAGGCCAGCGTCGCGAGCAACAGCGCCACCTGTGTCCGCGTCGAGCGGATCTTGAGCAGTTCCGCAAGGACGAGTGCCTTCATGAGACCGCCTCCGGGGCCGACTCCGGTTGCCCGGCGCGGTCGGCGCCCTGGATGAGCCGAAAGAAGGCCTGCTCCAGGTCTGCCGTCCCGACGAGGCCGTGCAACACGACGCCGTACGCCGCCGCGACCTCCCCCACCCGTTCGGGAGCCGCGTCGACGTCGAGCCCAACCTCGGTAAGCCGGTAGGTGTGGCCCACCGCGTCGAGCGCGGCACCGAGCCTGTCCGGGTCTGGTGTCCGCACCCGGGAACCGACCCCGGCCTCGGCGCGGAACGTGGCGAGTGTCGAGGAACGAAGCAGCCGGCCCTGGGCGAGCACGAGAACGTGGTCGGCGGTGAGCTCCACCTCGCTCAGCGCATGGCTGGACAGCAGCACCGTCCGGCCTTCGTCGGCGAGACGACGTAGGTATCCCCGCAGCCATCGAATACCCGGAGGGTCGAGGCCGTTGGTCGGCTCGTCCAACACGAGCACAGCCGGATCGCCGAGCATGGCGGCGGCCAGCCCCAGCCGCTGGCGCATGCCGAGGGAGTACTCACCCACGCGCCGGCGGGCGTCCGCCGCGAGGCCGGTTTCGTCGAGGACCCGCTCAGGCGCCTCTCGGGGCAGGCGAGCCGCGGTCGCGAGGATGCGCAGATGATCCAGAGCCGTGCGCCCCGGGTGGCAGCCGGACGCCTCGAGCAGCGCGCCGACCTGACCGATCGGGTCGGTGAGCTCCTCGTACCGCCGCCCGTCGAACGTGGCAGTCCCGCTGCTCGGCGCCACGAGCCCGAGGAGCATCCGCAGCGTGGTGGTCTTGCCGGCCCCATTCGGCCCCAGCAGAGCCGTCACCTGACCTGGCAGCGCGACGGCGCTGACGTCATCGACGGCGACGAAGTCCCCGAAAGCCTTGGTGAGACAGTTCCGGGGATCTCAGCGAGCTTCGTGTGTGCTGCACTGGGTCGAACGCTAGCGCGGCGGTCATCGCTCGACACCTGTGACGGCGAAGGGTCCAACAAGGAGTGCCACTGACAGGACCGCGACCCAGCCCCAGAACGGGACTATTGCGTACTCCTCGGTCCAGACGGCTCGCGCGAGCACCGAGCCGAAACTGGCGATGAGCGCCCACCATCGCCACCGGCGAACAGGTGCACCGTGTCGGGATGGCGGTCGACGCCTAGCTGTCGGGCTCACGAGGGCTTGGAGTGTCCGTTGTCGCGCCACCGCGGCACGTCGCGCGGGTACACCGACTCAGACCTCCGGATCCGGTGGATGCGGGACTTACGACGGTTCAAGAACGCCGACGCGCTCGCTCGGATTCTGGAAGCCACCAGAGCATGACACGGCCGCTTGTCAGCCAACCTGGGGTACGAATGTGGGCCGGCCGTGAGAGGCGCCGGGGCGCGTGCCTTTCGGTGC
>JBKJVH010000094.1:0-19370 GCA_046590985.1 Mycobacteriales bacterium
GTAGCGGGGGCAGGATTTGAACCTGCGACCTCTGGGTTATGAGCCCAGCGAGCTACCGAGCTGCTCCACCCCGCGTCGGTAGAAGTAACTCTACCTCACGCCGTCACCGGCGACGCAAACCCGATCAGGGCGACGCCGACGGTGAAGGAGACCCCGATCCCGACGGAGCAGGAGAAGGCGCAGCAGAACCGCCAGCAGAGGTCGCCAGCTTGTCCAGCGCCGCCTTGAGCGCATCCTGCGCCCGCCCGTACGCCCCGAAGTCCCCGACCTTCAAGGCCGCCTGCCCGTCGGCATAGGCCTTCTGCGCGGCCTTGATCTGGTCAGCCACCGACACAGCAGGAGCGGGACCAGGACCCGGCCCCACAGAGGAACCACCGCTCCCCTTCCCGAACAGGTCGTCCAGCGCCGCCCCGAGCGTCGCCTCGTACGCGATGCGATCGCCGAAGGAGACGATGACGCTGTTGAGGAGCGGGAACTGCGGGTCGTTCTTGCCCTGGGTGTAGACGGGCTCGATGTAGAGCAGGCCGTTGCCGACGGGCAGGGTCAGCAGGTTGCCGAGGACGACCTCGGAGCCACCGGTGCGCAGCAGGGACAGCTTGGTGGAGACAGAGGTGTCCCCTTCGAACTTGTTCGCCACCTGGCCGGGACCGGGGATGGTGATGCCCTTCGGGAGCTGCAGCACCTTGATCTGGCCGTAGTCCTCAGGGTCGGAGGACACCGACGCGAAGGCGGTCAGGTTGGACCGGCCGCGGGCCACGAAGGTGGAGGTGAGGGAGAACGCCGGCGCCGACGTGCCGGGGAACTGCGCCAGCACGTAGTACGGCGGCTGCGCGCCCTGGGAGGCGTCCGTGGTGGAGGTCTTGGCAGCCGACCCGTTGAAGACGGCCTGGACGGACTTCGTCGGGTCGGCAGGGACCTCCCAGAAATCTTCCTTGTTGAAGAAGGCCGTGGTGTCGGTCACGTGGTACTGCGCGAGCAGCTCGCGCTGGACCTTGAAGAAGTCCTCGGGGTAGCGGACGTGCGCGATGAGGTCGGGGCTCATGTCGGCGCGCGGCAGCACAACGCCTGGGAACGCTGACTTCCAGGTCTTCAGAACCGGGTCGTTGGCGTCCCAGGTGTAGAGCTTCACCTTGCCGGTGTAGGCGTCGACGGTGGCCTTCACGGAGTTGCGGATGTAGTTGACCTGGCCGTCGACGGCGGCCGAGCTGCGGCTGTCGGCAACGACGTCGCCGAGCTGGGTCCGCTGCGAGTACGGGTACCCCGAGCTGGTGGTGTAGCCGTCCACGATCCACAGCAGCGCCCCGTTGACGACCGCCGGGTAGGGGTCGCCGTCGAGCTGCAGGAAGGGCGCGACCTTGGCGACCCGATCCTTGGGCGAGCGGATGTACATCAGCTTGCTGCTCGACGTCAGCGACGAGGACAGCAGGATGTTCTTCTCCTTGAACTTCAAGGCATAGAGCAGCTTGCGGAACCCGCTGTCGAGCTTCACGCCACCGGGGCCGGCGTAGTGGGTGGTGGCCTGGTCGAGCTTGTCCGTACCGGGCCCGTCGATCTCGGCTTGCTTGGTGTCCACGATGGAGTACTCCGGGGACTTCTCGCCGTAGTACACCTGGGGGGTGTCGATGGCGAACGCGCCGCCGGGGCCCTGGACCGGCACGTTGGACACCGTGAACTTCGGCGAGCCGTCAGCTGTCGTGAGGTTGGCCGGCGCGGCCACGAAGCCGTTGCCGTGCGTGTAGGACAGGTGCAGGTTGATCCAGTTCTGCTGGTCCGACCGCAGCTGCGACTGGTCGAGCTCCCGGATGGCTACGACGTAGTCCCGGGTGACGCCGGCCAGGGTGTACCGGTCGATGTCGAGGGAGCCGTTGAAGCCGTAGTAGTTGCGGATCGCCTGGTCGTTCTTGAACGTCGGGCCGAGGATGTTCGGGTCCAGGAGCCGGGCGTTCGGGATGGTGCCGGTGTCGTTGCGGAGCGCGGCGGCGGTCGCGGTCGACTCCGCGGAGTACTGCTGCGGGTTCACCCCGTCGATCTGGTAGGCCGTGCGGGTCGCCGCGATGTTGCGCTTGATGTACTCGCTCTCCTTGGTGACGGCGTTCGGCGTCACCTGGAACTTCTGCACGATCGCGGGGTAGATGCCGCCGACGGCGATCGCGCTGATGACCATGAGGGCCAGCGCCCCGGCGGGGAGCACGACGTTGCGCACCCAGATGTTGGCGAAGAACAGCAGCGCGCAGATGATCGCGATGCCGGCCAGCATCGTCTTGGCGGGCAGCACGGCGTGCACGTCGGTGTAGGAGGCACCCTGGACCACCCCGCGGAGGGAGAAGGCGAGCCCGTACCGGTCGAGCCAGTAGGCGACCGCCTTGGCGAGCACCACGACGCCGACGAGCACGGACAGGTGCACGCGGGCGGCGACGCTGATCTTTTCCCCGGCCGTCTGCAACCGGACGCCACCGAACAGGTAGTGCGTGATCCCCGACGTGATCAGGGACAGCACGACGACCACGATCACGAAGCCCAGCAGGAAGCGCTGGAAGGGGTAGGTGAACGTGAAGTAGGAGATGTCCTTGTGGAACTGCGGATCGGTCTTGCCGAACGACTGGGAGTTCGCGAACAGCAGCCAGGTGCGCCAGCGGCCAGCCGCCGAGAGCCCGGCGAAGATGCCGAAGACGATGCTCACGAGCAGCAGCACGGGGAGCAGGAACGGCTCGATCGCGACCCGGTAGCGCTCGAGGTTCTGCTGCTCGAGCGACATCGGCCGGAACGGCGGTCGCACCCGGTAGGCGACGGCGATGTTGATGCCGATCACGGCGGCCATGAACAGCCCGAAGATGAAGAACAGCAGCAGCTTGGTCTGCAGGACGGTGCTGAAGATGTCGGGGAAGCCGGTCTCCTGGAACCACAGGTAGTCGGTGTAGACCGAGACGAACACCCCACCCACGATCAGCAGCAGCAACACCACGATGATGACGGGGGCAAACAGGCGCGGTCGACCCGGCAGGGCCGGGCGGGGACGAACAGCCACGGGACGCTGGCTCACCTTCGAGTTCGGGGGACGATCCTTGACTCGAACTCAACCACAGCCGGCCGTGAGCGAGAATGGACGTTATGACCGCCCCGCCCAGTGCTGCCCTGCTCGCCGTCGTCGCGGAGGTCGAGGGGCACGTCGCCGAAGCCGGCTGGGACCAGCCCGCGCAGCTGTTCGCGCTCGTCGACACCGAGGAGCTGCTCCGCGCGGAGCCGCAGCTCGCGCAGAGCCTCGGGCTGGTCGTGGCGCGGCCCGGTTCGCTGACCCCGATCGCCCAGGAGGAGCTCCCTGCGGCGCCGCTGGACGAGCAACTGGCAGGCATGTTGTTCGGCACCGACGTGCTCGGGGTCGTGCTGGTGCACGAGGTGCTCATCCTGCCGCCGTCGGCGGAGGCCGCTCTGGACGACGCCGATGACCCAGCCGGTACGGCCGCCGAGCACCCCGAGCGCCGCGAGGTGCGGATGGCGGTCGGCGTCATGCGCGACGGCAGCCGCGAGTCGGTGCTCTGCCTGCGTGGCGAAGGGGAGGCTGACGACGAGCGGGTGACCGGCGGCGACCTGGCGCCTGGCCTGGCCGAGGCGCTGCTGGCCACGCTGGACGAATAGCTACGCCTTCTTGCGGGTGGCCGGCTTCTCGCCGGTGATGGGCAGGTCGAGCGCGAACTCCGACCCACGGCCGACGCGGGAGCTCACCGTCAACGGGTAACCCGCGTCCTGCGCGAGCCGGCGTACGAACGAGAGCCCGAGGCCGAGGCCGCCGACCTTGCGGGTCGCGGACCCGTCGACCTGCTCGAACGGCGTGAACAGCAGGGCCTGGTCGGCCTCGGCGATACCCGGGCCGGCGTCGCGGACCGCCACCCGGACGTGCGTGCCGTCGGGCGACAGCGCGCCGGTGAGGGTGATCGCGGTACCGGGCTTGGTGTACTTCACGGCGTTGTCGACGAACTCGTCCAGCGCCTTGCCGATCCAGGTCGGGTCGACGTGCACGGCCGGGAGCCGTGCGGCCACCCGGCGCTTGAAGTCGGCTCGGCGCTCGGGGGCCCTGGACTGCCAGAGGTCGAGCCGGACGTCGATGAGGTCCGGCACGGCGACCGCCCGCGGCGACACCGACACCCGGCCTGCCTCCAGAGCCGCGACGTCGACGAGCAGGTCCACGATCCGGTTCATCTTGAGCGCCTCGTCGCGGATGGTCGTGGAGAACAGCGTGACCTTGTCGGCGTCCAGGCCCGGCTTGCTCACGAGGATCTCGGCGTAGCCGCGGATGGGGGTCAGCGGGGTGCGGAGCTCGTGGCTGACGTTGGACAGGAACTCGGTCTTCATCCGCTCCACCTCGCGCTCGCGCGTGGTGTCGCGGAGCACCACGACGACCCCCTCGGTGCCCTGCAGCGGCGTGATGGCAACCCGTACGGGCACGGTGGAGCCGTCGGGGCGGCGGACCACGGCAGGCTCGTCCAGCAGCCGCATCTCGACGTCGGCGAGCTGCATCCCGTGGTCGTCGCGGACGTCGGCGACCAGGTCGAGGGACTCCCCCAGCACGTCCTCGGCCTCCAGGCCCAGCATGGCGAGGGCTGCCGGGTTCACCGAGGTGACGATGCCGTCGGCGTCGGTGGCGAGCAGGCCGTCCGACATGGACTCCAGGACCGTCTCGAGCCGGGCGGCGGAGTCGCGCAGGTCGTCGGTGACGCGGGTCAGCGAGGAGGTCATGGTGTCGAACGTCCGCGACAGCGTGCCGACCTCGTCCTTGGCCGACACCCTCGCGCTGGCGGTCAGGTCCCCGGCGGCGACCCGCTCGGCGGCCGCGGTGAGGCGACGGACGGGGTCGACGGTGCGCCGACCCAGGATGCCCGCGGCGCCGGCCACCAGCAGCAGCGCGACCAGGGCGCTCACGAGCAGCAGCTGGAGCGCCGTGCGCTCGGCATCCAGCGCGGGCCCGGCGTCGCGGGACACCGCAACGAGGGCGACGGTCTGCGGGTTGGCCGGGTTGAGGTCCGACAGCGGCCGGAGCGCGATCGTCGGCTGGCTGCCCTGGCTGGCCAGGACGGTGCCGTTCTCGCCGACGTTCTTGTCCGCGCCGGCCTGGTGGACGATGGCGAGCAGCTCCCGCTGGCGCCGCAGGCTCGCGTTGGAGGCCACCACCTGCAGCGGGTCACCGGCCAGGAACGACAGCGCGTAGCTCTGGCCGGTGTCGAGGTCCCGGCCGGCGTAGTCGTCGTCGATCCGGATGCCGTAGACGAACACCTCCGCCGCGGGTCCGGTGCCGGCGGCGCGGGTCACGGCAATGACCGCGAGCGAGGGCGGCGACCCTGCCAGGCGTACGAAACCGACGTCGGTCTTGACCCGGGTCGCGCCGGTTCCGTTCAGCACGGCCAGCACCCGGGGCGTCGAGCGCAGCCCGAGCAGCTCGCTCGCGCTGGGCACCGCGAGCTTGCCGCCGTACCGGCCGGCGAGGGCGACGAGCGAGCCCGTGCGCGGCACCCGCACCACGAAGTCATCGATGTTGGGTGCGGCCAAAAGCGTCAGGAACCCACTGCATCGAGCCGTGGCCGAGTCCTTGCCGCCGCTGACGCAGAAGCTCGGCGCCAACGACACGGTCTGCGTCGCCTGGCTGAAGACGTTCTCCTGCAGCGCGGTCAGCCGGGTGTCGCGGGCCTCGACCACGAGGTCGCGGTTCTGCTTGTCATAGGAGGACACCACGACCGTGCCGACCACGCCGACGGCCGCGACCGCCATCGCGAGGACGCCCACCAGGATCGCGCCGACGACCTTGGCGAGCAGGCTGACCTGGGCCAGCAGGGCGAGGCCGAGCAGGAGGAACGCGGCGCCGACCCCGCGGAGCACCAGGACGGCGGTCGGGGCGCCCGACCCGTCGTCGGCGAGGGGCCCCAGCGCCGCGGCGGCCCCCATGAGGAGCAAGCCGGCACCGACCCAGGCCCCGACCGCGTCGCGCCGGTTCCACAGCGCAGCGGCCCCCGCAAGCGCAGCGGCAACCGCGGCGAACGTCGCCGGGCCCGGCGACGCCGCGAGGGGCACGACCACCCCGTACAGGGCGGGCGGCGGCCGACGCGGGCCGAGGCCGCCGGTGTACAGGCCGGCGCCGAGCACGAGCGCGCCAGCCGCGCGGGCCAGCGCGAGGTCGTCGGAGGTGGGGACGCCGAGGCGGAGCGCGGTGCGTACCTCGATCCCGGTGAGCACGAGCGCGCCGACGGCGACCAGCGCACCCGGCAGGGACCGGCGCAGCGCCGCGGCGGCGACCAGGCCCAGCAGGGCGCCGATGGCGAGGAGCTGGACGGCGCCGAGGAGCGCGAAGGGGACGCCAGGCTCCATGGGGTCGGAGTCTAGGTTCGCGAGGGGGCGCTCAGCGGGAGGCTCAGCACGCGGGTGCTGTGCCGCCGCCCCGGATCGTGGCCAGCGCGGCCAGCGCACCGTGCAGGGTGCTGACCTTCACGAGCGTGATCCCGGACGGCTTGTTGGCCTTGGCGTCGGCGCAGTTCCCGGCCGGCGCCAGGAACACCGTCGCGCCCTGCGCCCTCGCGCCACGCATCTTCTGGGCGATCCCGCCGATCTCCCCGACCATCCCGTCGCCGGTGATCGTGCCGGTCCCGGCGATGTTCTTACCACCTGTGAGCGACGCGGCGTCGAGCTTGTCGATGATGCCGAGCGCGAACATCAGGCCGGCGCTCGGGCCGCCGACATCCTTGAGCTGGATGTCCACCGTCACCGCGGAGATCTCTCCGGGCGTGATGCCGATGATGGCGCGCGGAGCCGTACCGCCTGAGGGGGCAGTCGTGAGCGTGACCCTGGCCGGAGTGCCGCCGCGGGTGTAACCGATGTCGACCGTCGCGCCCGGCTGCCGCGGGCTGATCAACGCCTTGAGGGAGGCTTCGCTCGTCACCGGCTTGCCGTCGACGGTCGTGAGGATGTCACCGACCTGGAGCTTGCCGTCTGCGGGCAGCCCCTTGCCGACCTCCTTGACCGTCACCGTCGAGGGGATGCCGAGCTCGTGCAGCGCTGCGGTGGTCGCGTCGTCGTGCGACTGCGTCATCTGCTGCTTGTTGTCCTTCTCGCTCTGCGCCGGCGTCTGGTCTGGCGGGAAGACGATCTCCCGCGGGACGACGGCCTCACCCGAGGAGAACCAGCCCTTGATGGCCTCGAACAGCGTGATGTGGTCGCGGACGCTCACTGTGGTGAGGTCCAGGGCGCCGTTCGTGTCGTACGTCTGGCGCCCCTGGATCGTGAGCACCGCCGTGCCGTCGACCTTGCCGAGCGTGTTGAACGCCGGCCCGGGTGTCAGCGCGACATAGGGGACGGACTGCACCCCACCCGCGATCGCCAGCCCGAGGGCCAGCACGCTGGCGAGGAGCAGGGTCAAGGCGCGGCGCGACACCGCCTGAGCCTAACCGTGCCGGGCGCGGGTCGCCCGGCAGTCGCTCACGAGGCGAAGAAGCCCAGGCTGCGCGATCCACCGACGGCATGGCCGTTGCTGGCCGCGAGCTCGACGACCGGCTGCTCCGGGATGACGTCCTGCACCACGGCCGGTACGGGGACGTCCTCGACGACGGGGGCCTCGAGCGCGGGGGCCGCCACGACCGGCGCCTCCAGGACGGGCGCCTCAGCGGCCGGGACCTCGACGCGGTACCAGGTCTTGAACGCCAGCGGCACCTCGGTCAGCGCGTGCACGCTCACCTCGGCGATGCCCTCGACGTTGCGCAGGTGCTCCACGAGGCGCACCGCGTCCTCAACGCCGGCCACCCGGCGGAAGGCCGGGGACCCGTCGTGGGCGGGGAAGAAGACGACGTGCTCCATCTGGGTGCTCCTCAGCGACTCTGGACGGGAGGATCGGGCCTACCCGTGTCCTCTTGGGCATCGGCACGTTGTACCGGGTGTCTTGAGCGCGCGACCCTGACCCCGTTCACCCTCACATTTGCCCGCTTTTATCCCTTGATGCCACACTCCGGGAACGGATCATCCCGAAAGGTGTGGCCCGACCCGCGAGGAAACGACGCCAGCGTCGTTGAGTCAGGTGTCGGGCGTACCCAGCCCCCGGCGGAAGAGGTCCCCGTGTCGACCGCGCAAGACCTGCCCTACGGCGATCCCGGGCTGCCCCAGGCAGCCCCGACGCTCCGGCTCGTCCCCACCCAGCCCCTCGACTTCGACGACGCCGTCAAGCGCGTACGGCCCCGGCTGCACCGCTACGCCGTCCGCCGGCTCGGTGACTCCCACGAGGCCGAGGAGCTCGTCCAGGAGGCGCTGCTCCGTGCGTACACGCACCGCGAGCAGCTCCTGACAGAGGATGACCTGTCGGCCTGGACGACCGTCGTCACCGGCCGCCTGGTCATCGACCGGCTCCGGGTCCGCGGCCGTTCCACCAGCGTGGCCGAGATCCCCGAGGGCATCCGCGTCGGTCGCGACACCGCGGACGTGGTCGGCGCCCGCGACGAGGCCCGCACCGCCCTGGACTCCCTCGACGCGATGCCCGCCCGGCAGGCCGCCCTGCTGTGGGCCCGCGAGGTCGAGGGCCACAGCTACGAGGAGCTCTGCCGGCGGTTCTCGATGACCGAGCCCGCCGTCCGCTCCGTCCTCACCCGTGCCCGCAAGGCACTCCGCAAGGAGTACGCGCTGCGCGGCGGCACCCTCCCCGTCGGCGGCCTCGCTGTCCTGGCGCCCTGGATCACCGGCCTCACGATGGCCGACAAGCTCCGCCGCATCGCCACCCGCGCCAGCGTCCCCGCCGCCCTCGGCGCGATCGGCGTCACCATGCTCGGCGGGCTGATCCTGAGCCCCTTCGGCCTGCTGCCCAGTACGGGGACGGAGACCTACAACCCCGCGCAGGCGGTCGTGACGTCCTCGAGCGCGGCCTCGACACTGCAGGCGGCGGCGCCCGCTGCCGCAGCGCCCGTGACGCGGGTCAAGACGGCTGCGGGTCCGAGCACGAGCAGCTCGCCCGCTGCCGACGCGCCGGACTCGCTCCGCACTGCGGCCCGTCGCATTGTGGACACCACCTGCACCGGCGGCGAGAAGGCTGGCGCCGGTGGCACCGACTGCCTCCCGGTCGACCGCAACACCTGGGTCTATGTGCCCCTCCCCGTCAATCCCACCGGCCAAGACCAGATCGGCGTCGAGCTTGGCGTCGCGAGCGGCCCCCACCCCATCACCTGCACGGATCTGCCCGCGAACCCAGTCGCCAGTTGTGCCCACCAAGGAGCTACCCCGTGATTCGCCGTACCGTTCTTGCCGCTACCGCTTTGCTGGTCCTTGCCGGGGTAGCCGACTCAGCCCTCGCCTCGACCCCTCAGGACAACGGCAATGCCATCTGCGTTGCCACGCGGGACGCGAGCACCGGCCACCACGATGGCTTGTGCTTCTACGTCGTCCTGCCGGTGACTCCGCAGCCGTAGGCCCAGCCACGAAAGACCCCGCTTCGGCGGGGTCTTCGGCATGTCCGGGGGGACTCGCACGCCGCCTACCTCAACGTTCCTTTGAGATCGCCTCAAGGTAGCCGCCGGGGGTGTCCCCCGGACGGGTCGCCGTCACCGTCGAGGTGTCCGTTCGCATGTCACTGCTGGGCTCCCTGCTCAGCAGAGTTCGCCGGCGGCCGCGTGCAGAAGTCCTTGCGAGTCTCGCGTGTCGTGCACAGACCCTGACGAGTCCCGCGGGGCGGCGCTCACTCCTAAGAAGCTGTGCACGGGTGGCACCGTTCGAGCAACGCGTGGCAACCCGGCGAGACCTGCCAGAGCGGCCGGGGCAGTCAGCTGGCTCGGGAGCGCCGGACGTCCTGGGGCTGGGGCACGGGGGCCGTCAGCGCGGCGCGGAAGCGGTCGTACTCCTGCACGGTCTCCAGCGCCTGCACCGGGCCGCGCGGGCGAGCAGCCCAGACCGTCCACAGGACGGCGAGCATGGGGGCGACGACCACTGGGCTGAGCCAGAGGATCCAGGAGGGCACCCGCTCATCGTAGCCCCGAAAGGCCCCGAACCGACCCCCTCGCGAGTGCCGTCTTCGTCTCAGTGCCGACGGCGGCGACGGGCTTGACGCACCAGCGCCGCCGTGCCCAACAGGGCCACGGTGGCTCCGGCCGCGCCGTAGCTGCCGCTCTTGCTGTCGAGGCGCTGCGCCAGGTGTACGCCGAGGGCTCGCTCATTGGTCCAGGCGGGCGTCCAGCCGGCCACGCGCAGCCCGTCGCAGCTGACGACGAGCGGCCCCAGCAGGTGGTCCAGCTCACGGATGGAGGACGTCGTCAGGCCGACCCGGTGCAGGCGTTCGGCGGTCGACAGGGCCACTGCGGCGGGCAGCTCCAGTCGCCGCCGGCCGGCCAGCTCCTCGACGCGGGTCTGGGCCATCGCGCCGTCCGACGCGACCGCGAGCCCGCCGGTCACCCGCCCGTACGTCGCGAGCTCGAGCGCGGACAGCAGGTCCTCGACGTGGCACAGCTGCCACTGCGGTTCGAACCCGCGCACCGCGAGCAGGCGTGGGCCGCCGAGCTGACGCAGCAGCTGCCCGTCGTAGCTGGCGTCGAGGCCGACGAGCGTGGCGGGCCGCAGCACGGTGACCGCCAGGCCTGTACGGACTGCGTGGTCGGCGAGGCGCTCGACCTCGACGTGGTCGCCCGCGAGGGACTGCTCGTCCGGTTCGGCGTGCCGCGGGTGACTGTCCAGGAGCGGGACGGGGTTGTCGGGACGCACCCCGTACACGTCGCTGGAGGTGCACAGGACGACCCGCCGGGCGCCGACCTCCCGGGCCGCTTCCAGCACCAGGGCGGTGCCGCGGACGTTGAGCGCCCGGCGTTCGGAGGCGGGTTCGGCGACGTCGAAGCTGGTGGCCAGGTGCACGATGGTGGTGGCCCCGGTGAGCCGGGTCGCGAGCAGCGGGTCGCGGACGTCCGCCGTGCGCCAGACCACCCCGTCCACCCGGGCGAAGGCGGTGTCGACCCCGATGAGCCCGTCGAGGTCCGCACACCCCGCGAGCCGCTCCACCAGGGCAAGCCCGAGACCCGTCGCCGCGCCGGTGACGGCGACGACGCCGGGGCCGGACGTGCGCCGAAGGCGAACCACACGTCACAGGGTCTCCTACCCGCGGCGCGTTACGTTGGACGCATGATCTCGGTGCGCCGCCCATGACCCGCCCGCCGTTCGGCTTCGGACCTGCCTCGGAAGGGTCCGGGGACGAGAACGACCCGTTCGGGCTGGCCGCCATGTTCGGCGGCGGGGACTTCATGGCCCAGATCCAGCGGCTCATGTCGTGGACCGGTGGCCCGGTGAACTGGGACCTCGCGGAGGAGGTCGCCGGCAACGCGATCAAGGCCGACGACCGCCCGGTGACCGCGGCGGAGTCGCAGGAGATCGCCGACGCCGGCCGGTTGGCCGACCTGTGGCTGGACCCCGTGACAACCCTGCCGGCGGCCGCGGGCGAGCCGCAAGCGTGGTCGCGTACCGCCTGGTTGGTGGGGACACTGCAAGCTTGGAAGCAGCTCGTCGACCCGGTCGCCGGGCGGGTCACCGCGGCGATGGGCGGGGCACTGGAGAAGGGCCTGTCCGGTGAGGGGCTGCCGCCGGAGATCGCCGGGATGATGCAGGGGCTCGGCCCGAACCCGTTCGCCGGCATGATGAAGCAGGTCGGCGGGCTGGTCTTCGGCGCCCAGGTCGGGCAGGCGCTCGGCGCGCTGGCGACCGAGGTGCTCGGGACCACCGAGATCGGCATCCCGCTCGGGCGCTCCGCGCTGCTGCCCGCCAACGTGGCGGCGTTCGCTGAGGGCCTCGAGGTGCCGCTGGACGAGGTCCGGCTCTACCTCGCGCTCCGGGAGGCCGCGCACCAGCGGCTGTTTGCGCACGTGCCGTGGCTCAAGGCGCACTTGTTCGACGCGGTCGACGCGTACGGCCGGGGCATCGAGGTCGATCCCGCCGCGATCGAGCGGGCGGTCGGCGCGTTCGACCCCACCGACCCGGCGTCGGTCCAGGAGGCGCTCGGCTCCGGGATGTTCGAGCTCGAGCCGACCCCCGCGCAGCAGGCCGCGCTCTCGCGGCTGGAGGCGGCGCTGGCCCTCGTGGAGGGCTGGGTCGACCTGGTGGTGGATGCCGCGGCCGTCACGACGCTCCCCCACGCCGTACAGCTCCGCGAGACCGTCCGGCGGCGCCGGGCCACCGGTGGGCCGGCAGAGCAGACGTTCGCGACGCTGGTCGGCCTGCAGCTGCGGCCGCGGCGGTTGCGTGAGGCGGCGGCGCTCTGGGAGACGGTCACCGCGTCGAAGGGCATCGACGGGCGGGACGCGCTGTGGGCGCACCCGGACCTGCTGCCGTCGGCCGCGGACCTCGACGACCCGCAGTCCTGGGCGGCCCCGGCTGCGGCCGCGCCGGCCGTGGGTGAGACCGACTGGGACGCCGGGTTGCGGGCGCTCGACAAGGACCTCGACGGCAAGCTCGACGAGGACGCGGCGTCGCCGTACGGGCTCGACGGCGACGAAGGTGACTCCGGGGACGGCCCGAAGCCGGCCTGAGGACCCCTCATGGCCACTTTGCGGCCACTTTTCTTCCACCCACAGGCCAGCCGGACGTCACCGCAGGTCAGCGGGGTCTTCCCCGTCATCCACACACTTGTCCACAGCCCGTGGACAAGCCTGTCCACAGCGACACACCGAACCGTCCCCACCCTGTCCCCAGCGGTGTCCACAGGCTGCCGAGACCGGCGTTGACGGGCCCGGTCCGGGCCTCCTAGCGTGCTGGTCACGGAGCCCTCGGCGCCCCGGAATTGCTCGCAAGGGGAAGGCGAGCAGCTCCGGAAGCGCCGGGGGCTCCGTAGTGCTCCCAGGGCGGTGAGGCGGGCTCTCAGGCGCCGGTGAACACCGCTGGTCGTTTCTGGGCGCGGGCGGTCAGCCCCTCCTGCAGGTCAGCGGTCGCCATCGTCACCGGCTGCGCGAGGGCCTCCCACTGCAGGGCCCGCTCCAGCGACGCCGGTCCACCGTCGCGGAGCGCCTCCTTGTGCAGCCGGGTCGCGATCGGGGCACCGGCGGCGACCTGAGCGGCCCGCTCCAGCACCGACTCCACCAGGGCAGCGTCGTCGAACACCGCCGAGCACAGCCCGAGGCGGAGCATCTCGGCGGCGTCGACGACCCGGCCGGTGTAGAGCAGCTCGCGCGCCGCCGCGACCCCGACGACCTCGGTGAGCGTGTACGTCGTGGCCATCCCGGCGTGCATGCCGAGCTGGGCGAACGGGACGGTGAACTTCGCCGCCGCGCCGGCGTAGCGGAGGTCGCAGGACAGCGCGAGGGCCGCCCCCGCACCCACGGCAGCGCCGTTGATCGCCGCGATCGACGGCACGTCGAGCGTCCGGAGCGTCAGCCAGGTCCGGTAGAACGGCAGCATCTTGTCCCGCAGGCCGTCCACCGACGCGCCACCGGCCTGCAGCCAACCGAGGTCACCCCCGGAGCAGAAGGCCTTACCGGCGCCGGTGACGACGATGCAGCGGACCGAACGGTCCCCGCGCAGCCCCTCGACGGTGGAGCCCCACAGTGCCGTGAGCTCGTCGGTCATGGCGTTGCGGAGGTCGGGCAGGTCGAGCGTGAGCAGCACGACTCCCACGGACGGGCGTTCCACCTTCAGGACCACGACGGTTTCCTCTCGAGAGGGGCTCAGCCTAGGAGCGCCGGCGGCCGCGCCGGAACCCGCGGGTGGCCAGCAGGGCAAACGCACCGGTCAGCGCCAGCGAGGGTCGCGTGTGCGGCGAGGTTGAGGCAGCAGCAATCAGCACCGGCGCGGCGGGGCCGGCCGGACCCAACGGACGGGTCGGCAGGACCGGCTTCGGCGTGGGCCGGGGCTTGACGACGGGCCGGACCACCGAGCGCACGGCCACCGTGCGGGTCGCGACCGGAGTGGCCGTCACGTACCCCACCCCGTCGAAGCCGAGGATCTGGTTGGCGGCCTGGCTCAGGTCGAGGATGCGGCTGCCGACGTAGGGGCCACGATCGTTGATGCGGACGACCACGCACCGGCCGCTGTGACAGACCCGCAGCCGGGTCCCGAAGGCCAGCGTCTTGCTGGCTGCCGTGAGGTCGTGGGTGTTGAAGCGCTCGCCGTTGGCGGTGCGCTGACCCTGGAACGAGCCGCCGTACCAGCTGGCCTGGCCGGAGAAGCTGGAGCCGACGGGGACGGTCTTGCTGACCATCCGGGTGGCGTAGTGCGCGGCAGGGACGGTGCGCCGGCCGCCGCGGCTGGCGCGGGCCGGAACGCCACGCGGGACGACCGTGAGCGGCTGCGGGGCGACGACCATGGCGGCGACCTGGGTGCGGGCCGACGGGCTGGCCTGGGCGGAGCCGGTGGGCAGCAGGGTGGCGGCGGTGCAGAGCGCGAGGCCGGCGAACAGGCCGCCTGCGAGGCGGCTGCGCCGCTGCTCGGGGCTGAGGGGGGTACGGGTTCGGTGCGGGTGGGAGCTCGGGGTTGGAGTCATGGCTGCTGGTCGCTGCCCGGCTGCTGGCGACCCCTGGGTGGGGCCGTGCGAGTCGGGCGGGGGACCTCACCTCCTTCAGGGTCTACCGCTGGTTCAGGGCGGATGGGGACAGGTGCTTGCCCGATCGACGCTAGGGACAAGTGCTTGCAATTGCTAGCGGGCAGCAAACGACCTCAAGGTCGGGTTGAGGCATACCCGCAGGTCAGAGGGTGGGTACGGCAGTCACTCCGTGTCGCTTGTCACAGGTCCTTGCTGACGCAACGTGACGACCCTCACCCGTTCGAGTGGCGAGATGGCACCCCCGACAGCACGAGAACAAGGGGGCAGGCACCAGGACGGACGACGGGACTCACGCTATGGACACCACCGGCAGGGCTGCCAGGCGACGTCGCACGAGCGCGCTGCTACCCCTGGCGCTCGTCGGCGCGGCGTTCCTCGGTGGCCTCCCCGGCGCCCGGGCAGCCATGCTGCAGGACACCGTCGTCGTCCTCGGCACCGGCGACATCGCCGGCGCCGTCCACGCGGCCGGCGGCCAGGTCCTGACCCAGCTCCCCCTCGTCGGCGGCGTGAGTGCCCGGCTGCCCCGCGGCGCGAACCTGCCCGGCTTCCTGGTCGCGCCCAACCGTCCGGTCGGCGTCTCCGGCGACAGCGGCGGCGACAGCGGCCCGACCAGCACGATCCGCCAGACCCTCGGCCTCGGCCGTCCCGCGGCTCAGGGCGCCGGCATCACGGTCGCCGTCGTCGACACCGGCGTCGCCGACGTGCCCGACCTCGCCGGCCGGCTCACCCACGTGGACGTCACCGGCAACGGCGTGGGCGACGGGTACGGGCACGGCACGTTCGTGGCCGGCCTGGTGGCCGGCGACGGCACCACCTCGCAGGGCGCGTACGCCGGCGTTGCGCCCGGCGCGAGCATCCTCGACGTCCGGGTCGCGGACAACGACGGCAGCTCCGACCTCGTCACGGTGCTGAAGGGCCTGCAGGCGGTCGCCGCTCACCCTGAGGTGTCGGTCGTCAACCTGTCGCTGTCGTCCGGGAGCCCGCTGCCCTACCAGCTCGACCCGCTCACCGTGGCCCTGGAGGCGCTATGGCGCCGGGGCGTGACCGTCGTGGTGCCCGCGGGCAACGACGGCGAGCAGGGCCGCCGGACCATCACCAGCCCGGGCATCGACCCGGTGCTGCTGACCGTCGGTGGCCTCGACGAGAACGCCACCAGCCAGCACCGCGACGACGCCGTGGCGAGCTGGTCGTCGCAAGGCCCGGCGCCGCAGGGCGTGGCCAAGCCCGACCTGGTCGCGCCCGGCGCGCACGTCGTCAGCACCGGAGCCCCCGGCTCGGTCGTCTGGAACGCCAACCCCGACTCCCGCGTGACGGGCGGCTACCTGAAGGGCTCCGGCACCTCGTTCTCGACCGCCGTCGCCTCCGGTGCCGCGGCACTTCTGCTCGCCGACCGACCCGGCCTGTCACCCGACCAGATCAAGGCCCTGCAGACCGACAGCGCCTACCACGTGCGGGGCTCCGGCCGGGCGACCGGTGCCGGCGGCCTGGACGTCGCCGCGGCGCTCGACACCGACACCCCCGACGTGCAGGCCCCCGACGTGGACCCGCTGCCCGCCGGCACCGCCTGGGACGCGTTCGTGCAGGCCGTGCTGGCCGGTGACGCGACCGCCGAGGCGAACGCCTGGGCAGCGCTGTCCCCGCAGGCCCGGCACTGGGTCGCACGGCAGTGGGCCAGCCTGGACACCGAGGCGCGCCAGTGGGCGGCCCGGCAGTGGAGCGCCCGCCAGTGGGCGGCCCGGCAGTGGGCGGCCCGGCAGTGGGCGGCCCGTCAGTGGGCGGACAGCGACTGGAGCGCCCGCCAGTGGAGTGCCCGCCAGTGGAGTGCCCGCCAGTGGAGCTCCCAGACCTGGACCGGCTCGAGCTGGACCGGTGACGACTGGACCGCCCGCCAGTGGAGCGCCCGGCAGTGGTCGGCGCGCCAGTGGAGCTACGCCGACTGGAGTTAGGCCCGAACCTGCCGATGTCGTTCTCGTGAGCACACGGGGAGGAACTCGGCCTGCAGCCCGGAGGGACGACGTGGACCGACGCCTCGGACGGCTCGTCGCGCTGGTCTCCGTCGTCGGCCTGGTCGCCCAGGCCGCCGCGCTGCTGGTGGTCCACCACGCCGGCGCTGTGGCCCCCCTGACGTTCCCCTGGGCGCACGGCTGGCCGCTGGTCGGGCTGTGCCTCGCGCTGACGTTCGCGGGCGACTGGGTGGCGGTACGGGTGCGGCGCGGGGAGGAGAGCGAAGAGCTCACGCTGTTCGAGGCCGCCTGCGTGGTGGACGTCCTGGTGCTCCCCGGACCCTGGGCCCTCGTGCTCCCCATCGTCGCCACGGTGCTGTGCTCGGTCGTCCGCCGCCGCGGGCTGGTCAAGATCGTCTTCAACGGAGCCAACCTCGCCGCGGCAGTCGCCGTGCTGGTCGTCACGGTCCACCTGGTGGCCGCTCCCGGCGCCGGCCTCACGCTGCTCACCACGATCGGCCTCACGCTCGGGATGCTCGGCCTCACCGGCGTGAACCTGATCGCGCTGAGCCGGGTGCTCGCGGTGGTCGGCGGCGCCGATCCCTGGGAGGTCGTCCGGGACGGCGCCAAGCTGTCGGGCGTGATGGCCATCGGCACCGTCGCGCTCGGAGGTACGGCTGTCACGCTCGCCGGCGCCGCCCCCGCGCTGCTGCCGTTCAGCCTGATGCCGGCCGTCGCCCTGACGTTCGCGTTCAAGGCCGCTGCGCAGGAGTCCGACGAGCGGGAGCGCTCCTCGCGGCTGCTCGCGCTGTCGCAGGTGCTGGCCGGCCGGCTCGATGCCGACGAGGTGCTCGAGGCGTTCCTGGACCTCACCCGGCAGGCGTTCGGCGCCGACGTGGCGCTGGCGGTGCTCGACCCGGCAGCCCTCCCCGGCGGCACGCACCCGACGTCCGTGGTCGATGACCGGGAGTTCGGCCGCGAGCGTCGGCAGGCGTACCCGGCGGAGGCCGACCTGCTGCGACGCAGCGGCTGCGACGGCGCGCTGGTGCTCCGCGACAAGCTGCCGGCCGAGTGGCGGCACGCCCTGCTCGCCCCCCTGGAGGCCGAGGGTCGACGGGTCGGCGTGGTGGTGCTGGCGACGCGCGACAAGCACCGCGAGCTCGGCTCCCGGGAGCTGACGCTGCTCACGCCGCTGGCAAGCGCCCTGGCCGTGGCGCTCCGAGGGGCCGCGCACCTGAACCGGCTCGTCGAGGAGCGCAGCAAGCTCAAGGCCGTCGTCGACCAGTCCTCCGACGGCATCCTGGTGCTGGACGGAGCCGGGGTGGTGCAGCTCTGGAGCCCGGCCCTCGAAGTCCTCACCGGCCGGCCGGAGTCGGCGGCCCTCGGGCGCCCCCTGAACGCGCTGATGTCGACCCAGACTGCTGACGGCAGCCCGCGCGACCCGTTCCTGTCCGGCCGTTCGCTGCTCAGCCCGGCCGCCCCGCGGGTCACGATCGAGCTGACGGTGCTCCGCGACGACGGCGAGCAGCGCGTCGTCCGCTGCGCCCACGCAGCTGCCTTCGACGAGGACGGCACGCTGCTGCGGGACGTCGTCATCGTCCACGACGTCACCCGCGAGCGGCAGGTCGAGAGGCTCAAGGCCGACTTCATCGCGACCGTCTCGCACGAGCTGCGCACGCCCGTCACCCCCATCAAGGGGTACGCCGACCTGCTCCGCCGCCGCGGCCACGCCATGACCGAGGAGAAGCGGGCCGAGTGCCTGGAGATCATCTCCGACCGGGCCGCGCACCTCGCCCGGCTGGTCGAGGACCTGCTGCTGGCCTCCCGGATCTCCGCGACCGAAGGCAGCGCCCAAGCCAAGGTCGACATGGCCCGGGACGACCTGTCCGCCCTGGTACGCCGGGCCTGCGGCGACTTCGGCGACCAGGGCCCGCGGGTCACGATCACCACCCCGGAACAGCGGGTCGAGGTCGCCTGCGACCCGGTCCGCGTCATCCAGGTCCTCACCAACCTGGTCGGCAACGCCCTGAAGTACTCCGCGACCGGTACACCCGTCGCCGTCCGGCTCCGCCTCGACGGGCTGCGTGCCGTGGTCGAGGTCGAGGACCAGGGTCGCGGCATCCCCGCGGACCAGCTCGAGAAGGTCTTCGACAAGTTCCACCGGGTCGAGGACCCGATGCTCATGACGACCGGCGGCACCGGGCTCGGGCTCTACATCGCCCGCCAGCTCGCCGATGCGATGGGGGGCACGCTCCGCTGCACCTCGACGCTCAACGTCGGGTCGGTGTTCGTCTTCACCCTGCTGATGGCGCCCCCGGTGATCCCGTCGGCGCGTCCCGTACCGGCGGTGGAGAGCACCCCTGCGGAGCCGGTTGATGCCGGTCCGCGCCCTCGCCGCGCACCCCCCTGGGCCGTGATCCCGCCACGCCCGAAGCCCGCTGACGGCATCATCGCCTCGTAGACCGCTAGGGTCTGGTCACGAAACGCCGCACGCCTGTCGCGGCGTGGGCATCGGGGCACGTCCCCGACTGAGACATGGAGGATCCCGTGGCGGAGACCTACAACGGCTACTGCGTGAAGTGCAAGGAGAAGCGGGACTTCGACGGTGAGGTCAAGGTGAGCGACTCCGGTCGTCGCATGGCCCAGGGCCTGTGCCCTGTCTGTGGCACCAAGATGAACCGCATTCTCGGCAAGGCCTAGCACCACCTGCTCGTCCGCAACAGGGCTGTTCCCTCCGGGGAGCGGCCCTGTTGTGCGTGCCGCCGGGGCTGTGAACGGTCGGTGGGCCTTGCGTTGATCCCAAGCGTGATCGGCGAGCGCGGGCGCGGGCCAGCCGGTGGCCGCCACCGCCACCGCCACCGCCACCGCCACCGCCACCGCCACCGCCACCGCCACCGCCACCGCCACCG
>JBKJVH010000206.1:0-16584 GCA_046590985.1 Mycobacteriales bacterium
CACAGGCGGCGTGCGCCGCGACGTCGCCGTCGGAGTGCCCGGCCAGACCGGTCTCGCCCGGCCACAGCAGCCCGGCGACCCAGCAGTCGCGGCCGTCCTCGTACGGGTGGACGTCGGTGCCGACGCCGACGCGCGGCAGGCCGCTCATCGGGCGGCCAGCAGGGCCTCGGCGAGCTGCAGGTCGAACGGTCGGGTCACCTTGAAGGCCTCCTCGGCTCCGGGCACGGTCCGCACCGTACGGCCGAGGGCCTCGACGAGGGCGGCGTCGTCGGTCAGCGCGTCGGTCGCGGCGGCGTGCGCTTCGGCCAGCACCTCGCGCCGGAAGCCCTGCGGCGTCTGCACCAGCCGGAGGTCGCCCCGGGCCACCGTGCCCACCACCGCGCCGCCGGCGTCCACCCGCTTCACGGTGTCGGCAACCGGCAGCACCGGCACCACGGCGGCCGCGCCGGCGACCAGGGCTGCGACCACCGCCTCGACCACGGAAACCGGGACGAACGCGCGGGCGGCGTCGTGGACCAGGACCAGGTCGATACCGGAGGGCAGGGCGCCGAGCCCGGCGCGTACCGAGTCCTGGCGCTCAGCGCCGCCGGCGACCACCAGCACGTCCAGGCCTTCCAGCAGGGCGGCGAAGGCGGGTACCGACCCGGCGGGCGCCGCCACCACCACGATGCCGACGGAGGGGCAGGCGCGGAGCCGGCGGACGGCGTGGACCAGCAGCGGCGCGCCGGCGAGCAGGCGCAGCGCCTTGGGCTCCCCCGCGCCGAGCCGGGTGCCGGCGCCGGCGGCCGGCACGATCACGCCGACGGTCGGGGTCACGTCCGGGGAGGGACGGACAGCGGTGTCGGGGGGCCACCGGCAGGGCCGGCAGTGCGGCGGCGGGTCGGGCGCTCCGGGGCGCCGGCCAGCCGGCCGAACACGAGCCGGCCGTTGGCGGTGGTCACCACGCTGGTGACCTGGATGCCGGCGTCGGAGCCGATCCGGTCGCGGGCGTGCTCCACGACGACCATCGAGCCGTCGTCGAGGTAGCCGATCGCTTGGCCGGCCTCCTTGCCCGGCTTGAGGAGCAGCACGGTGACCTCCTCACCGGCCGTGACCGGCGGGCGCAGCGCCAGCGCGAGGGCGTGCAGGTTGAGGACCTGCACGCCGGCCAGTGCGGCGGCCTTGGCGAGGTTGGTGTCCAGGGTCAGCAGCGCCGCCCCGGAGTCCAGGCAGAGCCGGACGAGCTTGGCGTCGACCTCCGGGACAGCCGGGACGTCGGCGTCGAGCACCTCCAGATCGATGCCCTTCTCCCGCTTGAGGGCCTCCAGGACCTCCAGACCACGCCGGCCCTTGGTGCGGCGGGTGTCGTCCCCGGCGTCGGCGAGCCCCTGCAGCTCGGCCAGCACGGGGGCGGCGACCAGCACCTTGCCGTGCAGGAAGCCGGC
Organism: Mycobacteriales bacterium; assembly: GCA_046590985.1. GTDB lineage: Bacteria > Actinomycetota > Actinomycetes > Mycobacteriales > SCTD01 > RYN-111. The sequence goes on from JBKJVH010000206.1 coordinate 1,425, forward strand.
CCGCACGACGTCGAGGATGCGGCCGTCGATCGCGACCGAGGAGTCGATCAGGCGCGGCAGCACCGAGGCGCCCTTCGGGCGCGGCGCCATGCCGGCGGAGTCCCCGAACATCGCGAGCACGCCGTCACGCTTGCTCGCGCCGACCAGGAACCCGACGTAACCGACCGCGACGACCACGAAAGCGAACAGCGGGAAAGCGAGGTAGGGCTGTCGCAGCAGGAACACCGGCCAGGCGATGCCGGCGCCGAGCAGCACACCGCCAACGGTGCCGAGCCCGCCGGCGACCAGCTCCTCCGCCGAGGTGTCGGTCAGGGAGGTGCGGACCGTCTCGGCACTGGAGGCGGTGGTGCGGCCGAGGATGCCCCCGAGGACGTAGCCGAGGCCGGAGCCGAGAATGACGCCGACCGCGGTGCCGTTGAGCGAGCCCAGCAGCTTGTCGTTGCTGTTGACGCCGGAGCCGACCTCGTACCCGGCACCGGCGAAGAACACCACGACCAGGAACCGCAGGCCTTCCAGGACCACCGCCGGCGGGCCCTTGCGACGCCGGCCGGGGGTCTCCAGAACCGACACAGCACGACGCCGGGGCGCGTTCACACGCGACCCCGGCGCCGGCCGGTCAGGTTCATGAGGTGGAGCCTAGGACGCCAGGACCTCGTCGAGAATGGCTTCGGCCTTGTCCTCGTTGGTGCCCTCCGCGAGCGCGAGCTCGCTGACCAGGATCTGACGGGCCTTGCTGAGCATCCGCTTCTCGCCCGCGGACAGGCCCCGCTCCTTGTCGCGACGCCAGAGGTCGCGGACGACCTCGCCGACCTTGTTGATGTCGCCGGAGGCGAGCTTCTCGAGGTTGGCCTTGTAGCGCCGGGACCAGTTGGTGGGCTCCTCGACCGCCGGGGCCCGGAGGACCTCGAAGACCTTGTCGAGCCCGGCCTGACCAACGACGTCACGGACGCCGACGATCTCTGCGTTGTCCGCTGGCACGCGGACGGTCAGGTCGCCCTGAGCGACCTTGAGAACCAGGTAGACCTTGTCCTCGCCCTTGATGGTGCGCGTCTCGATGGCCTCGATCAGCGCTGCTCCGTGGTGCGGGTAGACGACTGTCTCGCCAACCTTGAACGTCACGTGGTGGTCCTCTCGCCGGCTCTCAGACTACCACGATTTCCCGGTGACTCCGCGTTACCGATGAACCTAAAGCCGCAGGTCAGAAGGCTAGTCCCGGTCAAAATGGGCCTTGACAAGCCGGGTGACAGGTGCATGCGACAGGCCGTCAGGTCCGCCGGAGCAGCGTGGCGCACAGCGTCAGACCTGGCCCGAACGCCATGGCGACGACGTGCTCACCGACCGGTCCCTCGAGCCGCTCGAGCACCAGCAGCACGGTGCTGCTGGAACAGTTCCCACAGCTGTCCAGGACCTCGTACGACGCCGCGGTCTGGGCCGGGGTCAGCTCCAGCGCCGCCCCGACGACTTCCACGATCCGCCGCCCGCCGGGGTGGATCGCCCAGCCGCCGACCTCGGACACCGCCAGCCCGTGCCGCCCGAGCAGCTCCTCCACGACCGGGCGGGCGTGCACCGCGAGCACGTCCGGCACCTTCGGCGACAGCCCCATCGCGAAGCCCAGGTCGGTCACATCCCAGGTCATGTGGTCGGCCGTCGAGGTGTCCGTGCGGGCCACCGCGTCCACCACCTCCAGGCCGGTACCGGCAGGCTCCAGCACGACGGCGGCGGCCGCGTCGCTGAACAGCGCGTGCGCCACCATCTGCTGCAGGTCAGCGGGCGACGGCTGGCCGCTCCGAGCCGTCGGGGTCGAGGGCTGCACGTGCAGGCTGGTCAGCTCCAGGCACAAGAGCACCGCGGGCCGCTGACGGGCGACCACGAAGTCGCTGACCGCTCCGAGCCCGGGCAGCGCGGCGTAGCAGCCCATGTGCCCGATGTGCAGCCGTTGGGTGTCCGCGCCCATGCCCAGGTCGCGGGCGAGCAGGATGTCCAGCCCTGGTGTGGCGTAGCCGGTGCAGCTCACGACCGCGAACAGCCCCACGTCGGCCGGGTCCAGGCCGGCGTCCGCCAACGCCTTGCCGACTGCCTCACGTCCCAGCGGCATGGCCTCGTCGACGAACCGCCGCATCCGGGCGCCGGTCCCCCAGCCCGAGACGTCCTCCTCGACCGGGTTCACGACGCCGTGCCGGGTGGTGATCCCGGCCTTCTCCCAGACGGTACGGGCGACCCGCGCGTCCCCGTAGTGCTCGCGGAAGAAGCCGTCCCACAGCCCCTGCTGCGACATCGCCGGCGGCAGCGCCTGGCCGTGCCCGGTGATGATCGCGCTCACGCCTTGATCCCCCAGCCCTGGAACAGCCCCGCGGTGGAGCCGGTGCTCAGCATGCGCACGTCCGGCCTCCTACCCGCCAGCCACCGGACGTAGTCCACCGCGGACGGCCGCAGTCCGCTGAGCGTCAGCCCGACCCCTCCGGCGGCCGCCAGGGAGATCAGCTCGGCCCGGTCCACGAACAGGTCACCGTCGTGCAACCGCTTCGGCGGGCCGGCCGGCACCCGCTCGCCGACCGTGATCGCCGAGAACCGGCCCCACCAGGTGTCGGCGATGGTGTCGACCACCAGCGTGCCACCGGGTCGGAGCACCCGGCAGGCCTCGGCCACGGCGGCGCTGAGGTCAGTCACGTGCTCCAGCACCTCGCCGGCCACCACGACGTCGGCGACCGCGTCGGCGAAGGGCAGCCGGAGGACGTCCCCGCGTACCGGGGTGACGCCGTGGTCGCGGGCCTGCGGGAGGGCCGTCGGCGACAGGTCCAGCCCGACGTGGCGGTAGCCCTTGCCGGCGAGGTGCGGCGCGAGCAGGCCGGCACCACAGGCGAGGTCGAGCAGCAGCGACCCCTGGCGGTCTGCCGGAGGCACCAGACCGGCCCGCGCGGCCGCGATCCAGTGCAGCATCGCGAACTTGCTGCGGGGCTGCCACCAGAGCGCGGCGAGGTCGTCGTACTGCCGGGGGTCGTTTCTTGGCAGAGTCCGCACATGCCCACCCTCTCCCGGCTGGTCCGCGCGTGCCACCCCGAGCCGACGATTGCCGTCAGCGGACTGGCCGCGGCGCTCGCCTGGTCGGTCGGGGCGAGCCCGCTGCGGGTGTTCCTGGCGTTCCTGTCCGGGCAGCTGTCCGTCGGCTGGAGCAACGACTGGTTCGACGCCGCGCGGGACGTGACGGTGGGACGCACCGACAAGCCGGTCGTGCAGGGGCTGCCGGTGTCGACCGTCCGGACCGCGGCGCTGGGGGCGGCGTGTGCCTGCGTCCCGCTGAGCTTCCTGATGGGGACCTCTGCCGGGCTGGCCCACCTGCTCGCGGTGGCGAGCGCGTGGCTGTACAACGCCCGGCTGAAGTCGACCGTGCTGTCGTTCGCGCCGTACGCGCTGTCGTTCGGGCTGGTGCCGTCGATCGTGACCCTGGGGCTCCCCGGGCACCCCTGGGCGCGCTGGTGGGCGACCGCCGCGGGCGCGCTGCTGGGCGTCGGGGCGCACGGGGCGAACGTGCTCCCCGACCTCGCCGACGACGAGGCCACCGGCGTGCGGGGGCTCCCGCACCGGCTGGGGCGCTCCCTGACCGTGCTGCTGTCCGGGATCGCGCTGGTCGGGGCCACCGTGCTGCTCAGCGTGGCGCCGGGGCTGTCGCTCTTTGCGCTGGTCCTGCCGCTGGTCGCGGCGGGGGTGCTGGCCGTCGGGTTCGCGCTGGGGAATCGCGCTCCCTTCCTGTCGGTCCTGGTCATCGCCGCGATCGACGTGACGCTGCTGCTGCTCAGCGGCGCGGACCTCGTGGCGCATGGGTGACACTGGAGCGGTGAAGGCCCTCCCGCTCCTGGTGTCCGCGCTCGTGCTGAGCGCGTGCTCCTCCGGGGTGGCTGCCAGGCCCGCGGCCTATCACGGCGTGGAGACCAAGCCGGCGCTCCCGCGGCCGGAGTTCGTGCTCACCGACACCAGCGGCAAGCGGTATGACTTCGGCGCCGAGACGCACGGTCGGCCCACGTTCGTCTACTACGGGTACACGCACTGCCCGGACGCCTGCCCCACCGCGATGGCCGACGTCGCGTCCGCGCTGCGCAAGGTGGGTCCCGCCTTGGCCAAGAAGGCCGTCGTGGTCTTTGTGACGACCGACCCCAAGCGGGACACCGCGCCGGTGCTGCGGGCCTGGCTCGACCAGTTCTCGACGTCCTTCGTGGGATTGCTCGGCACCCAGGCCGAGGTGGACGCGGCCCAGCAGGCGGCCGGCGTCACGCCCGGCTTCCCGGACGGCGTGACGCCGACCCTGCCCGGCCACCCGGACCAGCACCCGGCCGAGCCGGGGACCGCGCCGCACACCCACTCCGGAGCCCTTGGCTACGCTGTCACGCACTCAGCGGCGATCTTCGCCTACAACGCTGCCGACCGCCTCCCGGTCGTCTACCCGGGTGGCGTGACGCCGTCGGACATCGCCGCTGACCTGCCCGTCCTCGCCTCGCCTTAGAACGTCGCCCTAGAACCGTCTGGAGCTCTCGTGAGCCGCCTGGTGCCCTTGTCCGTCGTCGCCCTGAGTGCCGTCCTCCTGAGCGCGTGCGGCACCGGCCTCCAGGCGAAGACCTACAGCGAGGTGGGTCGGCAGGACGGCGCGCGCGCCGACCTCGGGGACCTGTCCGTCCGCAACCTCCACGTGACGCCGCCGCTCAGCGGCTCCACCATCCCCCTCGGCGACCCGGCCGTGCTGCAGGGCGTGCTGGTCAACACCGGCGACTCCGGCGACGCGCTCGTCAGCGCCACCTCAGAGGTGGCCGCCAGCGCCGTGCTCCAGGACAAGGGCGCCGTCGTGACGAGCGTGCCGGTGCCGGCCCGTGGCACGTCCGGGACGACCTGGTCGCTGGTTCTGAACGGCCTGACCCGCGACCTCGCAGCCGGCACCTACGTCAGCGTCACGCTCACCTTCCAGAAGGCGGCTCGCGTCACCGTCCAGGTGCCGGTCCGGGCCGGCGACAACGGGCTGGGCGACCGCCAGGCCGAGCAGGACCCGTACGGCGCGGAGTAGCACCGGCCTGGCGCGCCCGCACTGTCCGACCGGGCCACTAGCGTCCCCACCATGGCCAAACCTGCTGCGCGCGAGCGCCCGTCGCACCGCTGCACCGAGTGCGGCACGACCGTCGGCAAGTGGGTCGGCCGCTGCCCCGAGTGCCAGGCCTGGGGAAGCATCACCGAGGCCGGCGCCACCCGGATGCGGGTCGCCGCCGGACCGGTGAGCTCCCCGGCACTGCCGATCAACCAGGTCTCCGCGACCGACGCGACGTCCCAGCCGACGGGCGAGGCCGAGCTGGACCGGGTGCTCGGCGGCGGGTTCGTGCCGGGCTCCGTCGTGCTGCTCGCCGGCGAACCGGGCTGCGGCAAGAGCACGCTGTGCCTGAGCGTCGCCGCCAAGGCCGCCAAGGCCGGCTCCCCCACCCTCTATGTGACCGGTGAGGAGTCCGCGGCCCAGGTCAGGCTCCGCGCCGGCCGGACCGGCGCCCTCAACGAGCACCTGTGGGTCGCCGCCGAGACCGACCTGTCCGCGGTGCTCGCCCACATCGACACCGTGCAACCCGGGCTGCTGATCGTCGACAGCGTCCAGACCATCGGGTCCGTCGACGTCGACGGCAGCCCCGGTGGCGTCACCCAGATCCGCGCCGTCGCGGCCGGCCTGATCGCGGTCGCCAAGGAGCGCGGCATCGCGACCGTGCTGGTCGGTCACGTCACCAAGGACGGCAGCATCGCCGGTCCCCGGCTGCTCGAGCACCTGGTCGACGTCGTCCTGCACTTCGAGGGCGACCGGCACTCGAGCCTGCGGATGGTCCGGGCCGTGAAGAACCGGTTCGGGGCCGCGGACGAGATCGGCTGCTTCCAGATGACCGAGAACGGCATCGAGGGGCTGGCTGACCCCTCGGGCCTCTTCCTGTCCCGCGCCGACAACCCCGTCGCCGGCACGTGCGTCACGGTCACGATGGAGGGCCGCCGGCCGCTCCTCGCGGAGGTCCAGGCCCTGGTCTCGGTCGCCAGCAAGGAAGGCAGCCCCCGCCGGGCCGTCTCCGGGCTCGACTCCGGCCGGGTCACGATGGTGCTGGCGGTCACCGAGAAGCGGGCCGCGACCCCCGAGCTCGCCAAGCAGGACGTGCACACCGCGACCGTCGGCGGGATGCGCGTCAGCGACCCCGGCGCCGACCTGGCGCTGGTGCTGGCCGTCCGCAGCGCCAGCAAGGAACGGCCCATCCCCGGCGGGCTCGTCGCCATCGGCGAGGTGGGCCTGTCGGGCGAGGTCCGCCCGGTTCAGGCGATCCAGCGCAGGCTGGCCGAGGCCGCCCGGCTGGGGTTCACCGCGGCGATCGTGCCGACCGGGAGCGGCACCCCACCGGCCGGCATGGAGGTCCTGGAGGTCATCGACGTCGACACCGCGTTACGGGCCGTCAGCGCGCTGTCCGGACGCGCTCGGCGCACCGTCCCACGACCGTGACCCAGCCGTGACCCACACCTGGCCCCTGCGCTCCCTAGACTGACCCCAACAACCGGGAGGACGACGCGTGGCGAGCACGGACGACCTGCTCCGCACCACCCTCACCCAGGTCGCACCCGGGACGGCCCTGCGCGACGGCCTGGAGCGGATCCTGCGCGGTAACACCGGCGCGCTGATCGTGCTCGGCTACGACAGGCTCGTCGAGTCGCTCTGCGGCGGCGGCTTCGACCTCGATGTGGACTTCTCCGCCACGCGGCTCCGGGAGCTGTCCAAGATGGACGGCGCCTGCGTCGTCACCGGCGACCTGGCCAAGATCGTCAAGGCCAGCGTGCAGCTCGTGCCCGACTCCACGATCGAGACCGCCGAGACCGGCACCCGGCACCGTACGGCCGAGCGCGTCGCCAAGCAGACCGGCTACCCGGTCATCAGCGTCAGCCAGTCGATGAAGATCATCGCCCTCTACGTCGACGGCCGGCGCTACGTGCTCGACGACAGCGCTGCGATCTTGTCCCGCGCCAACCAGGCGCTGGCCACCCTCGAGCGCTACAAGATGCGCCTGGACGAGGTGGCCGGCACGCTGTCCGCGCTCGAGATCGAGGACCTCGTCACGGTCCGCGACGCGATGGCGGTCAGCCAGCGGCTGGAGATGGTCCGCCGGATCGCGACCGAGATCGAGAGCTACGTCGTGGAGCTCGGCTCCGACGGCCGGCTGCTGAGCCTGCAGCTCGACGAGCTGATGGCCGGCGTGGAGAGCGAGCGAGAGCTCATCGTCCGCGACTACCTGGTGCACGGCACCGGCAGGAAGGCCCGCAGCGACGCTGACGCGCTGGCCGAGCTCGACGCGCTGACCGGCACCGACCTGCTCGACCTGGCCGTCATCGCCAAGGCCGTCGGCCACACCGGCGGGCTCGACGGGCTCGAGGTCGCGGTGAGCCCACGCGGCTACCGCCTGCTGGCCAAGGTGCCGCGGCTGCCCAACCAGATCGTGGACCGGCTCATCGAGCACTTCGGGGGGCTGCAGAAGCTGCTGGCCGCTGGGATCGACGATCTGCAGGCCGTCGAGGGCGTCGGCGAGACCCGCGCCCGGTCGGTCCGTGAAGGGCTGTCCCGGCTCGCCGAGTCGAGCATCCTCGAGCGGTACGTCTAAGGCTGAGCCGCCGCCTTGCGGGCCTTGAAACGCCGTCGCTTGGCCAGGGTGACCGCGACCGAACCGACGAAAGCGGCCGCCGCAGCGGCGTACAGCACGACGTTCCCCAGCACGATCGCCAGCACCAGGAACACCACGGCGATCACGAACAGGGCATCAGAGGCGCGCTTCACGTGGCCACCCTACGGGCCGCCGCGACCATCAGCGGGAGGTCGACGAGGAACACCGGACCGTTCTTGCCGCGGAGCACTTCCAGCACGTACGACGGCAGCTCGTCGCCCGCGACACCGCCCTGGGTGAGCTCGCTGTCGGCGACCACGGCCTGGACGCGGTCAACGGCGACGCCGACCAGGGAGGAGTCGGCGTTCTCCAGCACGAGCACGTCGCCCCGCAGCGACGGGTCGCCGAGCCGGAGGTCGAGCACCGGCAGCGCGACCCCGCGCAGGTCGAGCACACCAGCCAGCGGCGGCGTCATGCCGGGCAGGTCGGCCAGCCCCTCGAGGCGGACCACCTCCCGGATCGCGGGCAGCGGCGTGGCGTACTCGCGCTCGCCCAGCACGAACGTGACCAGCCCGGCGCTCATCCGACTCCCTCGACACGGCCGCCCAGGCGGACCTCCAGCTGCCGGCACAGGTTGGCCAGCTCCCTGACGCTACGCCCGCCGAGCTCCTCGGCCGTGGCGTCGCCCGGCTGCCGCCCAAGGGTGTCAGCGGCGGCGGCGTACTCCCGGGCAGCGGCCGCGGGGTGGCCGAGCCGGTCGAGCACCCCGGCGAGCAAGAAGTGCGCGAAGCCGAGGGTGGGGTCCAGGTAGACCGCCTTGCGCAGGTCGACCAGCGCGTCGGGGTCCCGACCGGCATCGACCAGGGCCAGCCCACGCAGGTAGAACGCCTCGACCCGTAACGGCTCTGCCGAAGCGGCTTCTTCCGCGTATGCCGCTGCCTGCTCGTACAAGCCGGCACGCAGGCTGGCCCGAGCCTTGTCGAGCAGCTCGTCGGCCGTCGGCGCGGCGACCACCTCAGCGCGGCGCACCCGAAGTCGCCGCTCCGGGGCGGGCGGCGGACCGACGTCCAGCGTGCGCCGGTCGGGAAGCACCGCCCGGCGCTCGGGCAGCGCGGTCGGCCGGCGGTAGACGAACGCGGCGGCGTCACCGGTGCCGAGCGAGACCAGCCGGAAGTCCTCGCTGACCTGCCAGAGCGTCTCGGAATGCCCGAGGAACAGGTACCCACCGTCGCGCAGGCAGCCGTGCAGCCGGGTCATCAGCGCGCGGGTGGTGTCGCGCCCGAAGTAGATCGTGACGTTGCGGCACAGCACCAGGTCGATGCGCTCGCTCGGCGGGAAAGGCACCGCCTCGGTGACGAGGTTGTGGTGCCGGAACTCCACCAGCTCCCGAACCTCGGGGCGGACCTCGAACCGGCCGTCGTCGGTGGCGACGAAGAAGCGGGCGAGCTGGTCGGGGGTGGCGAGCTGGACCGCTCGGCTGCCGTACGCGCCGGTGCGGGCAGCCTCGAGAGCCCGGCTGGAGAGGTCGGTGGCCAGCACCTTCACGTCCCAACCGGCGGTGGAGGGGAGCACCTCGCGCAGCATCATCGCGATGCTGTACGGCTCCTCACCGGTCGAGCAACCGGCACTCCAGATCCGCAGCCGGCGACCGTGCGCCTCGGCGTGCCGGAGCAGCTCGGGCAGCACGTGCGCGCGCAGCGCCCGTACCTGGGGAGGGTTGCGGAAGAAGTGCGTCTCCTGGATGGTGACCTCGTCGAGGAGGCGCTGCCGCTCCACCGGGTCGTCGAGGAGCCGCAGGTAGGCATCGACGTCGGACACCCCGGCCGCACGCACCCGCTCCGCGACCGAGTAGGCCATCGACTGCTTGCGGCTGTCGTCGAAGACCAACCCGGCGGCCCGCGACAGCAGCGCGCGCAGGGCGTCGAACTGCTCCTGGCTGAGGGTGACCGTCATGTCCGGCCCACCAGGGCCAGCACCGCCGCCGCGATGTCCTCCACCGGGAGCTGACGGTCGACCGCGTCGAGGGCGAACGCCGCCTGCGGCATGCCGTACACCGCGCTGGTCGCCTCGTCCTGACCGAGCGTCGGTGCGCCGCGATCGCGCATCGCCTTGAGACCGGCGGCGCCGTCGCGCCCCATCCCGGTGAGCAGCACGCCGACCGCGTCGGAACCGAGCGACTGGGCGATGCTCGCGAAGCACTGGTCGATGCCGGGTACGTGGAACTGGCCCTGCTCCGGCGGCGTGCAGAGGACCCTCAGGCGGTCGTCGGTGACGATGAGGTTGCAGCCGCTCGGCGCGATCGTGACGGTGCCGGGGAGCAGCCGCTTGCCGGTGCCGCCGACCACCACCGGCAGCGCGCACAGGCCGTCGAGCCAGGAGGCCAGCCCCGGGATGAAGCCCTCGGCCATGTGCTGCACGACCAGCACCGCCTGGTCGAGGTCGGCCGGTAGCTGCTGGAGGACGGTGTGCAGCGCCTGCGGCCCCCCGGTGGAGGCCCCGATCGCGATCAGCTTCACGCCGCTGCCGACCTCGACGGGGCGGGCGGTCCTCGTGAGGCTCAGGTTGCTCGTGAGCGGGATGCCCTGCGAGCGCAGCTTCCCGCGAGGGTGGGTGATGACGCGCACCCGGGCGGCGACCTTCAGGCGCCGGCGCAGCTGGTTGGCGTACTCCTCGAGTGAGCCGGTGTCCTCCGGACCCGGCTTGGCCAGCACGTCGACGGCCCCGGCGGCCAGCGCCTCCAGCGCGTTCACGCTCTCCGCGCCCCCGACGTGACCGCTGTAGACCAGGATCGGGGTCGGGCTCTGTGCCATGATCCGCTCGATGGCCTCGAGGCCGCTCATCAGCGGCAGGTCCAGGTCCATGAGCACGGCGGCAGGCCGCAGCCGCGCGACCAGCGCGACGGCCTCCTTGCCGTTGCGGGCCTCACCGATGACGGTCAGCAGCGGGTCGGCCTCCACGGCCTGCCGCACGAAGCGCCGCTGCACCGGGGAGTCGTCCACCACGACGACAGTGGTCAGGGCCGGCGCGATCGGGACCGTCACGGCACCCACGCCTGCAGAGCCCGCACGAGCTCATCCAGCAGTTCCGGGTCCAGGGCGACCTCGACGGCCCGGGCCAGCCGGCCGATCTCCGGCTCCCCCACGACGAAGGCGCTCGAGCCCAGCGTGTGCGCGTCGCGGCGGGCGACCTCGAGGTCGTCGCTGACCCCGTCACGGGCTGCCACCAACCTGGGCAGCCTGGTCTTCAGTTCGCGCCCGAACACAGGACGGAGACTGCTCGCCATGTCCTGCGCCACCGTTGCTACCCCTGACCTCCACGCGCCCGTGCCGCTTGTGTCGTCCAGTTCGAGCGGGTGCTTGAGCCTCAGGCGCGCAGCCGGAAGACGGCGCCGTCCTGCCGAAGCGTGCCGAGCCGGGCCACCACCTTGTACGTCCCGAGGTCGGCGGCGCCCTTCGACCCCGCGCACCCCGGCAGCGAGCGTCGCCCGGGCCAGGTCTTCACGACCGCCTGGCTCGCTCCGGGAGCCAGCGACACCACCGCGACGGCCTTGCTGGGACTGCAGTCGTCGCTGGACCAGATGCGGTCCTGGCCGCTGTAGACGAGCAGTTCCACCGCCCCGGCGCCGAGATCGCGGCGGCAAGCCTTCGTCGAGGTGTTCTTGACGCTGAGCGTGATCTTGGGCGTGGCGCCGAGCCGGTACGTGCTCGCGTCGGTGTCTGCGGTCAGCGTGAGGGCGGCGTCGGGGCAGGCCGGTCCGGTCGCGACCACCGGCGGCGCGCTGGTGCGAACGGGCGAGGGACGGGGGGACGTGCTGGGCGTCGCCGTCGGGGTCGGGGTGCTCGACACCTTCGTGGCGGGCGAGTCGCCGGAGGCGCAGGACTTCACCAGCAGTAGCAGCACGAGCACGCCGACCAGCAGCACCGCGCGACGTCGCCAGTACGTCGCCGCCGGCAGCGGGCCCACCGGGTTCAGCGCCATACGACGGACCCTAGCCCTTCGTCGGCAATCCACAGGGTCGGGGCCCTGTGGATTGCCGACAGACGGGCGTGATCGTTCCCGGTGGTGCGACCATCACCTCTGCCATGCCGCCCTCCTGGATCGACGACCTGCTCCGCTGGTACCCCGGTGCCGCCCGCGACCTGCCGTGGCGGACGGCGGGCACCACCCCGTACCAGGTGCTGGTGAGCGAGGTGATGCTGCAGCAGACGCCCGTGGCGCGGGTCGTCCCGGCGTACGACGCGTGGCTGGCGCGCTGGCCAAGCGCGGCGGCGTTGGCGGCCGCGCCGAGTGGGGAAGCCGTCCGGATGTGGGGCCGGCTCGGCTACCCGCGGCGGGCGCTCCGGCTGCACGCGGCCTGCGTGGCGGTGGTGGAGCGGTTCGGCGGGGAGCTGCCCACGACGGTCCCGGAGCTGCTGTCCCTCCCCGGGGTGGGGGACTACACCGCGCGGGCGGTGGCGGCGTTCGCGTTGCGTCAGCGGCACGCCGTCGTCGACACCAACGTCCGTCGGGTGGTCGCGCGGGTGGTCGAGGGGGTCGCCGACGCTGCGGTGACCAAGCGGGACCTGGTACGGGTGCTCGATCTGCTGCCGCAGGCCGACGAACCCGCCGCCGTCGCCTCGATCGCCCTGATGGAGCTCGGCGCGCTGGTCTGCACCGCCCGTGCGCCGCGCTGCCTCAGGTGCCCGGTGGCCGGGGCCTGCGGGTGGCTGGCCGCGGGTTCACCGCCGCTGGAGGCACCGGTCAAGCGCCCGCAGGGGTACGCCGGCACCGACCGGCAGGTCCGCGGCCGGCTGCTCGCGGTGCTCCGGGACAGCAGTGAGCCGGTGGCGGCCGACGTGCTGGCCCAGGTCTGGGACGAGCCGGTGCAGCGGGCCCGGGCGCTTGACGGGCTGGTGGCGGACGGGCTTGTCGACCCGCTGGAGGACGGTCGCTACGCGCTCCCACGGTGACCTTGTGTCCTCACAACTCAAGGCCCACCCAGCGTTGGCGTACGGACGTCAGGGGCGGTGGTTGAGCAATCGGTGGACGACGTCGACCAGATCGACCAGGTGGTCCTTGCGCAGGTAGCCGTCGATGGCCGGCTCCGACGCGGCCACCTCGGCGAGGTCCAAGGCGGTGCAGAGCAGCACGACCACGTTCGGGGCGGCGCCCTTCATGCTCGGAGCGGCCTGCAGCCCGGTCATCGCACCCTCGAGCTGGTTGTCCAGCAGCACCAGGTCGGGAGCGAGGCTGCGGACCAGCTCGATGCCCGCCTCGGCGGTCGCCGCCGTCCCGACCAGCTCCAGGTCCGGCTCGGTGGACAGCAGGATCTCGATCACCCCACAAACGGTGGCGTCGTCCTCGACGAGCACCACCCGCGTCACTTCGGTCACCCCGGCACCTTAGCGGGGAAGGTCACCCAGAAGGTGGCCCCTTCTCCGCGGCGGGAGCTGACCCCCAGCGTGCCGCCGTGGGCGGTGACCAGCCGCTTCACGATCGCCAGGCCCAGCCCGAAGCCGGCGACCTGCCTCTTGCGGGAGGAGTCGGTGCGTGACCAGCGCTCGAACAACGCCGCCTGCTCGGCCTCGGGGATGCCCGGACCGACGTCCCGGACGTCGATCCGGACCTGCTCGCCCTGCCACCGCACGATGACCACCACCGGAGCGTCCGCCGGGCTGTGCTTGAGCGCATTGCCGATCAGGTTGTCCAGGACCTCGCGCACCATCTCCGGGTCGCCGGCGAGCCGGGTCGGGCCGTCCAGGTCGCGCTCCACCACGAGAGCGTCGCGGCCCGCCGAGGCCTGCACGTCCCGACGGAGCGTCTCAAGCAGGGCGACCAGGTCCAGCTCGGCCCACTCCGGGGTCACGCCCACGACGTCCGTGCGCTCGTCGACGAGCAGCCGCCGCGTGAACGACTCGATCCGGTCGAACGACTCCGTCAGTCCGGACAGCGCGGTGGCCACCTGTTCCGGGGTCATCCTGCCGAGCTGACGAGCCAGCAGCTGGGCATACCCCTTGCCGGCCCCCAGTGGCGTCCTGATGTCGTGCCGGGCGGTGTCGACGACCTCCTGCCGCAGCAGCTCCTGCTCGCGCACCCGCTCGGCCTGCTGGGCCCAGCGCACCGAGACCGCGATGTGCGCCGCGAGGTCCTGCAGGAGCTGCTCGTCCACCAGGTCGAACCCCCGCCCGCCTGGCGCGTTGGCCACCGCGACCTCGCCCAGCACACTGTCCCCCGACAGGATCGGTACGGCCAGGAGCGGGCCGATCGGGGGGTGCACGCCGGGCAGCCCGACGCCGGCGGGGTGCCCACGGATGTCGTCCAGCCGGGCCGGGCCCTTGGCCTCGACCGGGACGCTCAGCAGCCCGACGACGCGAGGCATCCGGGCCGGGAAGAGCGCCCGCGGGGCGTCGTACACGAAATGGCTGGTGTCGGTGGCCGAGCCCTCCCGCAGCAGCAGCAGCGCGCTGTAGTCGGCCTGCGTGAGGAGCTTGGCCTCGGTCACCAGCAGCTGAAGTACCCGGGGAACGGTCGGCTCCAAGCCCATCACCGCGCGGCTGGCGCTGGCGATCCGCCGCAGCCCCTCGGCGTTGCGCACCACCGTCGTGACGTCACGGATGATGAGCGCCTGGAACGCTCCGACACTCCGACGGAGGATGTCCGCGACGCCGTGCGGCGGGATCACGACCCGGTGCAACCGGTCGTCCGGGACCTGGCTGAGCAGGGCCTGGAAGTTGACCACGTCGGCGATCGCCGGACCCTGCGCACGGAAGAACGCCTCGGCGCCCGGGTTGGCGGCGACGAAGGCGGTGTCGTGCAGCACCAGGATCGCGTCCGGCGAGGCCCGGAACAACGCCCCGAGGGGGGTGTCCAGCATGGCCGCAGGAAGGTCTGCGGCCGCCCCAGGACTTTCCATCCTGTGGACGCTACCGACTGGGGCGTTCCTCCGAGGTCGAACCACCCGATGTGGGCTGAAAGGCGCGAAGACCCGCCGCAGTAGCGACGGGTCCTCGGCGTGGAGCTCGAAGGCTCAGGCGTCGCCCTCGGCGGTCTTCGCGAGGTCGACCGGCGGCACGTCGGGCACCAGCGAGGGCTTGTCCTCGCCCCGGAACGTGAACTTCTGCTCCTCGCCCTCACCTTCGGTGTCGACGACCACGATCTGGCCGGGCACGAGGGTGCCGAACAGGATCTGCTCGGACAGGCTGTCCTCGATCTCGCGCTGGATCGTGCGGCGCAGCGGCCGGGCGCCCAGCACCGGGTCATACCCCCTGGTCGCAAGCAGCAGCTTCGCGGGAGTGGTGACCTCCAGGCTCATGTCCTTGGCCTTGAGCTGGGTGTCGACCCGGTTCAGCATCAGGTCGACGATCGTGATGATCTCGTCCTGGCTGAGCTGGTGGAACACCACGATGTCGTCGATACGGTTCAGGAACTCGGGCCGGAAGTGCTGCTTGAGCTCCTCCTGCACCTTGGTCTTCATCCGCTCGTAGGCGCCGATCTTGTCGTTGTCCTTCTGGAACCCGAGGTTGAAGCCCTTGCCGATG
>JBKJVH010000236.1:0-6062 GCA_046590985.1 Mycobacteriales bacterium
GCGGTAGCAACGAGCGATCTGGAAGTACTTCTCCATGCCGGCAACCATGAGCAGTTGCTTGAACAGCTGCGGTGACTGCGGGAGGGCGTACCAGGAGCCGGGCTGCAGTCGGACCGGCACCAGGAAGTCGCGGGCCCCCTCCGGGGTGGAGCGGGTCAGCGTCGGGGTCTCGATCTCGAGGAAGCCGCGGTCGTGCAGGACCGCGCGCGCCGCGTGGTTGACGTCGGACCGGAGCTTGAGCGCGGCGGCCGGCCTGGTGCGGCGCAGGTCGAGGTAGCGGTACTTCAGGCGCGCCTCCTCCCCCACCTCGTCGTCGAGCTGGAACGGCAGCGCGGCCGCCGGGGACAGCACCTCCAGCGCCGTGACGGCGATCTCGACCGCGCCGGACGCGAGGTCGGCGTTCTCCTTGCCGGCCAGCCGCTTCTGGACGGTGCCGGTGACCTGCAGGCACGACTCGACCCGGAAGTCGGCGTCCTCGTGCAGCACCACCTGGACCAGCCCGGAGCGGTCGCGGAGGTCGAGGAAGGCGACGCCGCCGTGGTCGCGGCGGCGGGCGACCCAACCGGCGAGCGTGACGGTCTGGCCGACGTGCTCCTCGCGGAGCGTGCCGGCTTCGTGGGTGCGCATCATGCGAGCTTCTCCAGAAGTTCAGAAAGGGGTACGGCTACCTGGGAGCCGTCGGAAAGGTCCTTGACTTGGGCGACGGAGGCCTCGAGATCTCGGTCGCCGACGATGACGGCCCAGCGCGCGCCGGACCGGTCCGCGGCCTTCATCGCGCCCTTCATGCCGCGCTCGCCGTAGACCAGGTCTGCGGCGACTCCCGCCTTGCGCAGGGCGCCGACCGTCGAGACGGCCCACGCCTTGGCCGCCGCCCCCAGCGGTACGACGAACACCGCGAGCCCCTGGTCGGTCGGCACCGGCAGTCCTTCGGCGGCCATGGCCAGCAGCGTCCGCTCGATGCCGAGGGCCCACCCGATGCCGGGCAGCGCCGGACCGCCGATGGCTTCGGACAGCCCGTCGTAGCGCCCGCCGCCACCGACCGCGGACTGCGCCCCGAGGCCGTCGTGGACGAACTCGAACGTGGTGCGCATGTAGTAGTCGAGCCCACGGACCAGCCGGGGCGCCGGCTCGAACGGCACCCCGAGAGCAACAAGCCCGGCGAGGACCCCGTCGTGGAACTCCTTGCAGTCCGCGCACAGGCGGTCCGGCATCAGCGGCGCGTCCACCAGCAGCTTCTGGACGTCAGGGCGCTTGTCGTCCAGCACGCGCAGCGGGTTGAGGACCGCCCGCGCCCGGGTGGCCTCGTCGAGGTCGAGCCCGGTGAGGAACGCCAGCAGCTCCTCGCGGTAGGCCGGCCGGCACACCGGGTCCCCAGAGAGGTCAGCAGCAACCGGACGCCGGTGAGGCCGAGGGACCGGAAGCCCTCGTAGGCCAACGCGACCACCTCCGCATCGAGCGCCGGGTCCACCACCCCGATCGCCTCGATGCCGGACTGCTGGAACTGCCGGAACCGGCCGGCCTGCGGGCGCTCCGCGCGGAACATCGGTCCCGCGTACCGGACCTTGACGGGCAGCTGACCGTTCTGCAGCCCGTGCTGGAGCACCGCCCGGACGACCCCCGCCGTGCCCTCGGGCCGCAGCGTGAGAGACCGGTTGCCCCGGTCGGTGAAGGTGAACATCTCCTTGGAGACGACGTCGGTCGACTCCCCCACCCCGCGCGCGAACAGCTCGGTGTCCTCGAACACCGGCGCCTCCACGTACCGGTAGCCGGCCAAAGCCGCTGGCGCCAAGAGCCCCTCCCGTACCGGCAGGAAGCCCGAGCCGGGGAGAACGTCGTAGGTGCCCTTGGGCGCTTGGAAGGCCATCACAGCCCTCGCGACGGCGGCTGCGAGGCCAGCCGGCGCAGGTACGGGTTGGACACCCGCTCGCGGCCGATGGTGGTCGAGGGGCCGTGCCCGGTGTGCACGACCAGGTCGTCGCGCTTGGGCAGGATCACGCGAGCCAGCGACTCCTGCATCTGCTCCCAGTCGCCCCCGGGCAGGTCGCAGCGCCCGACCGACCCGGCGAACAGCACGTCGCCGGAGAACAGCGCCTCAGCGGTCTCGAACACCACCGAGCCCTGGGTGTGCCCGGGCGCGAAGTCGACCCGGAAGTCCAGCCCGGCCAGCGACATCGGCTCGGCAGGGTCGAGCAGGCGTACGTCAGAGGGTTCGACCCACTCGAACCGGCCGCCGAACAGGGACTGGCTGTCGTTCGACATGCCCTTCATCGGCTCGACGAGCAGCTCCCGGTCGCCTGGGTGGATCCAGGCCGGGATGTCGCGCGCACCGCAGACCGGCGTGACCGAGAACGTGTGGTCCAGGTGGCCGTGCGTGAGCAGCACCGCGACCGGCTGCAGGCGGTGCTCGCGCAGCACCTCGTCGAGCTGGTCGAGGACGCCGATGCCCGGGTCGATGATCACGCACTGCTCACCCTCGGCGGGCGCGACGACCCAGCAGTTGGTGTCGAAGGCCTGGGCGGGGAACCCGCGGACGAACACGGTCGTCGATCTCCTTGGGGAAAGGGGCTGAGGGCGAGCCTGACCCTACCGGCGCGGATGCCTCGGACCCGAGCGAGATTCCCTAGACTCCCCCGCAAGCGTTTCCCAAGGCTCCTGGAGGACCAGCGTGGCAAGCAGCAAGCGTGAGCGTGAGCTCGCCCGGATGAGGGCGGAGCGCCAGGCCGCCCGGCGGGCGGCTGCCGAGGCGCACCGCCGCAAGCAGCGGCAGACCCTGCTGATCTCGGTCGCCAGCCTCGCGGTGGTCGGCATCGTGGTCGCGGTCGCCCTCGCGGTGAACGGCGGCTCGACCAAGAAGGACACGCTGTCCCAGCCGGGTGCGAGCAGCACACCCTCCGCCACCGCAGCACCCACGAGCGCGGCGAGCGGAACGTGCAGCTACAAGTCCTCAGGCACCGCCTCCAAGAAGGTCAGCGGCACGCCGCCGACGACGGAGGTCGAGAAGACCAAGCCTGCGACGATCAAGCTCGACACGAACCAGGGCGAGATCGACCTGTCGCTGGCGTCGGCAAAGGCACCCTGCACGGTGAACAGCTTCACGTTCCTGGCCAAGCAGAAGTACTTCGACGCCACCTCGTGCCACCGGCTGACCACGTCTGGGATCTACGTCCTGCAGTGCGGTGACCCGAGCGCCACCGGCAGCGGCGGCCCCGGCTACCAGTTCCCCGACGAGAACCTCTCCGGCGCGGTCTACCCGAAGGGCACCGTCGCGATGGCGAATGCCGGACCGGGGACGAACGGCAGCCAGTTCTTCCTGGTCTACAAGGACACCCAGCTGCCGCCCAGCTACACGCCCTTCGGCACCATCACCAAGGGCCTCGATGTCCTGGCCAAGGTCGCCGCAGCCGGCGTCGACGGTGGCGGCGGCGACGGCAAGCCCAAGCTCGCCGTCACGATCACGACCGCCACGGTCTCCTAAGACCGGGTACGACAAAAGGCCGGCGTTCCCGCTCACGGGACGCCGGCCTTCGTCGTTGCTGAAGCAGATCAGACCGGGGGCATCCCGTACCCGACGGGCGGCATCCCGGCGCCACCGATGCCCTTGGGGTTGGGGCCGTGGGAGTTGTCGCCAGGCGTGCTGTCCTGGGCCAGGAAGACGATCAGCGGGATGATCCCGATGATGGTGAGGGCGATGAGCTGCAACCAGCCGGACTTGCCGGTGTCGTGCAGGCGCCGAGCGGCTACGGCGATGCCCGGCACGAAGATCGCGAGCCCGAACAGCAGGCTCAGAGCTTGGACGTTGAGCACGCGCAGCACGACGTCGACCACGATGACAGCGAGGGTCCAGTACCAGTACTCCGAACGCCGGGCCCTGCCGTTGAAGTCGGCGTACTTGCCAAGAACGGTCTTGACGGCGGTCATGAAGTCCACGTGAGTTCCCATCTCTTGAGCTGAGCCACCCGGACGGCGGCCGTGCGCACAGCATGAGGCACAACGGCACGAAAAGCGCTCAAGGTGTCAACGACGTGACGCGGTCGGCGTGACTCCGCAGCATCACCAGGACGAGGAGTGACCTCTGGGTCGCTGCTGCGGCGCTTCGCTGGGAGCTGGTGGAACCCGATCGCTGGATGTGCAGCCGACACGCCGTCGCGTCGGCTGCCGATCCAGCCCGGCTGTGGCAGGACTGGATGGCGACTGCTGGGAAGGCACAACATCACCCAGCGTGGCCACTGCCCATCCGGCGCGGGTCCGGGGCAGGTGCCGTTCAGCTCGTGACTCGGTACGCGTCGTACACGCCCTCGACCCCGCGGACCTGGTTGAGCAGGTGACCCATGTGCTTGGGGTCGGCCATCTCGAAGGAGAACCGCGACACCGCGACCCGGTCCCGGGTCGTGGTGACGGTCGCGGACAAGATGTTGACGTGCGCGTCGGAGAGCACGCGGGTCACGTCCGACAGCAGCCGGGTGCGGTCCAGCGCCTCGACCTGGACGTTGACCAGGAACAGCGAGCCGGCCGTCGGCGCCCACTCGACCTCGACCAGGCGCGCCGGGTCCGACAGCAGGTCGCCGGCGTTGGTGCAGTCCCGCCGGTGCACGGAGACGCCACGCCCGCGCGTCACGAAGCCCACGACGTCGTCGCCCGGCACCGGCGTGCAGCACTTGGCGAGCTTGACCCACACGTCGTCGACGTCCTTGACGACCACACCTGGGTCGCCGGGCGGCCGCGGCCGGGCCGGTCGGGTCGGTACGGCCGTCTCGGCGATGTCCTCCGCCGCGCCGTCGGCGCCGCCCATCGAGGCCATGATCTTCTGGACGAGGGACTGCGCGGACAGCCGGCCCTCGCCGACCTCGACGTACAGCGCGGTGATGTCGGCGAGCCGGAGCTCCTTGGCGAGGTTGAGCAGCGCGTCACCGCCGAGCAGCCGCTGCAGCGGCAGGCCGGCCTTGCGCATCGCGCGCCCGATCGCGTCCTTGCCGTTCTCGACGGCGTCCTCGCGGCGCTCCTTGGCGAACCAGGCGCGGATCTTGTTGCGGGCGCGGGGGCTCTTGACGAACTGCAGCCAGTCGCGCGACGGGTGTGCGGTCTCGGCCTTCGAGGTGAAGATCTCGACCACATCGCCGTTGTCGAGCGTGGACTCGAGCGGGACGAGCCGGCCGTTGACGCGCGCCCCGATGCAGCGGTGCCCGACCTCGGTGTGCACCCCGTACGCGAAGTCGACGGGGGTGGCGCCCGACGGCAGCGAGACGACATCGCCCTTGGGCGTGAAGACGAAGACCTCGGCGCTGTGCAGGTCGAAGCGCAGCGAGTCCAGGAACTCGCCAGGGTCGGCGGCCTCTCGCTGCCAGTCGAGCAGCTGCCGGAGCCAGGCCATGTCGTCGCCCTTGGCGGGTGGCGCGATGCCCGGGGCATCGCCGCCCTCCTTGTACTTCCAGTGCGCAGCGATGCCGTACTCAGCGCGCTTGTGCATCTCCAGCGTGCGGATCTGGAGCTCGACGGGCTTGCCCTCAGGACCGATCACGGAGGTGTGCAGCGACTGGTACATGTTGAACTTGGGCATCGCGATGTAGTCCTTGAAGCGCCCGGGTACGGGGCTCCAGAGGGCGTGGATGGTGCCGAGCGCGGCGTAGCAGTCCCGGACGCTCTCGACGGTGACCCGGATCCCGACGAGGTCGTAGATGTCGGTGAACTCCCGACCGCGGACGATCATCTTCTGGTAGATCGAGTAGTAGTGCTTCGGTCGGCCTGTGACGGTCGCGGTGATCTTCGCGGCCTTCAGGTCGGCGCTGACCTTGTCGACGATCGCCGCCAGCTGGGTGTCCCGCGAGGGCGCCCGGTCGGCCACGAGCCGCACGATCTCGTCGTACCGCTTGGGGAACAGCGTCGCGAAGGCGAGGTCCTCCAGCTCCCACTTGATGGTGTTCATACCGAGCCGGTGCGCCAGCGGCGCGAAGATCTCCAGCGTCGTGGTGGCGATCCGCTCCTGCTTCTCCTGCCTGAGGTAGCGCAGCGTCCGCATGTTGTGGAGCCGGTCGGCGAGCTTGATCACGAGCACCCGCGGGTCGCGG
>JBKJVH010000226.1:0-2892 GCA_046590985.1 Mycobacteriales bacterium
GCCGGAACCGCGACACCCGCCCGAC
The DNA here is from genome assembly GCA_046590985.1 of Mycobacteriales bacterium. Classification (GTDB taxonomy): domain Bacteria; phylum Actinomycetota; class Actinomycetes; order Mycobacteriales; family SCTD01; genus RYN-111. Next base: position 26 of record JBKJVH010000226.1, read on the forward strand.
CCGACCGCTGGCGACCACCTCGCCGACGGTCGCGGGCACCCCACCGCCGACTGCGAGCCGCTGCGGCACGTACCCCAGCCTGGGCCACTCGCGGAAGCTCCTGAGCGGGGTACCCAGCACCTCCAGCGTCCCTGCTGACAAAGGAATGAGCCCGACGAGGGTGCGTACCAGGGTGGTCTTGCCCGAGCCGTTCGCGCCGAGGATGGCCACGAACTCGCCCTGGTCGACGCGCACCGAGACGTCGTCGAGGATGCGGCGGCCGCCGAGGACGACCTGTCCGTGCTGCAGGTCGAAGACGGTCATCGGCATCCCAGGGCGAGGTGGAGGGCAGCGGCGTTGCGGCGCTGCACGGTGAGGTAGTCATCGGTGCCGTGGACGCCCTCGACGGGGTCCAGCACAGCGCTGCGGGCGCCGATCTCGGCGGCGACGGTCCTGGCGACCTTGGGGTCCACGAGCGACTCGAAGAAGATGGTCGTGACCCCGTGCGTACGGGCGTAGTCCGCCACTTCTGCGACCTTGCGGGGCGTCGGCTCCTCGTCGGGGCTCACGCCGGTGATCCCCACCTGGTGCAGCCCGTAGCGGGCCGCGAGGTACCCGAAGGCGCTGTGGCTGGTGACGATGTCCGTGCGCTCGCACCCTGTCAGCGCCGCCCTGTACGTGCCATCCAGCGCCTTCAGGGACGTCACCACCGCGGTGGCGCGGGTCCGGTAGCCCGCCGCGTGGCTGGGGTCCTTCGCCGCGAGGCGCTCGGCCAGCCCGGTGGCCGCGGCCTCCATGCGCACGGGGTCGAGCCAGATGTGCGGGTCCCTGGGGGTCTGCTCGTCCCCGGAGGTCAGCGGCTGCTGGGCCACGACGGCGCCGAGGTCGAAGCCCTGCTTCCGGTCGCCGAGGGCGTCGTCGAGCGCGGGCTGGAAGCCCTTGAGGTAGACCACGACCGCGGCCTGCTCGACCAGCCCGACCTGCTTGGGGGACAGCTCGAGGTCGTGCGGCTCGGCACCCGGGGGGACCAGGTCGGTCACGGCCACGGCGGGGCCGCCGACCTGGCCGGCCAGCCACGCGAAGGGGTAGGCCGAGGCCACCACCTGCACCTTGCCGTCGTGCGCGAAGCCGCTGGTGCAGGAGCTGACCAGCAGGGTCAGCAGGAGCAGGGAGCGACGCACCCCGACAGCGTCATCGAAATGAAAACCGTTGTCAAGTTCAAAGAGCCCGGGCCGCGGAGCCCAGCACGAGGAGCACCACGGCGAGCCGCAGGAGCCGGTCCTGCTGCGGCAATGCGGGCCAGGCCAGGAACAGCAGCAGCCCCAGCAGCAGCGCCAGCAGGGCCAGCAGGGCGGCGCCCACCGGTCCGGACAGCAGCAGCCCGCCGACGAGCAGCATCAGCACGACCAGGAACGGCACGACACGAGGCAGCCGGGACATCATCACCAGCACGGGGCCGGCAGTGAGCTCGACGCGGCGACGGAAGGCACGGGGGGAGGTCACGGCAGCAAGCCTGCCACCTGGCCTAGCCTGGCGGGGTGATCGTGGTGACCAGGTTCGACGTGCCCGCCGAAGACGGACCGACCTTCTTGCCGCAGGCCCAGAAGGCGCTGGCCGCCTTCGCGGCCCGCCCCGGTTTCCTGCGCGGCCGGGTGGGCCGGGCCGCGGACGACCCGACGGCGTGGGTGCTCACCACCGAGTGGGACGGCGTCGGCGCCTACCGCCGCAGCCTGTCGGCGTACGACGTCAAGGTCGACGCCGCCACCTTGCTCGGCCGCGGCCGGGACGAGCCGAGCGCCTTCGAGGTGCTGATCTCCGAGGACGCCGCTCAACCTGCCGCTACGCTCCCGAGCAGGCGGGCCGCCGACGCTGCCAGCGCTTCGATCGGCGGGTCGTCCGGACCGTCTGTGAGTGATCTGGAGTCGTGATGCACAAGTCCGTCGTGGTGCTGCCGCTGCTGGCACTGCTTGCCGGCTGCGGTGGCAGCAGTTCCCCTGCTGCCGCCAAGGGTCCGGCCGACCTCGCCTGCAACGACACCCTGCTGCCGGCCGCTGAGGCGACAGCCTCCCTCCCGGCGGGGATCCCCGCGATCGACGGGGCGACCCTGTACGCCCCGAGCACCCAGGGCAAGACGTTCATCGTCTTCGCGCACCTGCCCACGAAAGACTTCGTCAAGGTCCGCGACGACTACGTGACCCAGCTCAAGGCCGCCGGTTGGACCATTGACGGCACCGATCAGGAGTCGGTCGAGGCCGAGGCGCAGTTCTCCAAGCAGAACCCGCTGCGCACCGGCACGGTCAAGCTTGCCCCGGTCTGCAAGGGTCACATTTCGGTCCGCTTCAAGGTGAACCTGTAGCGCCAGGTTAGGGTTCTGCACCTACCGCCGACCGCCAGCCGGCTGGAACTGACTGCAGGAGAGCTACCTCGTGGCAAAGACGCCCGACCGCATGGACACCATCGTCAGCCTCTGCAAGCGCCGGGGGCTCGTCTTCCCGTCGAGTGAGATCTACGGCGGGCTTCGCGCCTCCTGGGACTACGGACCCCTCGGCGTCGAGCTGAAGAACAACGTCAAGCGCCAGTGGTGGAAGTCGATGGTGCAGGGCCGTGAGGACGTCGTCGGCCTCGACTCCTGCGTGATCTTGGCCCGTGAGGTGTGGGAGACGTCCGGGCATGTCGCGACCTTCAGCGACCCGCTGACCGAGTGCACGTCGTGCCACAAGCGCTACCGCGCGGACCACCTCGAGGAGGGCCAGCCCGGCAAGGCACTGGCCGAGATCGCCTGCCCGCACTGCGGCAACCGCGGCCAGTTCACCGACCCCAAGCAGTTCTCCGGTCTGCTCAAGACCTACCTCGGTCCGGTGGAGGACGAGAGCGGTCTGGCCTACCTG
>JBKJVH010000228.1:0-7845 GCA_046590985.1 Mycobacteriales bacterium
GGCCTCGTCGTGCAGAAGTACGGCGGGTCGTCGGTGTCGGACGCTGAGCGCATCAAGCGGGTGGCCGAGCGCATCGTCGCGACCCGCAAAGCCGGCCACGACGTGTGCGTCGTGGTCAGTGCCATGGGTGACACCACCGACGAGCTGCTGGACCTCGCGCAGCAGGTGTCGCCGCTGCCGCCGGGCCGGGAGCTCGACATGCTGCTGACAGCGGGCGAGCGGATCAGCATGGCGCTGCTGGCGATGGCGATCCAGTCGCTGGGACTGTCGGCGCGGTCCTTCACGGGGTCGCAGGCCGGCGTCATCACCGACTCGGTGCACGGCAAGGCGCGGATCATCGACGTCACCCCGGGACGGATCATCCAGGCACTGGCCGACGGGCATGTCGCGATCGTGGCCGGGTTCCAGGGCGTCAGCCAGGACACCAAGGACATCACCACCCTCGGTCGCGGCGGCTCCGACACCACCGCGGTGGCGCTGGCTGCAGCGTTGGACGCCGAGGTCTGCGAGATCTACACCGACGTCGACGGGGTCTACTCCGCGGACCCGCGGATGGTCCCGAACGCCCGGCAGCTCCCGACCGTGTCCTACGAGGAGATGCTGGAGCTGGCCGCCTCGGGCGCCAAGATCTTGCACCTGCGCTGCGTGGAGTACGCCCGCCGCTGCGAGGTGCGGCTCGTGGTCCGCTCCTCCTTCTCGAACTTGCCCGGCACGACGATCACCGGAGACCTCCCCGTGGAAGCAGCCATCATCAGCGGTGTCGCGCACGACCTCTCAGAGGCGCGCATCACGGTCGTCGGCGTGCCGGACAAGCCCGGTGAGGCGGCCCGCATCTTCCGGGCGATCGCCGACGCCGAGGTCAACATCGACATGATCGTGCAGAACGTGTCGGGTGCTGCCGGTCGCACCGACATCTCCTTCACCCTCCCGAAGTCCGACCTGGCCGGGGCGGTCCTCGCGCTGTCGAAGGTCCAGGCGCAGGTCGGGTTCGAGAAGGTGCTGTCCGACGAGCACGTCGGCAAGGTGTCGCTGGTCGGCGCGGGCATGCGCTCACACCCGGGGGTCTCCGCGACCTTCTTCGAGGCGTTGGCCGAGGCGGCCGTCAACGTCGAGGCGATCAGCACCTCGGAGATCCGGATCTCGGTGGTCTGCCGCGACACCGACGTCCCGGCCGCCGTGAAGGCCGTGCACGACGCTTTTGACCTCGGCGCCGACGGCGAAGCCATCATCTACGGCGGGACCGGCCGATGACGCGCCTCGGGGTGGTAGGCGCGACCGGCCAGGTCGGTGCGGTCGTCCGTCGGTTGCTGCTGGAGCGGGCCTTCCCTCTCGAGGAGATCCGCTTCTTCGCCTCCGCCCGCTCAGCCGGTCAGGCGCTCCGGTTCGGCGACCGTGACGTTGTTATCGAGGATGCTTCTACGGCAGACCCCCGTGGCCTGGACATCGCGATCTTCTCCGCGGGTGGTGGCACCTCGAAGGAGCTGGCTCCGAAGTTCGCGGCCGCGGGCGCAACCGTCATCGACAACTCCTCGGCCTGGCGGATGGACCCGGACGTGCCGCTCGTGGTGAGCGAGGTGAACCCCGGCGCGATCGCGGAGATGCGCAAGGGGATCATCGCCAACCCCAACTGCACGACGATGGCCGCCATGCCGGTGCTCAAGCCGCTGCATGACGAGGCGGGTCTGGTCCGCCTCATCGCGGCGACCTACCAGGCCGTCAGCGGCTCCGGGCTGGCCGGGGTCGAGGAGCTCGCGTCGCAAGTGAATGCCCTGGGGGACAAGGCTTCTGAGCTCACCCACGACGGCACGGCCCTCACCTTCCCCGACCCGGTGAAGTACGTCCGACCCATCGCCTTCAACGTGTTGCCGATGGCCGGTGGGGTCGTCGACGACGGGTCCTTCGAGACCGACGAGGAGCAGAAGCTCCGCAACGAGTCGCGCAAGATCCTGGCGATCCCCTCGCTGCGGGTCAGCGGCACCTGCGTGCGCGTGCCGGTCTTCACCGGGCACTCGCTGTCGCTGAATGTCGAGTTCACCCGGGAGCTGTCGGTGGCGCGGGCGCTGGAGCTCCTCAGCCTCGCCCCGGGGGTCGAGCTGTCGGACGTGCCGACGCCGCTGCAGGCCGCCGGCGCCGACCCGTCCTTCGTCGGCCGGGTACGCCAGGACGGTCCGAACGGCCTCGCGCTGTTCGTCTGCAGCGACAACCTCCGCAAGGGCGCGGCGCTCAACGCCGTGCAGATCGCCGAGCTGCTCGTTTGAGCTCCCCCGACGATCCGACCGAGGCCGTGCCGGTGGCTGCCGTGATAGCGAGCCGCTACCGCTTGGACGCGCTCGTCGGCCGGGGCGGCACCGCCGAGGTCTGGCGGGCGACGGACCTGTCCCTCAACCGGGTCGTCGCCCTCAAGCTCGTGACGGCGCCAGCAGACGAGACGTCGGCGCGGGCCGCCGACGAGGCCCGTACCCTCGCGCGGTTGTCGCACCCGTCGCTCGTGCAGGTCTATGACGCCGGGACGGACAACTCCGGTCGGCCGTGGGTCGTCATGGAGTTCATTCACGGCGAGACGCTCGGGGACGCGATCCGCCGCGGACCGCTGGCGGTGCGGACCATCAACGAGATCGGGCTCGCGGTCGCCGAGGGGCTGGTGCACGTGCACGCGCAGGGCATGGTGCACCGCGACGTGAAGCCGGCCAATGTCCTGATGGGGCGTGGCGGGGTCACCAAGCTCACCGACTTCGGCATCGCGCGGCTCGTCGACTCGGCGAAGGTGACCTCGACCGGCTTCATGGTCGGGACCGCCTCCTACCTCGCGCCCGAGCAGGTGACGGGCGAGCCCGTCGGACCGCCCGCAGACGTGTACGCCCTGGGTCTGGTCCTGCTGGAGGCGCTGACCGGTCAGCGCGAGTACGACGGTCCGGCGGTCGAGGCGGCGATGGCGCGGCTGCACCGTGAACCGACGATGGGCCCTTCCGTACCGCCTTCCTGGGTGCCCCTGCTCACGCAGATGCTTGCGCGTGTGCCAGCCGCCCGGCCGACCGCCGCGGCGGCTGCCCGTGGGCTTCGCGAGCTGCTCACCGGGGGAGCGACGACCACCGTGCTGCCACAGCCGACGGTCGCTGTTCCCCAACGTACGCAGGCGATCCGGGTGGTTGCGCCGGTGGCAGCGACGCCCTCCTCGCGGCGCAACCTCTGGCTGGCTGTGGCGCTGGTCATCGCGTTCGCCGCCGGCCTCGGTGGGGTGTTCGCGAGCCAGAGCGGCAAGGCCACTCCGCGGGTCATCCCGGCGGTGGACAGCAACCTGGAGCAGCCGCTCCGGGGCGACCTGGAGAAGCTCAAGCAGACGGTGGAGTCCCCATGAGGCGGCTGCTCACCGCGGGCATGCTGGCGCTGCTGCTCGCCGGCTGCGGAGGTGGCCTGACGCCGGCGCAGAAGCTGCAGGACCAGACCGCCGAGCTGGTCTCGGCAGCCAACGCCAAGAGCCCCACCGGGCTGGAGTCCGCCGTGCTGGCACTGCGTTCGACGATCCAGCAGCAGGAGCAGGCAGGCCAGATCACCTCGGCGCGGGCGGGCACGCTGCGGACGCTGCTGTCCCGGATCGAGAGCAACCGCGACCTGCTCACCGGGCCCTCTCCGACGCCTTCCCCTTCGGCTTCGCCGACACCGTCACCGACGCCCTCTCCCACGCCCTCACCCACCCCGTCGCCGACGCCCTCACCCACCCCGTCAGCCACGCCACCCCCGACCACGCCTCCTCCAACGACCAGCACGCCACCGCCGACGATCGGCATCGGGCTCGGTAGGGGCTCGTCGCCCGTCGCGTCCTGACCGGGTGGATCCACCACGTCTGCGTCCGGGCCTGCTCGGCCACCGTGTCCAGCTCCGACGTACGCGCCTTCGGATCAGCCGCGAAGGCGCCGGAACCCGAGGGCTCCGAACAGCATCACCAACGCGCCCCCGGCCGCCAACGTCCACGTCGGCCCGGTGCTGGCCAGCGACCCCGCCGGTGCGGACACGACCTCGGGCGCCAGCACGACGGTGTGGGCGCCGACGGGCAGCAGCACCGAGACGGCACCTCCGGCAGCGTGCACCACGCCGGTCCGTCGGCCGTCGACGCTGCGCACCAGGGTCCGGCGCTCGCCAACCAGGCGCAGCGTGAACGGTCGGTCGACCTTGCTGCGGAACACCAGCTTCGGCCGGCCCGCCAACGCCGCCGAAGCCAACTGCACCGAGGCGGACGCCGCACCGGTTCCCGTCACGACGAGGGTGTTCGGCTCCAACGCGGTGAGCTCGGGGGTGGGCACGGTCTGGAACAGCTCCGCCGCGGTCCGTCCGGTCGGCCCGCCCTCGTCGACCATCCGGTCGATCCGAGAAGCCCTGCCCACCAAGCGATGTGGCTTCGCCAACGACTCCACCGTCACGGTGGGTCGGGTGACGCCCGCAGCGGGAAGCACGTCGCGGAGCCACCAGGCACCGTCGTACTTCTGGTGCAGTGCGGGGTTGTCCTGCCCGACGGGCCTGGTCCAGGTGATGACGGCCGGGGCGGAGTCCAACCGGTGCGACGCGAAGAAGGTCAGCAGCCGCGGGAGGTTGTCGTAGATCGAGGAGTACTCGTGGGTCTTGAGCTGGTAGTCCAGCAGGGTCGCGTCATAGCCGGCGCCCGAGAGCGAGGCGTAGAGGGCCTTGGCGTTCTTGCCCATGCTGTCGAGGTCCTCCTCGGCGGTGACCTCGAGCCACGGGGTGTTCCGGAGGTTGCCGAACAGGTCGGCGGAGTCGGTGCCCTCGGCCGGGGCGACGGCCGCGAACAGGTCGGGGTGGTGCATCGCCACGTTGTTCGTGCCGTATCCGCCCATCGAGTGGCCCATCAGGTAGATCCGTGAGCGGTCCACCTTGTAGCGCTTCTCGACGTCGGCCAGCACCTCCAGCACGTCCGCCTCGCCGGGGGTGCCGCCGCGGTAGAACCAGTCGCCTCGCCCGAGCAGCGAGGCGAACAGCCAGCCCCGCCTGTCGACGGCCTGCACCAACCCGGTGGGGTTGCGGAACGGCTCCTCAGGAAGGCCGGTGTACCCGTGCAGGTAGACGACGAGCGGTCGCGCTGACGAGGCGTCGTAGGACGCCGGCACGTGCATTGCGTAGTCCTGCAGCGCTCCGTCGAAGAAGTAGCTGACGTTGAAGTCAGGTACCGGGATCGGTGGCGTGACCGACGGCGTCCCGAGCGCCCCGGAGTGGTCCTTGCTGATCCCGTCGCGGGACGGCAGTGCCGAGTGCAGCAGTCGTGAGAAGTCGCCGTGCTGAAGGGGTGCCAGCCGGGTCGCACCGGCGGTCAGCAACCCAGGGTCGACAACCGCGGACGCGAGCGCCGCGCCGTCGCGGAGCTGCCGGGACTGGCTCAGCTCGTCGAACGCCCAGGGGCTGTCGCCTGCGAACAGCAGCCCCCACACGTTGGTCGGGCTGGTTGGTCCACCGCTCGACGCGGCCGTGCCGGTGGCGGGACCAGCCGGCACCGAGAGGTAGGAGGTGCCGGCCGCGACGCCGCTGCCGCCCTGAACCGTCCAGGGCCCAGAAGGCAGCAGCGACAGCGGAACTCGTGCTTCCGTGACATGACTGGAAGCGCGTACGGACACTGCTGTGCCCGAGAGGTCGCCGCCGCTGCCCCACACTGTGAGGGCCTTGGTGAACCGGCCGGAGAGCCCGGCGTTGTGCGGCCACGGGGTGACCGGCGACGCACCCGACCCGAACGTCAAGGTGGCGATCTGCGGACCGGCGGTGTTCCACAGGAAGCGAACGAACAGGGCACCACCCTCGACGGCGAGCCGCACCTCGGCGACCTCTCCGGTGCCGGCGGGAAGGGAGTCGGGGAGCACGTAGTCGCCGTTGTGCGAGGCCCGGTGGGCGCCGAAGAAGTCATACGTGAAGGCGTTGTAGAGGTCGAGGGAGATCCGGGTCGGGTCGACTGGGCTGCTCTTGACCGCGGCGTAGTAGTCCGACCGCTCCAGGGCGTCGGTGTTCGCGCCGCGGGCCTGCCGGATCCCGTTGGTGTAGAGCCACTCGCCGCGGCTGTACTGGCCGGTGCGGAACACATCCGTCGGCGCGCCCACCCAGGTGTGCCACGACGCGGCGCGGGAGGGCGGCGCGGGAAGGGCGAGCAGGGCAAGGCAGCCGAGGACGGCGAGGAGGCGACGCACGCCCAGAGTGTGTCAGGCGTGCCCGGTGTCGCGGCAGTGCTGCCCGATGGTGGCGAACAGCGAGCGGATCTCGCCCAGCCGCTCGGGTGGCAGGCTGTTCGAACCCAGGTCCGCCTGGTGGGTCCCGAGACCGGCGATGACGCCGTCGGCCACGCACCGCCCCGCCGCGAAGTCGCCGCCGGAGGTCAGGATCTGCTCGATGATCTGCGCGCGCACCTGCAGGATCGTGAAGACCGACACGGCGGCCTTCGCGGGTGCGGGCGCCCCGGCGCCGGGGTCGCAGGCCCGGATCTTCACGAGACCGTCGGTCACCACGGCTGTCGTCCCGGGGAGGCGCTTGGCCCACGCGGAGGCCGCGCTCAGCAGGGTGTTCGCGTCGTTGCTCGACACGTCGATCGCGACGCAGGTCTTGCCGCCGAGGGAGTAGGGCACGTAGGCGTCGCCCTGCCACTGCGCGACAGCGTCCCACGAGGTCGCGTAGTCGAGCCGGCTGCCGAGCACCTCGAACAGCGACACCTGCCCGAACGGGGCGACCTTGTCGAGCCTCTTCGCCCCGGCGGGAAGCGCCGGGTCCGCCACCGCGCGGGCCTTCTCGGTGAGCGGATGCCCTACCGGGTCCAGGATCTGCGCCTCCTCCGACGGCGGGTGCTTGAAGGCGCGGTCGACCGCGGCGTTGCCGTCCTCCTGGACGAGCACCTCCAGGAGCACCGGCCCGAAGGCGTACGGGAAGCTCAAGAAGTTGCTGAGGATCTCGGGGACGTCGGCGGCGTCCTGCCCCCGGGTGGCGTCGCCTTCCTGCGCCGTGGCATACGACTTCTGGTCGGCTGAGGAGAGCTTCTTCTCGTACACCTTCTGGATTCGGACGGCGTCGCCCTCGATGAGGGCGGTCACGGCGGTGCTGTCGCCGCCCGGCGCGTCCTTCTTCAGCTTCACGAGGTCGAAGTACTGATCCTGCAGCACGTGCGTCAGCTCGTGCGCCAGGGTCACCCGCACATAAGGGGTGAGCTCCTTGCCGCGGACGAACACGGCTCGCTTGGCGGGGACGTAGAGCCCGATGACGTCGGACTTCAACAGCGTGTCGAGCTGCTTGTTGAGGTCCACCTCGCCGCTGACGAGTCCGAGGGCTCGCAGGGTGCCGAGGAAGGTCGCGAGGTCGGCCTTGTCCTTCTTGGACTCGGCCGGCTTGACCGCGACCTGGCTGTTGAAGGTGGTGTCGTCGAGGAACGACACCGGCACCGGGTGCTTGAACGTCAGGCCGCGGTTCTTCTCGACGAACTCCACGATCGGCAGGACCCGCTTGTCCCAGGCCGTGGGGTAGCTCACCGAGTCGGACGAGTGCGTCGCCACCTTCACGACACCGGCACCGAGGACGAGCAGGGCGGCCGCCCCGATGGCGAGGACCTTCCTCACGCCGGTCCCGTGAGCCCGAGGTGCTTGGCGACGAACTCCAGCTCTGCGCGCATCTGCCTGATCCGCTCCTCCACGACGAGCGATCCGTGGCCGGCGTCGAACCGGTAGACCTCATGCACCGTCCCGACGGCGGTGAGCGCATCGAGGTAGTTGTCGATCTGGCGGATCGGGCAGCGGGGGTCGTTGGCCCCGGCCAGGACGAGCACCGGCACCACGACGGCGGCGACGTAGGTGATGGGGCTGGACCGCGCGTAGG
>JBKJVH010000247.1:0-7188 GCA_046590985.1 Mycobacteriales bacterium
ATCTGATAAGCGTGTCCGCGCTCACGGCGGGGTCCGGGCCGGCGATGCTGCAGGCTGTGGTGTCCTACGACGGCCCGATCCGCACGCTCGAGGGCGTGCGCGTCGTCAGCAGCCTCCCGCACCTCCATGCCGCGGTTGTCCGGGGCAGCGCCGCAGCCTTGCAGCGGCTGTCGACCAGGCCCGGTGTCCGGGGTGTCGCGCCCGACGACGCCGTCCAGCTCACCAGCGAGGACGACGACGTGGCCGGCGGCGACCGCGGGGTGCTCGCCTCTCAAGGTCTCGGCGGCCGCGCGGGTGCCGAGGGTGCCGGCGCCGGGGTACGGGTCGCGGTCGTGGACACCGGCGTCTCCGACACCGAGGCGCTGAACCGGGCTTCCGGGCGGCTCATCGACGTCGCCGACTCCTCGCACGTGGCCGACGGCGGAGTGGTGGAGACCGAGGGAACCTTCACCGACGGGTACGGCCACGGCACCTTCATGGCCGGACTCGTCGCCGGCGGCAGCATCGACGGCCTGCAGGGCAGGAACCTCGGCGTCGCTCCGGGCGCCACCGTGCTCGTCGTCAGGGTCGCCGAAGCGGACGGCACCACCTCGCTCTCCCGGGTGCTCGGCGGGCTCGACTGGATCGTCGCCCACGCCGACCAGGTCGACGTCGCGAACCTGTCCCTGTCGCATGTCCGGCCGGGCGACGCGTACGGCGCCGACCCCCTCACCGACGCGGTCGAGGCGGTCCGAGATGCCGGTGTCACCGTCGTGGTCTCCTCGGGTAACCGCCGCGGCACCGTCGGCGACCCGGGCTTCGACCCGCGGGTGCTCACCGTCGGTGCGGCTGACCTCAGCACCCAGCGGGTGGCGCGGTTCAGCGGCAGCGGCGACGTCCAGGGCGTCGCCAAGCCAGATGTCGTCGCCAGTGGCGTCGGGGTCCTCGGGCTGCTGCCGGCTGCGTCTGTCATCGCGCAGGACAAGCGCACTCGCCACCTGCCGCTCGGGCTGTTCCGCGGCTCCGGCACCAGCCAGGCCACCGCCATCACCGCCGGAGCGGCGGCGCTGTTCCTGCAAGACCACCCTGACGCCACCCCCACCGAGGTCAAGGCCTCGCTGCGCTGCGCGGCGCGGAACCTTCGAGGCCACCGCGACGGCGCCGGGCTCGTGCGTGCCACCGATGCGCTGTGTGCAGGCGCGGACGGCCAGGCGCTCGACGGCAGCGGCGATGCGACAGGCGAGGAGGGCTTCGACGCCAACGCGTGGGGCGCCAACGCGTGGGGCGCCAACGCGTGGGGCGCGAACGCGTGGGGCGCGAACGCGTGGGGTGCGAACGCGTGGGGTGCGAACGCGTGGGCCGCCGAGGCCTGGGGCGACCTGGGGAGCGACCAGTGAGCCCGCAGCGGATCATCCGCGCCGTTGCGTTCGGCACAGCGCTCGTCGGTGCGCTCGCCGCCGCGTTCGACAGCTGGGGCGCGCCGACCTGGTGGGCGCTGCCGTTGCTCGCCGCGGGGGTCGCCGCAGCCGAGATCGCGGTCGTCAGCTTGCAGTTCGGCCGGCAGATCTGGACCTTCTCCCTCACCGAGAGCGCCCTCGGCGCCGCCTGGGTCATCGGGACCGGCAACTGGACGCCGGCGGCCGTGCTCCTCGGGGTGTACGTCGCGCAGACGGCCCTGCGCCGGCCACTGCTCAAGAAGTCCTTCAACATGGTGGTGTTCGCCACCGGAGCGGTGCTGGGCTCGCTCGTCGCGGGTGCGGCCGGGGGCGGTGTCCCCGGGGCGATCGCCGGCATGAGCGTGTGGTTCGTCGTCAACTTCGCGCTCATCGCCGTCGCCGTCGCGGTCACGAGCAACCGTCCCCTCGTCCCGATGCTGCTCAGCTCCGCGCCGCTGTCCGCGGTCCACATGGCAGGGAACAGCTCGATCGGTCTGCTGGCGGCCTACCTGTCGCTGCATGCTCCCCTGGGTCTGTTCGGACTTGTCGTGCCGCTCGCGCTGCTCTGGTCCTCCTACGACCAGCAGACCCGCCGGTCGCAGGAGGCCCGGCTGTTCGCCGAGCTCGCCGCCGGCCAGGAGCGGCTCACCGCACGCACCAGCGACACCTCCGCTCGCGTCGTGGTCAGCGCGGCCGCCCGGCTCTTCGGCGGGGCGGACGTCGAGATGCTGCTGCTCGCGGCGGACGGCCCCGTCCGGTACGCCGGCGACGAGATCTCCGCACCGCAGCGCCTCCGGGTCGACGCCGACGTGTTCGACGAGCCATGGGTCATGCGCGCCCTGGGCACCCGCGGGATCTCGACCGGTACGGAGGCCGGCCGACCCTGGTGCTCAGCGGTCCTCGGTGACGCCGAGAACCCCCAAGCAGTCCTCATCGCGCGGCGCCCCACCGGCGCCGCCACGTTCGGCCGCCGCGAGATCCGGCTGGCCGAGGTACTCGTGGGTCAGGCCGACTCCTGGCTGTCGGTCTCCGACCTGTCGGACCGCTCCCGCTCTGCGCACGCCCGCGTCGAGGTGGTGGGTCAGGCGGCCCGCGCCCTCGGTGACCTCGGCGCGGCCACCGCGCCGGCCCTCACGGTCCTGCGGGAGTCCGCCGACCGGCTTGCCCGGCTGGCGGAGGAGCAGGGCGGCGTGAACGACATGGTCGAGGAGCTCCACCTGGTCGAGCGCGCGGTGGCCTCCCTGCTCGGAGCGGTCGCCCTGGCCGCCGACCCCGACCTCGTCGGACTGGACATCGATGGGCCACCGCTGCCCTCCCGACCCGCGACAGACTGGACGACCACGGGTGTCCTGAGGTGATCGGCGGGTCCCGCGCGGGGCTGCCGCTTGCCGTCTGGGCGGCGCTGCTCGGTAGTGGGGCCGTGGTCACTGCCGTCGGGGTCGTCGGCGTGGTGCTGTACGCCGAGGGGGACCTGCACAGCAACGACGTGCAGGCGCTCGGGGCGGGACTGTTCGCGGGCCTGCTCGTCGTGCTGGTCTGCGTCGTCGCCGCTATCCGGCTCGCCGCGGCGCTGCGCGGCCTGCACGAGGACGCCGTCCGCCGGCTCGCGCAGCCGGGCCTGCCGCTGCACTCCACCCGGCGGCTCGTCACGGCCGCCTCGCTCGAGGTGGCCGAGCTCGCGCGTACGTTGGATGCGTTGCACCTGCGGGTCCGGGTCGCCGACGAGCTGGGGGAGCGGCACCGGCGCGACGCCGAGACTGCCGGGGCCGGCGTCTTCGAGCTGCTCTCGGGGCTGGTTGCGGCCGAGGAAGGCGCTCGCGGGCAGCTGGCCGCCGAGCTGCACGACACCGTGGCGCAGTCCCTGATGATTGCCCGCTCGTTGCTGGCCGGGAAGCCGTCCTCACCGGGAGAGATCGCCAAGCTGACCGACTACGTCGAGGACGCCGAGGAGCAGGTGCGGGCCGTGATGGCGCGGACCCGTCCGCCGGCACTGCGGGACGGCGACCTTGCCTCCGCGGTCGGCGGCCTCCGGCTCGACATGAACGCCCGGTACGGCCTCAACGTGGCGGTCGAGTGGCCGGCGTCCCCCTACCCGCTGCCGCTGGCGTCCGCGGTGACGGTCTACCGGTTCTTCCAGGAGGCGCTGCTCAACGTCGTCAAGCACGCCGACGTCGACGACGCGGTGGTGTCGCTGCGGGTCGAGGAGCACGCCGTGCTGGCGCAGGTGCGGGACGCCGGCCCGGGCTTCGACCCCCAGGCGGTACGTCCGGACCGGGGCCGGCACGTCGGGCTCGGGTTGCTGCGCGAGCGGGCCCGGCTGTCCGGGGGTTCGCTCGAGGTCGACAGCTGTCGCGGCGAGGGCACCTCCCTCACGCTCCGACTCCCTCGGCCGACGTCGGTCACGCCACCGCCACCGCCGACTCCGGTGCAGGCGAGCGAGGCCGAGCTACCGCTGCGGCGGGTGTCCGACCGCGCCAGCCACTGAGGTCAGGCGCGCGCGTGTAGCGCCGTGACGCCGGTGGGGGGCAGGCCGGCGGTCATGCAGAGCAGGTCGCACCAGGCCCGCAGGTGAACCCCCAGGTCCAGCGACCCGTCCGGCTCGTGCAGCGGGCTCCAGGAGGCCCGGACCTCGACCTCGTTGGTCTCCTCCGGATCCTCGACCAGCCCGAAGGTCAGCGAAGCCGTCCGCGTGACCGTGCCGCCTGCGGCGGTGTGCTGCGCCGCTCGGCCCTGCAACGCGTCGGTGAGCCAGCTCCAGCCGACCTCCGCGAGTGCCGGATCACCCGCCATCTCGCGGTCCACGTCGGCGGACACGAAGGCCACCACGCGGGTGTCGCCGCGCCAGCCGTCCTGCCCGGCGGGGTCGTGCAGCACCACGAAGCGGCCGGTGGCGACCTCGTCGCCGTCCTTGCTCACCTCCGCGCTGAAAGCCACCGAGTGCGGGGCCAGCCGTCGGGGCGCGGGCACCTCGTGCAGCTCCAGCACCCCGGGACGGGTGGCCTCGCGGAGGGCCTCGTGGAGGCCGTCGACCGCGCGTGCGAAGACCGTCGGGGTGCTCGGCGGCTCCAGCGGAAGGGTCACTTCTCCAAGGTAGGTCGGCGTAGCCCGTACAGGCGAGCAACGCGCCGGTGTCTAGGGTTCGCGAGGTGTCGGTCCTCCTCGCCCTGCTGTCGAGCCTGCTCTGGGGGGCCTCGGACTTCCTGGGCGGCACGGCGAGCCGGCGGCTGCCCGCGGCAGTCGTGCTGGGCGGTTCGCAGGGGATCGCGCTGGTTGGGCTGCTGCCGGTGGTCTTGCTGTTCGGGAACCGACCGGACCACCCGTGGGCGGGCGTCGCGGCCGGGCTGGCGGGGATGATCGGGCTCGGGGCGTTCTACGCCGCCCTCGCCAGCGGGAAGATGGGGGTGGTCGCACCGCTGGCCGCGCTGGGGGCACTGCTGCCGGTCGTCGTCGGGATCGCGCGCGGGGAGTCGCCGTCGACGCTGCAGGTGCTCGGCATCGTCGCGGCCATCGTGGGGGTGGTGCTCGCGAGCGGCCCGGAGCTGTCGGGCGGGGCGTCCCCGAAGCCGCTGGTGCTGGCGTCGGTGGCGGCGGTCGGGTTCGGGCTGGTGGCGGTGCTGCTCGCGGCCGGGAGCAAGGGGCCGCCCGGCGCCGTGCTCATCACGTTGCTGGTGATGCGCGTGACGTCGGTGGGGCTGCTGACGCTGGGCTTCCTGGTCGCCAGGACCCGAGGGTTCCGGGCGGGTGTCGCGCGGCGGGACCTGGTGCTGCTGACGGCGATCGGCCTGGGCGATGTCGGGGCCAACGCGGCCTACGCGGTGGCCTCGCGCAGCGGCCTGCTCAGCGTGGTGTCCGTGCTGGCCTCGCTCTATCCCGTCGTGACGATCCTGCTGGCCCGGCAGCTGCAGGACGAGCGGCTCCGGCCGATCCAGGTGCTGGGTGCGTTCGGCACGCTGGTGGGCGTGGCCCTGCTGGCGGCCGGCTAGGCCGCCGCGGTCTCGCGCGCCTCGAGCGTGAGCATGCCGCCGAACGTGATCGCCGCACCGCACAGCACGCACATCAGGTCGAAGTCGTCGCAACCGTCTTCACAGTCCGGCTGGACGAACAGCGTGACCTTGTCGCAGTCCTTGCAGAGCATCTCGTTCACGCCCGTCACGGTGCCATGCGCCTCGGACAAAACGGGGGACGAGCCTGGTCCCACCTGTCACACGGCTACCAGGAACTAGCCTTGCGCGTGATGACAACGACGTCTGCGTTCCTGTTGGCCTGCCGCCGCGAGCCCGTCCCGCACACCCCCGTCTGGTTCATGCGCCAGGCCGGCCGGGCGCTGCCGGAGTACCGCAAGCTCCGCGAGGGCATCGCGATGCTCGACTCGTGCTTCCGGCCCGACCTGGTCACCGAGATCACGCTTCAGCCGGTCCACCGCTTCGGAGTCGACGCGGCGATCTTCTTCAGCGACATCGTCGTACCGCTCAAGGCGATCGGCGTCGACCTCGACATCGTGCCCGGGGTGGGCCCGGTCGTCGCCGAGCCCTTCCGTACTGCCGCCGACCTGGACCGGCTGCCGGCGCTCGAGGGCGCCCCGGAGATCACCCAGGCAGTGCAGCAGCTCGTCGGGGAGCTGGGGAGCACCCCCCTCATCGGTTTCGCCGGCGCGCCGTTCACGCTCGCGTCCTACCTCGTCGAGGGCGGCCCGTCCAAGGACCAGCGCCGCACCAAGGCCCTCATGTACGGCGACCCTGCGCTCTGGTCGTCGCTCATGGAGCGGCTGGCGTCGATCACGCTGGCGTTCCTGCGGATCCAGATCGACGCCGGGGCGTCCGCGGTGCAGCTGTTCGACTCCTGGGTCGGTGCGCTCCCCGCGGAGGACTACCGGACGTACGTGCAGCCGCACTCGACGCGCATCCTGGCGGGGGTGGCGGACGTCCCGCGCATCCACTTCGGCGTGGGTACGGGGGAGCTCCTGCACGACATGGGCGCCGCCGGCGCGGACGTGGTGGGGGTCGACTTCCGGGTGCCGCTGGACGAAGCGGTGCGCCGGATCGGGCCCGGCAAGGCCGTCCAGGGCAACCTCGACCCGACGCTGGTGTTCGCGCCGACGCCGGTGGTCCGGGCGATGACCGAGCGGGTACTCGAGCAGGCTCGTGCCGCCGAGGGGCACATCTTCAACCTGGGGCACGGGGTGCTCCCCGAGACCGACCCGGACGTGCTGGCGCGGATCGTCGAGCACGTCCACGAGGCGACCGCCCGCTAGCTCTGTCCGAAATCCACAGGGTCCAGCCCCTGTGGATTTCCGACAGTGGCGGGGCGGAGCAGCCAGCCGCTCAGCAGGCCCAGCGCCACGAGCACCCCACCGGCCGCGCCCAGGATCAGCTGCGTCGGGCCGATGAAGCTCGCGGTCGCCGAGCTGCTCAGCACGTCGTTGAGCTTCAGCGTCCGGTCCAGCCCGATGTCGTTGAGCGGGAGGCGCGTGACCTCGTCCGTACGCGCGCCGAGCAGAGCGTCCAGGAGCGCCGGCTGGTCGCGTTCCGGTACGTGCGCGGCGCTCAGCGTCGCCGACAGCCGGTTCGACAGCCGCGTGACGGCCAGCGCGCCCAGCCCGGCCACCGCGACCACCCCGCCGAGCTCGCGGGCGACGTTGATGCCGGCTGCCGCGAGCCCGCCGCGCGCGGCTCCGGCGGAGGCCAGCGCCGCCGACACCACCGGCGCGGTGGTCAGCCCGACGCCGGCACCGACGACCCCCAGCAGCAGCTACAGCCCGGTGCCTCCCAGGTGC
>JBKJVH010000218.1:0-29016 GCA_046590985.1 Mycobacteriales bacterium
CGCGCCGGGTGCGGCGTCGGACGCGGCCGCGCTGGCGGCGGCAGCCGCCGCCGGGCTGGCCGCGTCGGTCGCGGTGGCGTTGGTGCTCACCAGCTCGGGCTCACCCGCGCCAAGGCCGGCCGCCGGGCCAGCGCTCACGGGGGGCAGCGCGGCGCCGAGCGGAGGGTCGCTGGGCGCCGGCCAGACCACCGGTGGGACGGCGGGCGGCGGAGCAGGGGTCGGCTCGGAGACCGGGCAGGCCCCCACCGTGGTGACCGGACCGGTCCCCGCCGCACCGCGCGGCGCCACCGCCCCGGTACCGGCGCCTGGCGGCGTCGCCCGCGGCCAGCGGTCCTTCCCCTCCCCGCACCTTGCGGCCGTCAGCCCTAGGTCCGGTCCGCTCACCGGCGGCACCCGGGTGCGCTTGACCGGCGAGGGCCTGCAGACTACCGGCACCGTTCTGTTCGGCGACCGCGAGGGCACCGAGCTGGTGGTCGAAGCGGACGGCAGCGTCACGGTCCTCACCCCCGCGGTCGGCAGCACCCGGTCCGTCACGGTGACGGTCGTCCTCAGCGACGGCTCCCGGACGTCCCGGAGCGCTGGCTTCAGCTACCGCACGGGGTAGCCACGGCCCTGTTCGCCACGATCTTTGCGGGTCTGAGCGACCGCACGGGCCCAAGCCACCCACAAAGATCAGCGGTGGGGCGACTCCCAGCTAGGACCGGCGCGTGTAGCGGACCCGTACGGGCCCCGCGGCGCGGGCGACGCCGCCGATCTGCTGCTTGCGGGGCCGCACGTCGGTGAACAGCGGCTCGAGGTCATAGGCGTCGAGCAGGGCGCGTACGGCCGTGCGGATGGCGGTGATGGAGAAGCGCGAGGCGGGGCAGGTGTGCCACTTGTGGCCGAAGGTGCTGACCAGCTCCTTCGCCGGCAGGTCAACGGTCAGCTTGCGGCCGTTGTAGTGCGCGGGGTCGAACACCGACAGCCCCGCGGCTGCGGTCGTGTTGGTGACCGACAGCATCGTGGTGATGAAGGTGCCCTTGTCGACCTGGTAGGTCCGCTGCCCGTCGTGGATCTCGATCGGCCGGAGCACCTCCCGCAGCGTGATGGACCGTTGCGCCATCCGGATCGACTCGTTGGCGCACTGCTCGAGCAACGCATCGTCCCCGGTCCGCACCTGGTCGAGCAGGACGGGACGCTGCAGCAGGTTGACCAGCGTCCACGACAGCGCGGCGTAGAGGTTGGACAGCGAGCCGAGATGGATCAGCGCCAGGTCGCGGGAGATGCCGACCGGGTCGCCGTCCCAGGCGTCGGCGATGGTCTTGAGGAACCCGGTGGGCTCCTCTGCGGCGAGCACCTCGGCGACGATCCCATCGACGGCGTGCATCGCGGCGATCTCCCGCCGGCGCTTCGTCGCGGCAGTCCGAAACGCCTGGACGGGACGGACGAACGCCTCGGCGCTGTCCATCGCGTCGAGCAACGGTGCGAGCTCAGCAACCCGGGCGGCCAGCGCCGGACCACCCCAGGACATCAGCCCGAGCCGGTGCGCGACCAGCCGCATCTCGCTGAAGATCTCGAACGTGCCGGCGGCGCCGAGCGCCGCGATCGAAGCGGTCATCGCGTCGTCCAGCGCGGTCAGGTAGGTCTCGGTGAGCTCCCGGCCGAACAGCTGGTGAGGCGTGACCCGCCGGCCGATCAGCAGGTCCTCGGGCATCTTGAACTTGATGAGCCGGTAGGTCGCCAGCCCGAAGCTCGCGTTCTTCTCCTCCAGGGCGTACAGCGACTGCACGCCCTCGGGCGAGAACAGGCAGAGCAACCGGAAGCCGAAGGCGTCAGTGACGAAGGTGTCACCGTGGCGCTTGCGTGCGCGGGTGAGGAACGCAGTCGGGTCGAGCAGCAGCGCCGGTCCGGAACCGACCCGCGGCAGGCCCCGTACGACAGGCGGCAGCGGGGTGACGCTGGGTGACGGCATGGCCGGAGCGTACGCAGCAGGGCCGGACGGTGTAGGAACTCATCTCATGGCGTACTTCGTGACAGGGGCAACAGGGTTCATCGGCAAGCGACTCGTCGCGAGGCTGCTCGAGCGGGAGGGGGACATCTACGTCCTGGTGCGTGAGCAGTCGGTCGACAAGGTGGCGGCGCTGTTCACCGACCCACGGGTGAAGCCGGTCGTCGGTGACCTGGCGTCACCGCTGCTGGGCGTGGACCCCGCGGCGGTCACCGGCGTGGAGCACTTCTTCCACCTGGCGGCGCTCTATGACATGACGGCGTCTGCGGAGGACAACGAGCGCACCAACGTGCTGGGCACCGAGAACGCGGTGGCGCTGGCCAACGCCCTGGGCGGCACGCTGCACCACGTCTCGTCGGTGGCGGTCGCCGGCGAGCACCGCGGGCTGTTCCGCGAGGACCACTTCGCCGAGGGCCAGAAGCTCCCGACGCCCTACCACCAGACGAAGTACGACAGCGAGAAGCTGGTCCGCGACTCGGCCACCCGCTGGCGGGTGTACCGGCCGGCGGTCGTCGTCGGGGACAGCACCACCGGCGAGATGGACAAGATCGACGGGCCCTACTACTTCTTCACGGCCATCAAGAAGGTCCGGCACCTGCTGCCGGAGTGGGTGCCGCTGATCGGCCCGGAGTTCGGCTACACCAACATCGTGCCGGTCGACTTCGTCGCCGACGCGCTCGACCACATCGCCCACCAGCCGGGGCTGGACGGCCAGGCGTTCCACCTCACCGACCCGCGCGGCCAGCGCGTCGGGGACGTGCTGAACGCCTTCGCTCGTGCCGCGAACGCGCCCCAGCTCGCGATGCGGGTCGACACCAAGCTGCTCGACCTGCTGCCCAAGGGCGCCTTCTCGATGCTCATGAAGCTCCCGCAGCTGCGCGACATCCGACGCTCGCTGCTCGCCGACCTCGGCATCCCCGACGAGGTGATCGGGCACATGGCGCTGACGCCGTCGTTCGACACCCGCGACACCGAGCGGGCGCTGGCCGGCACGGGCATCGCGGTGCCGTCGCTGGACTCCTACGCCGTGAAGCTCTGGGACCACTGGGAGCGGGTGCTCGACCCTGACCTCCACAGGGACCGGTCGTTCAGCAAGGCGGTCACCGGCAAGCGGGTCCTCATCACCGGCGGGTCCTCCGGCATCGGTGCCGAGTCGGCCCGGATGGTCGCGGCTGCCGGCGGCATCCCCATCATCGTGGCCCGGTCCCTGGACAAGCTGCTGGCGGTGCAGGCCGAGATCACCGACGCCGGCGGGGTGTGCCATGTCTTCACGTGCGACCTGTCGGACCTGGAGTCCATCGACACCCTCGTCGCCGACGTGCTCGAAGCGCATGGCGGGGTGGACTTCCTGGTCAACAACGCCGGCCGCTCCATTCGTCGGTCGATCAAGCTGTCGCAAGACCGCTTCCACGACCTCGAGCGCACGATGCAGCTCAACTACTTCGGGGCGGTGCGACTCATCACCGGGCTCCTGCCGTCGATGACGCACCAGAAGTTCGGGCACATCATCAACGTGTCCTCGATCGGGGTGCAGACCGGCGTGCCCCGGTTCTCCGCCTACGTGGCGTCCAAGGCCGCGCTGGATGCGTACAGCCGGATTGCCGCCTCGGAGACGCTCGGGTCGGGGGTGACGTTCACGACCATCCACATGCCGCTGGTGCGGACCCCGATGATCGCCCCCACCAAGATGTACGACGCCTTCCCGGCCATCACGCCCAAGGAGGCCGGCGAGATGGTCTGCGAAGCGATCCGGTCCCGGCCGAAGCACATCAACACCAGGCTCGGCACCTTTGCCGAGGTGCTGTATGCGCTGTCGCCGAAGGTCGTGGACCAGGTACTGCACGTTGCGTACAAGGCATTTCCGGACTCGGTGGCCGCGAAGAAGCACGTGGAGGGCGAGCCGCCGGAAGAGTCCCCGCGGCTGTCCGGCGAGCAGCTCGCGCTCGCCCACGTGCTCAAGGGCATCCACCTCTAACCCTCTGTCGGAAATCCACAGGGTCCTGACCCTGTGGATTTCCGACAGACGAAGCGGTCAGGTGGCGGTGGCCACCAGCTCGGCCAGCGCCTGCTCGAGGTACTTCGCCAGCACGTCCAGGTCAGGCACCGCGTCAGCGTCCGCGATCAGCCCGTACGTGACGTGCCCGTGGTAGCTCATGATCCCGATCGCGAGCGTGTGCTCCGGCGCCAGGAACGCCAGCGGGACCAGCTCCTCGAGCTGCCGGCCCAGCATGTAGATCGGGATCTGCGGACCGGGCACGTTCGTGACGAGCAGGTTGTAGAGCCGCGAGGAGAACCCCACGCGAGCGGCGCGCGCCAGGATCGCCGGCGGCAGCGCGTTCTCCAGCGACGTGAGCACCTTGGCGCCTTCGGCCTGCTTGGAGGACTTCAGGTCCGCCATCGCGGCCCGCACGAAAGCCAGCCGGGCCTTCGGGTCCTGGATCCCCACCGGGAGCGGCGCCGTCATGATCGTGATCTCGTTGCCGAGCGCACCCTTCTTGGCGTCGGTCCTGACCGACACCGGTACGCAGGCCTTCAGCTCCAGGTCGTCGGTGTCCATCCCCCGGTCGGTGAGGAACCGTCCGAGCGCACCGGCCACCGCCGTGAGCACGATGTCGTTCACGGTCGCGCCGCCGGAGGAGGCCTTCACCAGCTTGTAGTCGGTGAGCTTCGTGTCGACGATCGCGGTCCGCCGGTGCGGTCCGGGCTTCTTGTTCAGCGGCGTCTTGGGCGCGGCGCTGATCAGGGGCTTGGCGGTCTCGGCGAGTGCGGTGACGGCGCCGACGGTCGAGGTGACCGCCTCGCGCGGGTGCAGCGCCATCCCGACGCCGCGCGTCGACAGGTCCAGGACGTTCTTCACCAGGCCCTGCACTCCGGCCGAGAGCAGGTCCACGGTCCCCGGGGTCGGCTGCGGCGACCACGCCGGCGGCGGCTCGTCGCTGACCTCACGCTCGATGTCGAAGAGCACCGTCATCAGGTCGACGCCGCTGACGCCGTCAACCATCGCGTGGTGGGTCTTGGAGATGATCGCCCAGCGACCGTCGGACATCCCCTCGACGAGCCAGAGCTCCCAGAGCGGCTTGGTGCGGTCCAGGCGCTGACCGACGACCCGATCGACGAGGTTGAGGAGCTCGCGTTGCGTACCGGGTGCGGGCAGCGCGGTGTGCCGCACGTGGAAGTCGAGCCGGAACGCGGTGTCCTCGACCCACAGCGGCCGGCCGGTGCCCATCGGCATCTCCTGGATCCGCTGGCGGTAACGCGGCAGCCGCGGCAGCCGGGCGTCGATGTGCGCCCGGAAGGACTCGATCGACGGCGGCGGTCCCTCGAACACCCCGAGCGCGCCGATATGCATGTGGGCGCCGTCCTCCTCCATGTGCAGGAAGCCCGCGTCAACGCTGGACAGTCGGTCGAGGTGCCCTTGAGCCACTGCGGTTCCTCCACGTGTCGGTGTGAGGGGCAGCCTGCCAGAAAAGTCCTACCGCGGGTTGACGAGCAGCGCTTGCGCTCCGACGCCGATCGGTCCGTCCCGGTCGGACAGCACCGAGGTGGCCAGCCCCACGCCCCCCTGCGAGATCGCGGTCGTGGCATCGATGCAGATCCACTCCCCGACCGGCTCGCGGTGCAGGTGCACGGTCAGCTCGGGGTTGATGAACTGCCACGCCTGGATGTCGAGCTCGCTCGAGACCCCGTTGCCGGAGTCGGCCAGGATCAGCACCCTGGTCAGGGGCGAAGGCTCCTCGCCCTCGACCAGCTCGTGCCTCATCCGCGCCCACCCGACAGCCGGGCCCGGCGCGGTGAGGTGGCCGACGGCCCAGCGCCACTCCATCGCCTGGAGGTAACCCCCGACCCAGCCGGGCACGTCCCGCTCGTCGGTCCCCACCGGCATCGGCAGCGCGGTACGGGCCCGACTCGCCACCTCCGCCTCGGCGTTCCGGAGCACCCGCCAGCCGCTGGCTCTGGCCGCCACCCGGCCGGCGCTGGTGAGGGTGGCCTCGACCAGCTCCACGCTGCGGCCCGGTCGCGTCACGCGTGCCTCGACGGTGACCTCGGCGACCGGGACGGCACCCAGGAGCTCGACGGTGACGCGGGCGACCATCAGGTCCGGTCGCGGGTCGCAGCGCTCGAGGGCCCGACCGAGCAGGGCGCTCGGTGGCCCACCGTGCTGGAACCGCTCGTCCCACGGCCCGGACGTGTGCCGGGTCGACACGAATCGCCCTTCGCCGAGGTCCTCGTAGAACGCCATGCCCGAACCGTAGCCGTGCGGCAGACTGACCCGGTGCGCACCCGACTCGCCCCGATTGTCGTTCTCCTGCCGCTGGCCCTTGCGGGCTGCTCGTCCGGGTCGGTGACACAGGACGCGGTCGTGAAGGACACGCCTTCCCCCACTGCGTCGGCGGCGACTTCCACCGCACCGACGCCCACCCCGGGCAAGACCCTGGTGATCGACCCGACCACCGGCGCGATCGCCGCCACGGTCGCGCCCACCACCCGCGCCGCTCCGGTGGCGCCGGTCACGACCGTTGCCCCAGGCAAGCCGGCCGCCACCCGGGCGACCGCACCGGGGCGCTACACCCTGACGACCTCCGGCACG
Source organism: Mycobacteriales bacterium (assembly GCA_046590985.1). Lineage (GTDB taxonomy): Bacteria > Actinomycetota > Actinomycetes > Mycobacteriales > SCTD01 > RYN-111. The sequence continues at coordinate 6,576 of JBKJVH010000218.1, forward strand.
ATCAGCTCCCCCACGCTGGGGTCGCAGGACGCCGCCGGCACGCAGACGCTGACGATCTCGGCGCTCAAGGCCGGCATGCAGCACTCGGCCCTGCACGGCGACCAGGGCGACACCGACCAGGACCTGCTGGTCCGCGACACCGGCACCTACATCGGGTCGCTGACGATCACCTCACCAGCGCTCTCCGGCACCAAGGAGTTCCGGCCCTCCCCGGCCGTGCTGCTGGTCCCCGATCCGGCGAAGGTCGGCGCCTCCTGGTCGTGGGGCGGTACCTCGACCGACGGCAAGACCAAGGTCGCGACCACCAACAAGATCACCCGCACGGAGACCCTGACCATCGGCGGTGTCCGGGTCCCGTGCGTCGTCGTCGTGACGCACCTCGTACTGTCCGGCGACGTGAGCTATGACGCGCAGGTCACCACCTGGTACGCCCCGACCTATCGGCTTGCGGTGAAGGACCACACGGTCGGCAAGGGGACGTACAGCGGCATCATGTTCACCACCGACATCACGTCGGTCATGGGCTCGGTGAAGCCCGCATGATCGCGGTGACGCTGCCGTCCTTCGGCGGCCCCGAGGTTCTCACCCTGGCCACCGTCCCGGACCCGGTAGCCGGGCCCGGCGAGGTGCTCGTGGACGTCGTCGCGAGCGCGGTCAACCGAGCGGATCTCCTGCAACGACAGGGGTTCTACAACCCACCGGCCGGTGCTTCCCCTTACCCCGGGCTCGAGTGCAGCGGGGTCATCAGCGCCCTCGGTGCCGGCGTCGCGGGCTGGGCTGTCGGCGACCAGGTGTGCGCGCTGCTGTCCGGCGGCGGGTACGCCGAGCAGGTCGCCGTGCCCGTCGGGCAGCTGCTTCCCCTTCCCGCCGGCGTCTCGCTGGTCGAGGCCGCTGCCCTGCCCGAGGTGGCCTGCACGGTGTGGTCGAACGTGTTCCAGCTCGCGGCGCTGCAGCCCGGTGAGCGACTGCTCGTGCACGGCGGTACCTCCGGGATCGGCACGTTCGCCACCCAGCTCGCGGCCCGGCACGGCTGTGCGGTGACCGTGACCGTGGGCTCCGTTGCCAAGGCCGCCCGGGCGTTGGCGCTCGGGGCCTCGAAGGCCGTGCTCTACCGCGACGAGGACTTCGTCGAGGCCGGGCCGTTCGACGTGATCCTCGACAACATGGGCGGCGCCTACCTGCCCCGCAACGTCGATGCGCTGGCCACGAACGGGCGGCTGGTCGTCATCGGGATGCAGGGTGGCGTCAAGGGCGAGCTCAACCTGGCGACCCTGCTCGGCAAGCGGGCGGCGGTGCATGCCACCTCACTGCGGGCCCGACCGGCGCAGGAGAAGGCGGCGATCGTGGCGGCCGTGCTGGCGGCCGTGTGGCCGGCGGTGGCCGCCGGCGAGGTGGTCCCCGTCATCGACCGGGTGCTGCCGCTGGCGTCGGTGTCGGAGGCGCACCGCGTGCTCGAGGAGTCCGGCCACATCGGCAAGGTCGTGCTCCAGGTCAGGTAACCAGGCTCACGCGGTGGATCTACCCGGTCAGAACCGGGTGCGGGCACCGCGTGCGGCTTCAGCGCATCGCGCTGAAGGTGCCGGCGTCGGTGATGGCCTTGGCGAGCGGCGCAACGAGCTCGCGGAGCCGGGCGGTGCCGTCGTCGCCGAGGCGCTCCCAGGCGGGCAGCGCGAGGGCGTCCGTGAGGTGCTCGATCGCCTCGCGGCGAGCCCGCCCTTCCTCGGTCAGCGTGGCCTCGGCGGTCAGCCAGCCCCGCTCGGTGAGAGACGCCACGGCGGCGTCCCACTCCTCGTCGCTGTAGGCGCGGGTGCTCTGCAGCGGCTTGCGGCTCCAGGAGTCACCCATCGCGACGTGCACGACGGCCGCCTCCAGCCCCGTCAGTCCGGCGCCGACCAGGGCGGCGACGTGGCCGTCCCCGCGGAACTCCCGCAGCAGTGTGATGGCGTGCCAGAGCTGCAGGTGCGGGGCGTCCGGCCACGGGAGCGCGGCGTGGGCGGCGTACAGGGGTCGGCCGTAGGGGGTGCAACCCTCGGTGGCGGTGCGCGCGAGGGTGACGGTCTCGGTGAGGTCGTCGAGCAGGTCACCGCACATCCGGCGGAGCGCCCGGTCGGCGCCGCGCAGCCGGGCCGCCAGCACCTGCTCGGGCGTCACGAGGTCCCAGACGCCGGTGATGCCGAACTGCACGGCGAGGGCCGAGAAGTTGAAGAACGTGGCTTGCACGACGGGCCAGGTCACGGCGCCCATCGCGGCGGCACGAGCGGGGAAGTAGCCGACGGCGCGGTTGGCCTTGCCGTCCAGGCCGATGGCGGCGTACTCCTCCTGCGGCTCGGGAGCGAAGTAGACCATCGCGTGCACGGGCTCAAGGGCGCGCCAGGTCTGGCGGGAGACGTCAGGGTTCATGGACCACAACGTACGGCGGCTCAGAGCGCGGCAAGCAGGCGGTCGACGTCGTCGTCGGAGGTGTACGCGACCACGCCCGCGCGGACGGCGCCATCCTCCAGGCCGAGCACCTGCATGAGCTCGATCGCGTAGTAGTGCCCGGCCCAGACCGCGACCCCCTGCTCCGCGAGCCTGGCCGCTGTCTGCTGAGCTGCCTCGCCGGGCTTGAGGAAGGCCACCGTCGGGGTGCGCAGGCTGGGGTTGCCGACGAGCTGGATTCCCCTGTGCTGCAGGCCTTCCAGCAGTCGCGCGAAGGTCGCCTGCTCGGTGCGTTGGAACGCCGCCATCGCGGCGAGGACCCGCTCGCGGCGGGTGCTCCCCTCGCCCCACGAGGCGATCCAGTCGACGGCGGCGCGGACGGCGACGAGCTGCGCGAACTGGCTGGTGCCCAGCTCGAAGCGGTCCGGCACGTCGTCGCTCGAGGCCGCCAGCTTGTCGGGCTGCAGGGTCTCCAGCAGGGCCGGGTCGGCCACCGTCGCGCCGAGGTGCGGGCCGTACCACTTGTACGCCGAGCACGCGTAGAAGTCCGCCCCAAGGTCGCGGTAGGTGACGGGCAGGTGCGGGGTGGCGTGCACGCCATCGAGATGGACGAGAGCGCCTGCGGCGTGGGCGATCTCGGCGATCCGGACCGTGTCCGGCATGGACCCGGTGGCGTTGCTGGCGACGGTCACGGCGACGAGCTTCGTGCGGTTGTCGACGAGCTCCTCGTACAGGCTGGGGCTGAGGTCGGTGCGCTCATCGGGTACGGCCCAGCGGGTCTCGACGCCGGCGCGCTCGGCGGCCTGGAGCCAGGGCCGGATGTTCGCGTCGTGGTCGAGCTTGCTCAGCACGATGTTGTCGCCGGCCCGCCAGGTCTTCTGCAGGGCGCCCGCCAGGACGTAGGTGTTGGCCGTCATCGAGCCCCCGAGGATCACGCCCCGCGGGTCGGCGCCGAGCAGATCGGCCAAGGCTTGCCGCGCTTCGTCGACGATCGCGTCCGCCCGGTCACTGCTCGCGAACCCGCCGTGCCGGTTGCTGATCGCCGACCGGTAGGCGTCCGCGACCGCATCCGCGACGACCGCCGGCACCTGGGTGCCACCCGGTCCGTCGAAGTGCGCGAGCCCCTCAGCGAGGGCGGGGAAGTGCGACCTCAGATCCATCCCCGGAAGGTATGGGACAGGATGGGGGGATGAGCGATGCAGACCAACCGCAGAACAACATCGTCGTCGTCGGCGAGGACGGCCAGCAGATCACCATCCCGAACGCCACCGGCGACGAGGAGCGCAGCCCGTCGGACCTGGTCCACCAACCGGCCAAGGTCATGCGGATCGGCTCGATGGTCAAGCAGCTGCTCGAGGAGGTCCGGGCGGCGCCCTTGGACGACGCAGCCCGAACCCGGTTGCGGGAGATCCACCAGAGCTCGATCGCCGAGCTCGAGGAGGGGTTGGCCCCGGAGCTGCGTGAGGAGCTGGACCGGCTGACGCTGCCGTTCACCGATGACACGGTGCCCTCGGACGCCGAGCTCCGGATCGCGCAGGCGCAGCTCGTCGGGTGGCTCGAGGGGCTGTTCCACGGCATCCAGACGGCGCTGTTCGCACAGCAGATGGCAGCGCGGGTCCAGCTGGAGCAGATGCGTGGCGGCGCGGTGCCGGCGCTGCCGCCCGGCGTGCAGGTGCCGCCGGTTCCGCACGCGAGCACCGGGCAGTACCTCTAGCCCCGGCTGCTTTCGCACTTCCCTGCGCGGGTGCTGAAGTTGGGGTGCCTCCCACGCTTGGCACACCGGTCGATTTCGGCACCAGTGCAGGGAAGTCGCGTCAGGGGTCAGAACCAGCGGTCGAGGACCTGAGCCACGCCGTCGTCGTCGTTGCTGGCAGTGACCTCGTCGGCCACCGCGAGCACTTCTGGGTGGGCGTTCGCGACCGCCACCGCGTGGCCCGCCCAGGTGAGCATCGGCAGGTCGTTGGGCATGTCCCCGAACGCGATCGTCCCGGCCGCGTCGACGCCGAGCTCGGCCGCGAACGCCGCCAGCCCGCTGGCCTTCGACACCCCTTCGCCACTGATCTCGAGGAGACCGTCGGCAGAGGAGTGCGTCAGGGTCGCGCCGCCCGGCACCGCTGCGTGCGCCGCCGCGAGCAGCGCGTCGGCGTCGACGCCCTCGTGGCGGGCGAGCAGCTTCACGACCCCGTCGCCGAGCAGGTCCTCGATCGGCGCCTGCGTCTTGGGATCGGAGGAGTCCCAGCGGGGGACGTACGCGGGTTCGTGCGCGAAGCCGGTGCCGAGCCGCTCGACGGCGAACGCGATGCCGGGGATGGCGGCGCGAAGGGCCTCGACGACGTCCCTGGCAGCGGACGGATCAAGCAACGAGGACCTGACCACCCGCTCGGTGTGCATGTCGTACGCGACCGCACCGTTCGCGCAGATCGCGATGCCCCGGTGGCCGGTCTTGGTCGCGATGTCGTGCATCCACCGCATCGGCCGGCCGGTGACCATCACGAACGTGACGCCCGCCCGCTCGACCGCAGCGATCGCCTGGAGCGTGCGGTCGGACACGGTGCCGTCGGAGCGGACGATCGTGCCGTCGAGGTCGGTCGCGACCAGAGCCGGGGCGGTGCGCACGCGGTCCAGGCTAGTCCCCCGTCCGCAGAAGGTCGGGCTCGCCAGCGCCTGCCCAAGCGATCAGGCCGGGGTGAGCTCAGTGACGCCACCCAGGTACGGCCGCAGCGCCACCGGGACGTGCACCGAGCCGTCGGCCCGCTGGTGGACCTCGAGCAGCACCGCGATCGTGCGGCCGACGGCGCAGAGCGTCCCGTTGAGCGTCGCGGTGGCGCGCATGCCCTCAGGAGTGCGCGTCCGGATGTTGAGCCGGCGAGCCTGGAAGTCGGTGCAGTTGGACGTCGAGGTCAGCTCCAGCCAGCGCTCCTGCGAGGGCAGCCACGCCTCGTTGTCGAACTTCCGGCAGGCACTGGAGCCGAGGTCACCGGCGGCCACGTCGATGGTGCGGAAGGTCAGCTCGAGGTCGGCGAGGAAGGCCTTCTCCTGCTCCAGCAGCCGGTCGTGCTCGGCCTCGGCGTCGTCGACCGCGACGTAGGAGAACATCTCGACCTTGTCGAACTGGTGGACCCGGATGATGCCGCGGGTGTCTTTGCCGTGCGACCCGGCCTCGCGGCGGAAGCAGCTGCTGAAACCGGCGTAGCGCAAGGGAAGTGCGTCGAGAACCTCGCCGGAGTGGTACGCCGCAAGCGGCACCTCCGACGTCCCCACGAGGTAGAGGTCGTCGGCCTCCAGCTTGTACACCTCGCTGGCGTGCGCCCCGAGGAAACCGGTGCCCTCCATGGCTTCTGGGCGTACGAGGGCGGGCGCGATCACGGGGATGAAACCGGCCGCGACAGCTCGAGCCATCGCCATGTTCACCAGCGCGAGCTCCAGGAGCGCCCCGGGCCCGGTGAGGAACGCGAACCGCGAGCCGCTGACCTTCGCGCCCCGCTCGGTGTCGATCGCCTTGAGGATCTCCCCGACGGCCAGGTGGTCCCGGACCTCGAAGTCGTACGACGGGATGTCACCGGTCTGGCCGAGCACGAGGAAGTCGGCCTCCCCGCCGGGCGGGGTAGCGGCGTGCACCACGTTGGGGATCGCGAGGTGCGCCAGCCGGAGCGCTTCGTCGGCCGCGGTCTGAGCCGCCTCTGCCATCTTGACGGCCGTCGCCGCCATCTTGGCCGACTCCAGGATCGCGGGGCGTGTTTCCGCGGAAGCGCTCTTGACCTGGGCGCTGGCCTCCTTCTGCGAGGCGCGCAGGTTGTCGGCGCGGGTCACGGCGGCGCGCCGGGCCTCGGCGGCCTGAAGCAGCGCGTCCACGAGCGCGGGGTCCTCCCCGCGGGCGACTTGGGAGGCGCGAACGCGGTCGGGGTCGTCGCGGACAAGCTTGAGGTCGATCACGACGTCAGGCTATCGGGGCGGCCCAACCGCGTTGATCCACGGAACCGGAGCAACCCTCAGATCGTCGATTCGGGTTGCTCCCGTTCCGTGGATCACGGAGTGGGGTGAGCCGCGCTGCCCAGGGTCAGCGGCGGGCGAAGCGCTTCTTGCGCGCAGCGACCGGCTCCGCCTCACGCGGCTGGATGGCCGTGCGGGTCGCGTACTGGATGGCCTGGAGCTCCTCGGGGCTCAGGGAGTGGTCGCTCTCGCCGCCTTTGACGCCCTTGGCGTAGGTGCGGGTCTCGGAGCGGCCGTTGATGGAGGTAAGGATGAGGCCGTCGCCGGCGTCGTCGAGAAGCGCCGCGCTGAAGGACAGCCGGCCGCCCATGTCGCCGAACGCGTCGTAGCGCACCACGGACACGTGCCGGAGCGCGTCGGACAGGTCGGCGCGGGCCGCGGCGAGGTCGTCCCGGAGCTTGCCCACCTCGGTACGCAGCCCCTCGGCCTCCCGCTGCTGACGGCCGACGGACGCCACGAACGTCTCGCCGGTGTCACCGCCGGTCAGCGCCAGGTGGGCCTTGCCGAGCTTGCGGAAGCGCACCATCAGCGCAAGCAGGAGCAGCAGGCACAGGAGTGCAACACCGGCCGCCGACAGGGAAACGATCTCGAGGGTCTGGCGGTCGAGGAGCACGCCACGACACTACCGATCCACGCCGGTCACTAGGGTGCGGCGCGTGGACCGGGATGAGGCGTCGCGACTGCTGGCCGAGGTGGCTGCGGGCGCCTTGACGCCGGCGCAGGCCCTGGACCGGTTCGCGACGGCGCCCTATGACGCCCTGGCGCACTCGTTCGTCGACACCCACCGGGCCTTGCGCACCGGTGACCCGGAGGTCGTGCTGGCCGAGGGCAAGACCACCCAGCAGGTGCTCGACAACGTCGCCGCGCTGTCGGCCCGCGGGCGCGTCCTGGTCACCCGCTGCTCCCCGGAGGTGTCCGCTGCGCTCGGAGCGGAGGGCCGCACCGTGCTGGTCGGGGAACCGCCCGAGCCGCGCGGACTCGTCGCGGTGGTCGCGGCCGGTACGTCCGACGGTCCCGTGGCCGAAGAGGCCGCCCTGACGGCACAGGCGTTCGGCGCCAGCGTCGAGCGGGTCGACGACGTCGGGGTTGCCGGCCTGCACCGGCTCGTCGCGGCCCGCCCGGTCCTCGATCGCGCGGACGCGGTCATCGTGGTGGCCGGCATGGACGGTGCCCTACCGTCGGTCATCGGTGGCCTGGTCGGCACGCCGCTCGTGGCCGTCCCCACGTCCATCGGGTACGGGGCGAGCTTCGGTGGCCTGGCCGCACTGCTGTCGATGCTCAACTCCTGCGCCCCCGGGATCGCGGTCGTCAACATCGACAACGGCTTCGGCGCCGGGGTGTTCGCGGCCCGGGTGGCCCGGCGATGATCGGCTGGATCGATGCCCAGGCGGGGGCCAGCGGCGACATGCTGCTGGGCGCGCTGGTCGACGCCGGTGTGCCGCTCGCGGTGCTGCAGGAAGCGGTCGACTTCCTGGGCGTCACGTTGACCGCGACGCCGACGACCCGGGCGTCCCTGGGCGCGCTCAAGGTGGACGTGATCGCTCCGATCGACCTGACGCCGCGGACCTGGGCGGACATCCGCGCGCTGCTCCCTGAGGGCCGGGCGCACGCGGTCTTCGCGCGGCTCGCGGAAGCGGAGGGGGCGGTGCACCGCATCCCGGCCGACGAGGTGCACTTCCACGAGGTCGGAGCGCTCGACGCCCTCGCCGATATCCTCGGGGTGACGGCCGGGTTCGCCTGGCTCGGCCTCACCGAGCTGCACTGCTCGACGGTGTCCCTGGGGTCGGGGACGACGCGCGGAGCGCACGGACCGTTGCCCGTACCGGCGCCGGCGGTGCTCGCGCTGCTCACCGGCAAGCCCGTGCAGGCCGGAGCGTCGCCGCATGAGGCGACCACCCCGACGGGGGCCGCGCTGCTGGCCGAGCTGGTCACGGACTGGGGATCGTTGCCGCCTCTGAGCGTGACCCGGGTGGGGCTCGGCGCGGGCGGCCGCGACCCGGCGGAGGTCGCGAACGTGCTGCGGCTCGTGCTCGGAGAAGCCTTGCAGGGCAAGGGATCTGCCGTGGTCCTGGAAACCAACGTCGACGACCTCGACCCGCGGCTGTGGCCTGAGGTCCTCTCCCAGCTGATGGCCGCCGGCGCGAGCGATGCGTGGCTGACGCCGATCCTCATGAAGAAGGGCCGGCCGGCCTACACGCTGTCGGTGCTGTGCTCCGCAGAGCAGGTCGCGACGCTGCGGGCGGTGGTGTTCCGGGAGACCAGCACCCTCGGGCTGCGCGCGTCGACCGTCTCCAAGCACGCGCTGGAGCGACGCGAGTCGACCGTCGAGGTGGACGGTCAGGTGATCCGGGTGAAGACCGCGCTGCTCGACGGGGAGGTCGTCAACGTCAACCCCGAGTGGGAGGACGTGCTGGCGGCAGCGCGGGTGCTCGGGGTGCCGGCGAAGGACGTGCTGCGGCGGAGCGCGGAGCACTGAGTCACAGCGCGCCCAGTCGTCGTCGGTCGTGGGCCGGATCAGCAACCCGCGACGGTAACGGCATGCAGGCCTAGGCTCACGCCATGAGCGGCGTCCAGGTCACGAGCGAGGTCGGTCGACTGCGTACGGTGCTGCTGCACCGGCCGGGGGCGGAGCTGCAGCGGCTCACGCCCCGCAACAACGCGGACCTGCTGTTCGACGGGGTGCCGTGGGTCGGCCGCGCTCAGGACGAGCACGACGCGTTCGCCCAAGCGCTGCGGGACCGCGGCGTCGAGGTGCTCTACCTGCAAGAGCTGCTCGCCGAGACCCTCGAGATCCCGGCCGCCCGGGCGGCGGTCGTGAACACCGCCGTCGCGCCCACCGTCGTCGGGCCGATCCTGGCGGCGTCGCTGACCGGCTGGTTGCTCGACCTGCCGAGCGACGAGCTGGCCCTGCACCTGGCGGCCGGGCTGACCCATGACGAGCTTCCGCGTACCGGTCCTGACGGGGTGGTCAGCAGGCTGGCCGGGTCGACGGACTTCGTGCTGCCGCCGCTGCCGAACCTGCTGTTCACCCGCGACTCGAGCCTGTGCGTCGCCGACCACGTCGCGATCACCAGCCCGTCGATGCGCGCCCGGCAACGCGAGGTGTCGCTGACCGGTGCGATCTACGGCTACCACCCCCGCTTCGCGGGCACCCCGCTGCTGTACGGCGGCTCGCGCGAGGAGGCCTGGTTCGAGGGCGGCGACGTGCTGCTGCTCGCGCCGGGTGTGGTGGCCATCGGCGTCGGGCAGCGTACGACCCCAGCTGGCGTGGAAGCCTTTGCCCTCCGGGCTTTTGCGGCCGGCGTGGCGCACACCGTGCTGGCCGTGCCGATCGCGCAGGAGCGCGCCACGATGCACCTCGACACGATCTGCACGATGGTCGACGTCGACGCGATCGTGATGTTCCCGGCGGTTGCAGACACCCTGATGGCCTGGACCGTGGTTGCCGAGGGCGACGAGGTCGTCATCACCGGGCCCGAGCCGTTCGTCATCGCCGCCGCCAAGGCGATGGGCGTCGACGAGCTGCGGGTCGTGGACACCGGGCTGGACCCGGTCACGGCCGAGCGCGAGCAGTGGGACGACGGCAACAACACCCTCGCGCTCGCCCCCGGGCTGGTCGTCGCCTACGAGCGGAACGTCGTGACGAACCAGGCGCTCGAGGCCGCGGGCGTCGAGGTTGTGCGGATCGCCGGTTCCGAGCTGGGATCGGGTCGTGGTGGGCCGCGGTGCATGTCGTGTCCGGTCCTGCGGGATGCTCAGGACTGAACCGGTAGGCCTCGGGAGGCGAAGGACAGTCGTGAACCGATCCGTGATCTTGAGAGTCCTTGCTGCCGCCGCCCTCGTCGGGATCGCGGTGGTCCACCTGAAGATCGCCGGCAACTACGCCGACCTCGGCAAGCACCCGCTGTCCCTCGGCGATCAGTTCTACGCCCAGAGCGTCGCCGGCATCGTGCTGGCCATCGCGGTGCTCGTGCGGCCGCACCTGCTGGTCTGGCTGGCCGCCGCCGGCTTCGCGGTCGCGTCCCTGGCCGTGCTGGTCTACAGCCGCAAGCACACCATTCCGGTGTACGGGTTCCCCGGCGGGTTCCAGGAGACCTGGGACGCCTCGGGGGCGAAACCGGCTGCGTACTTCGAGACGGCCGCTCTCGTGCTGACCGGCGTGGGAGGCGCGCTCGCGCTAAGGGCGCGCCGCAGCGCCTGACCCTTCGCGGTATCCCAGACCGCTTTCGGTTGCTCTGTCCACCAAGGGCCGCCGGCGACGAGGGGTACGTCCATGATCCGACGAAGGCTGTTGACTCTTGGCTTGACCGTGCTGGCCGCAGGCGGCGCCGGCCTGGTGGCCCCGCCGCCCGCGAGCGCCGCGAGGCCCGGCTACGACAGCCTGCTCGCCCCGGGTGCGGGCTTCGCCCTGCCGGTCTGCCAAGTGTGCCTGGTGCACGGACTGGCCGGGATCGTGCCGAGCGGCGCGGGCGGGTTCCTGACGTCGGTCACCCTGAACCTCGGCGGCTCCTGCTGGCCGGCGTGCACGGCCGGTGGCGACGGGATCGTGGAGGTCCACCAGCTCGACCAGGCAACCGGCGGGCCGGGGACACTGCTCGGCTCGGTGAGCACGCCGGTGGCGGAGCTCCCCCACACCCCCGCGTACGTCGACATCGTGCTTCCTGAGGCCATCCGGGTCCGGCGGGGGCAACCGCTGGTGATCGTCCTGGCGTTCCGCGCCCCCGAGGGCCAGGGCGGGTTCGAGGCCTACGCCAAGGCCGCCACCGAGCCCAGACTGCTCGGGTTCTCGACCGGGGTCTGGCAGTCCCTTGGCCTCGCCGAGCTGCAGGTCGCCACGCATCTGTCCCGCGGCCGACCCTGACGGCGATCAGCGCAGGGTGAGCTGGCGGCTCAGCAGTCCTGAGCGGGCCCGGCGCTGGTCCTCGGTCAGCGGCGCCGACTCCGCCAGCGCTTCGTCCAGCCGGTCCCGGAGCGCCGCGGTCGGTTCCTCCAGCGCGGCTGCCTCGGAGTCGTGCGCCAGGTCCCAGACCGGTACGAGCAGGCCGTGGGCCCGGAAGGAGCCGACGTACCGGGTGTCGGGGCCGAGCGAGAGCCCGGCGACCCCGAGCCGGGCCATCGCGTCGAGCAGTGGGTTCTCGTCCTCGGGGAGCACCCACCGCAGGTGCGCGCGCTCCTTCATCCGGCACCAGTAGCCGCTGGTCACCGAGGTCAGCCGGGCGGTCGGGACGACCGAGGAGTTGGCGCGCTCCATCGACTCGGCGATGTCGCCATCGGGGTCCTCGACGTCCTGCAGCCAGTAGTCGAAGCCGGGGTGGACGGTCACGTCGAGCGCGGTGTTCGCGAGCAGGTCCTGCAACCGCGGGCCGGGGCCGGGCAGCTCGGCCGGTGCCAGGAAGGTGCCAGGAACGGCATCGAGGACCAGCTGCAGCACCGACGCCAGGTCGCGGGAGGCGTCGCCGGAGCGGCTCGCGACCTGCAGCCCGAGGAAGCGGCGGCCGTCCAGCGCCACCAGGCCTGGCCAGGCGTTCGGCAGCACGGTCGACAAGGTGACCGCGACGTTGCTGCCCGTGATGGCCAGCGGCGCGGTGGCGGCCGGTACGACCTCGCGGAGCGCGACCCACTCGGTCTCGTCGGGCAGGCCCGCGAAGGGCCGGGCCACGAACGGCGTGCTGGCCGGCTTCGGCGACTTCTGGGCGTTCTTGCGGCGGCTGCTGATGACGGTCTCCCCGTGTGAAGGTGCGGCCGGATCGTAGTGGGCGCAGGATGACCACGTGCGCACAGCAGTGATCGGAGCCGGGATCGCGGGCGTGGCGTGCGCGCGGGTGCTCCAGCACGCCGGCGAGGACGTGGTCGTGCTGGACCGCGGCCGGGTCGTCGGCGGCCGGATGGCCTCACGTCGCTTCCACGGCCGGTACACCGATCTTGGCGCGTCCTACTTCACCGTGCAGGACAGTGCGTTCGGCGAGGCGGTGGCGTCGGTGGCTGTGCCGTGGACCGACAGCTTCCACCGCTGGGAGGACGGGGCGCTGCGCGACCCGCGACCCGGGCCGATGCGGTGGGCGGCACCGGGTGGGCTTCGCTCGGTGGTGGCTGCGTTGGCGGAGGGCCTGGAGATCCGGCACCAGGTGCACGTCTCGTCGGTGACACCGGGCGCCGTCGACGGGGAGCGGTTCGACCGGGTCGTGCTGGCCATGCCCGACCCGCAGGCGCTGGCGATCCTCACCGACCCGGTCGACCGGGCGGTGCTCGAGGACCGGGCGTGGGATCCGGTGCTGGTGCTCGCCGCCCGCTGGGAGGAGCGCTGCTGGGACTGGCAGGGCGTCTTCGTCCACGGGTCGGACGTGCTGTCCTGGGTCGCCGACGACGGGTCACGACGAGGCGATGGCGCCCCGGTGCTGACCGCGCACTCCACGCCGGTGTTCGCCGCGACCCGGCTGGCGGTACCGGCCGACGCGGCAGCGGAGCTGGTCGCGGGCCTCACCGCTGTGGGCTTGCCGGAACCGGTCGAGGTGCTGCGGGTGCAGCGGTGGACCTACGCCAAGCCCGTCGGCGAGCGGCCGGAGATGTTCTCCCTGAGCAGCAGGGGGATCGGGTTCTGTGGCGACGGCTGGGGACGGTCGCGCATCGAGGCCGCCTGGCTCAGCGGGAACGCGTTAGGTCACGCTCTGTTGAGCTGAGGCAGGACCCGCCGCTGACCCGGGCGAGCCCCTCCTACCAAGATCCACAGAACCGGAGCACTCCAAAAGTGGCCCCGCAGCGTTGCTCCGCTTCCGTGGATCACCGGCGGTGGGGTCGCTGGCGGCCGGGTCACGCTCGGTTGAGCTGACGCAGAACCCGACGCGGGTGGTTGGAGATGATCGCGTCCACACCGAGCGTCAGCATCTGCGCGATGTCCACGGGACTGTCCACCGTCCAGACGTGGACCTGGTTGCCCTGGGCGTGCACGCGGGCGACGTACCCGGGGTAGGCCTTGACGATCTTGAGGGCCGGGGCCGCGATCCGGATGCCGCGCGGGAGGGTGCCGTCGCGGTAGCGCAGCGGAACCCGGGACATCAGCAGCACCGTCGGGAGGGCGGGGGCCATCACCTGGATCCGGCGCAGCGAGGTCGGGGCGAACGACATCACGGTGACCACCGAGGAGGCGCCCGGTTCGAGGTGCACCAGCCCATAGCGGGCGAGCAGGTCGACGAGGGCCTTCTCGACGAGGCCGCCGTACCGGGTGGGGTGCTTGGTCTCGATGTGCAGCTCGACCCGGCGGTCGGCGGCGAGGGCGAGCTGGACGAGCCGTTCGAGGGTCAGCACCGAGCCGTGGTCGCGCTCGACGCTCTGCCAGTCGGCCTCGAGCAGCCGGTCGCCGGACTTCCAGGACGCGAAGTCGAGCTCGGCCAGCTCGGCGAGCTCCAGGGTCGACACCGAGCCACGGCCGTCGCTGGTCCGGTCGACCCGGCGGTCGTGCACGCAGACCAGCACGCCGTCGCGGGTCAGCCGAACGTCGCACTCGAGGGCGTCGCAGCCCTCCGCAATGGCCTTCTCGTAGGCAGTGAGGGTGTGCTCGGCATGGTTGCCGGAGGAACCGCGATGGGCCACGACCAGGGTCACGCGGGACATGGTGCCCGACTCAGGTGCGCCTGCGGACGTCGGGGGACACGAGGTTCACCAGATCGTGTACGGGCAGGCGGTCCAGCACGCGCTGCAGGTTTGCCTTGGCCTGGCCGACGATGCGCATCGACGCCTCGACGGTCGAGCCGGCCATGTGCGGGGACAGCAGGTACGGGCCCTGGCGCAGCGGGCTGTCGGCGGGCAGCGGCTCGACGGCGAAGACGTCCAGCGCGACGCCGCCGAGGTGCGCGCTGTCGAGCAGGGCGGCCTCGTTGACGACCTCACCGCGGGCGCCGTTGATGAGCAGCGCGCCAGGCTTCATCTCCCGCGGGTCGATGAGGCCGCGGGTCTCCGGTCCGAGAGCGATCACGAGCACCACGATGTCGCTGGTGGCGAGCAGGGTCGCGAGCTCCGCATAGGGCACCGGGGCGTCGGCGTGCCGGCTCCGCGACCAGTAGGTCGTCGGGCAGCCGAGGGCCTGGAACAGCCGGGCGGTCTGCGCGCCGATCACGCCCATCCCGACGACGCCGACCTGCTGGCCGGCGAGCTCCCGACCGCCGAGCGAGGTCTGCGGCCACTCGCCTCGTCGGACGGCCGCGTCGGCCTGGACCGTCTTGCGCAGCAAAGCGAAGGTGGCGCTGACGCACCACTCCGCGACGCTGGTGGCGTTCGCCCCGGCGCAGTTCGCGACGGGTACTTCCCTTGCTGTACAGGCCAACACATCGATCCCGTCGACTCCGGCGCTGGGCTGCTGCACGAAGGAGACCCGCTCGCCGGGGTCGTTGACGCGGAGCTGCGGAGTCCAGTCGCCCAGGACGAGGTCGGCGGCCTTCAGGGCTTGGTCGACCGCTTCCTGGGTTCTTTCCGCCGGCGTCACCAGCTCGATCCGCGGGTCGCCGAACAGGGTGGTGAGCAGGTCGTGCGGGAGCGGCGGCAGGGCCAGCAGGCGCCAGGCGGTCACAGCGCGGCGAGCCGGGCCGGGTCGATCGCGCAGGCCTGGTCGAGCCCGAGGACCTGCATGAACCGGCCCATCGCGAGGTACTTCCCGACCACGAGCGCGAGGTCGGTGAGCCCTGCTGCTCCTAATCCTTCCTGAAGGGTCTGGAGCAGCTCGTCGCTGATGGTCGTGCTCGCGGTGGCGAACAGCGTCGTGAACTCGAGCGCGGCGTTCTCGAGGTCGCTGAAGTCGTGGGTGGTGCCGACCTGGGCGAGCTCCTCGTCGGTGACACCGGAGTCGGGGCGCCGGAAGTCCAGGCACGTCGTGCACTGGTTGATCATCGCGATCCGGTAGCGGATCAGCTCGTGCAGCCGCGGGTCGATCGGGCTGGCCGCGATCGCCTTCTCGTACCCCAGCACGACGTCCACGAAGTGCGGCGCGAGCATCAGCGCCTTGCCGACGTCGAGCCCCGGGCCCGCGGGCAGGTCGATGCGTGCCACTGCTGTCCTCCTCGTGATCCGTTCGTTGCCGAAGCCTGCCACGTCGTGCGGGGAACCGGTCTACCTTGGGCGGTTCACCCCTTTGAGGGGCGTCATGACCACCCCAGCAGCCCGTCAGAGCCTGGCCGCCGGCCTCGTCGCCGCCGTCCTCGGCGCCCTCGCGGGCGCGGTCGTGTGGGCGGTCATCGCCTCCGTCACCAACTACAAGATCGGGTACGCCGCCGTCGGCGTCGGCGCCCTCACCGGGTTCCTCGCCGGCAAGGTCGGGGGTGGCCACCCGCAGCTGCCTTTCGCGGCCGCCGGGATCGGCATGCTGGGCTGCCTGTTCGGCGATCTGCTCATCTCCGCGCACGAGCTCGCGGAGTACGCGCACGTGTCGTCCTTCAGCGTGATGACCGACCACTTCAACGCGGTGTGGGAGGTCTACAAGTACGAGTTCGACTTCCTGTCCGCGGTCTTCTACGGCTTCGCCGGGTTCGCGGCGTTCCGGCTCGCGACACAGCACGTGGTCATGGCGCAGCAGGCCGCCGCGCCCGCGTACCCGCCGCCGGCCGGGCCTGCCGGTGAGCCGACCGGAGGTGACCCCGAGGGTGCGCCCGAGGTCACGCCGCCGACGACCTGACGACCTCTTTCCCCTGGGACGCGCCGCTCAGCCTGGGAGCGCACGCTCGGCCGGCGAGCAGGAGGGAGCCTCCGCTGCAGGTCCAGGCGTCAGACGATCCAGGCGCGCGGGCCGTCACCTTCCACCGGAAGGCCCTGTTGCGCCCAGGCGAGCATCCCGCCGGCGACGTTTCGGGCGTCGACGCCGTTCGCGATCAGCCAGACGGTGGCCTGCGCCGAGCGAGCGCCCACCTTGCAGACGACCGAGAGCGGCCGGCCGGCGGGGATCTCCGCGAACCGGTCGGGCAGCTCGTACAACGGGATGTGCACCGCGTTGGGGGCGCGTCCGGCGGCCCACTCGTCGTGCTCGCGGACGTCGAGAAGGACCTCGTCGATCACGTCGTGCGGGTGGACCGTAGGGATCTCGTGCGGAGGCATCTCCTGAGGTTATTCAGTCGCCGGTCCACCCGCCCCTGGCCCGGCTTCCCTGCACGGGTGCTGAGGTGGAGGGTGCCGGCGCGCTCACAGGGGTGGGCGCCGTCGGCACCGGTGCAGGGGAGTGGGAAAGGGACTACTTGAGGAGCCGGGACATCCGGCGATCCGCGAGAGGCTTACCGTCGGTCTGGCAGGTCGCGCAGTACTGCAGGGACTTCGTCGCGAACGACACCTCCCTTACCTCGTCCCCGCAGCGCGGGCACGGCAAGCCGGTACGGGCATGCACGCTGAGGTGCGACTTCTTCTCCGCCTTGAGCTCGCCGGCGGCCATTCCCTCCGCACGCGCCACCGCCTCCCGCAACGTCCTCACCAGCGCCTCGTGGAGGCGCGCCACATCGTCGGACGCAAGGTTGGCGGCCGGTTTGAACGGGGACAGCCGCACCTCCCAGAGCACCTCGTCGCTGTAGGCGTTGCCGACGCCGGCGATGATGCTCTGGTCGGTCAGGACGCCCTTGATCTGGGCGCGGACGCCGGCGAGCAGCTCCCCGAGGCGCAGCGGAGTGAACTCCTCCGACAGCGGGTCGATGCCGAGGCGGGCGACGCCGGGCACCTCGGAAGCATCCTTGACGACGTAGACGGCGAGGCGCTTCTGCGTACCGGCTTCGGTGAGGTCGAAGCCGGAGCCGTCATCGAGGTGGACCCGGACGCCGATCGGGCCCTTGCCCATCCGCGGCGGCGCCGGCGGCAGGGCGGCGCGCCAGTGCAGCCAGCCGGCGCGGGACAGGTGCGTCACCAGGTGCAGCCCGCTGATGTCGAGGTCCAGGAACTTGCCGTGCCTGGTCGCGCCGGTGATCTCCAGGCCCGCCAGGGCGGTGATCGGCGGGGTGTACGTCTTGAGCACGTGGAAGCCGGGGACGTCGATGCGGGCGATCACGCGGCCGACGGCGTGCTGGCGCAGGAACGCGACGAGGGACTCGACCTCGGGCAGCTCCGGCACGCCCTCAGTATGACCCGCTCAGTAGCGCGGGACGCTCCGGGCGGCGGCCTGGTTGAGCACGCCCATCTCGGCGAGCCGGAGCTGGCGGTCGCGCTTCACGTCGTACATCCGGCTGTCGGCGGCGGCGATGAGGCGGGCCGCCGCGTGCGACGGGGACTCCAGCGCGTCCGGTTCGTAGAGCACCTCACCGACGCTGACGCCGAGGCAGATCGTGCGGTCCCCCAGCACGAGGGGCGCGCTGAGGGCAGCCTCCATGCGGGCGGCCGCGCGGCGCAGCGCAGCGAGGTCGTCGACACCCTCGCAGACCACCACGAACTCATCGCCGGACAGCCGCGCCGGGGTGTCGCCGGCGCGAACGGCGGCGCGGAGCCGGGACGCGATCGTCGCGAGGACCTCGTCGCCGACGCCGTGGCCGTACCCGTCGTTGACGGCCTTGAAGCCGTCGAGATCCAGGAACAGCACCCCGACGTGACCCCGCCGGCCGCGGGCGGACAACGCGTGCCGGAGCCGGTCCTGCAGGAGCACCCGGTTCGGCAGGCCGGTCAGGGCGTCGTGCAGGGCGAGGGCCGAGAGCTGCTCGAGCTCGCGGGCATGTCCGCGCTCGGCCGCGGCCAGGCAGCGGGCATGGCGGCGGTGCTGACCGACACCAGCGGCAAACAGGGCCACGCACAGCGCAGCCAGCAGAACATCCATGTCAGGCTCCTTCGGCGGTCCGTCCTTGGTCCGCCCCTGCCCATCGGAGCGCGCCGCCGTTGTGGATCACCCGCGCGGGGGATACTGCGGCGTGGACGAGAAGCAGTTCCTCAAGGCGTACGACCCGGGCGCGTTCCCGCCCTTCGCCGTGACGGTCGACGTGGTGCTGCTGACGGTGCGCGAGGGCGTGCTGTCGGTGCTGCTCGTGGAGCGCGAGACGCACCCGTACCGGCGGCGGCTCGCGCTGCCCGGCGGCTTCGTGCAGGTCGAGGAGGACCTCGACGCCGCGGCGGTACGACGACTCGAGCAGGAAACGGGGGTACGCCGGGACGTCGCGCACGTCGAGCAGCTCGGCGCGTTCGGGGACCCGCGCCGGGACCCGCGGATGCGCGTGGTGTCGGTGCCCTACCTGGTGTTCGCACCCGACCTGCCGGCGCCGACGCCGGGGGTCGGCACCTCCTGGGTCGCTTGGGTGCCGGTCCGGGCCGTCGAGGCCGACCGGCTCGCGTTCGACCACGCCGCAGTGCTGGCCGCGGGTGTCGAACGAGCGCGGGCGAAGCTGGAGTACTCCCCCGTCGCGCCCGCGTTCTGCGGCGAGGAGTTCACCATCGCCGACCTCAGGCGGGTGTA
Source organism: Mycobacteriales bacterium (assembly GCA_046590985.1). Classification (GTDB taxonomy): domain Bacteria; phylum Actinomycetota; class Actinomycetes; order Mycobacteriales; family SCTD01; genus RYN-111. The sequence goes on from JBKJVH010000218.1 coordinate 25,375, forward strand.
CGAGGCGGTCTGGGGCGGGCAGCTGGACCCGCGGAACTTCCACCGGAAGGTCACCGGCGCCGACGGGTTCCTGGTGCCGGTCGGCCGCGACTCCGTACCAGGTCCGGAGGGGGGTCGGCCGGCCGCGCTGTACACCCGTGGCGAGGCCACCTTGTTGCACCCGGCCATGCTCCGGCCCAGCCACTGACGTCCTCACGAGTCAGGGGGACCTGAGCGTGGGCGTGCGGACGCAGTGCCAGGGGGGCGTGGCGTCAGGCTGTGGATAACTTCCGCGGCGATGTCGCGATCTTTGCGAGGCTGCGGGACGTGACAGACACCCGGTTCTCCGTCCAGCTCGATGAGGTCGGCGTCACCGTCGGCCGGCTCGCCGCCCTCGAGCAGCAGCTCGGCCAAGCCACCCGCCGGGTGCGCGGCGCCGCCGACTGCCGGGCCGGCGACGTCGCCCAGGGCGTCGACAGCTTCGGCAGCCACTGGCAGCACGGCATGGACAACCTGCACCACACCGTCCACGAGCTGCATGCGGCACTGGCGGTCGCCCACGCCGGCTACCGCGACACCGAGGCGGCCCTGAGCGCCGTCCTTTCGGGGCACGGCAGATGACCGTCCACTCCTTCCCGGCGCTCGGGTTCGACCCGGCGCCCGGCGAGCCCGCGGAGCTCGACACCCTCGGGGCCGACTGCGCGCGGTTCGCCGCCGAGCTGGCCGACCACGCCCAGCGGGCGGCCGCGCTGCGCGACGGCTTCGTGTGGAACGGCGAGGCCGCGACCGCCTTCCGGCACTGCCTCGAGCACGTGCCGCAGGACCTGGGCACCGCCGGCGAAGCGTTCGCGCAGGCCGGTGGTGCCCTCCGTGCCTACGGCGACCTGCTCCGGCAGAACCAGCTCGCCGCGACCGACCTCGAGCGGCTCGCGGCGCACCACCGGCGGGTCGCCGACGACCCGACCGCCCAGGTACTGGCGCCCGGCGACCTGCCCGGGACCCCGACGCCGGCGCAGCAGGCCCTCGACACGCTCGGGGAGCTGCAGTCGCGCGGTCACTCGCTCCACGACAAGGTGCTCGGGGAGGCCCGGCACTGCAATCGGGTGCTGCAGGACGCCACCCGGCACGCCCCCCGGCCCCCAGGCTGGCTCGCCGCCACCCTGGGTGACCTCGGCGACTTCTGCAAGGGCGTCAACGAGGCGCTCGGCGACTTCGTCCGCAAGCACGCCGGCCTCATCGCCGAGCTCGCCGCCCTCGCCTCCAAGATCAGCTCGGCGCTGGCCACCCTCGCCATGATCGTCGGCCCGATACCGGTCCTTGGCGAGGCGGTCGGCAGCGTGGCGTTCCTGGGAGCGATGGTGGCCGGCACGGTCGCGTTGGTCGGCCACGGCCTGCTGACGATCTACGCCGGCGGCGGCGTCGCCCCGGTGGTCTTCGACGCTGTCGCCCTCGCCACGACGGCTGCCCCGCACGGCGTGCAGTCCGGCGCCGCCCGCCTGGCCGCCGCCCGGGGCTGGGAGCTGGGCACCGGCGAGGCGATGGGCGTCCGCACCGCGCTCGGCACGCTGCGCCACCCCGGTGCCGCGCTCGCCCAGGGCGCGAAGGCCGAGCTGACGTTCCCGGCGCTCGTGACCAAGACGATCAGCTACCAGTTCGACCTCGCCGGCGGGGCGTTGGGCAGCTACGACCTCGCGGTCGGGCTGCCGACCGTGGTCGCCGAGGCGGAGGAGGCCCAGCACCGGGCCGACGAGATCACCGCCGAGCAGCAGGCCGGCAGCCTGTCGTCGCACAGCGACCTCGGCTACACGCCGCGGCCGGTCCTGGACCCGCCGCTCCCCACGCCCGCGCTCCAGGAGGCCGGGCGATGACCGCGCCGGTCGTGGAGATCGAGCTCCCGCCCGCGTGGCGCCCGATGGCAGTCGCCCCGGACGGAGCGCCGGCCATGCAGCGCCTCCTGGTCGATGAGTGGTGCGCCGAACAGCCCGAGGAGATCAGCCTCGCGGCACGCGCCGCGGCCGTCGAACAGCTCGTCCGGGAGTCCCGGCAGGCCGCCCGCGAGGCTCTCTCGTTTGCCGCAGTGCTCCTGCTGCGACTGGACGGCCCCGGCTCCGCCGTCCACAACCTGCTCGCCGGCAGCCTCACCGTCTCCTTCCGGGCGCTGCCCGGCGCCACCGACCCGGCGCTCGCAGCCCAGGGCACGTTCGAGGTGCTCCGTGGTACCGGCGCGGGTGGCTACCCCACGCGCCGAGTCGCACTGGTCGGGCTCGGCCGGGACACCGGTCGGCCCGCTGTGCTCCTGCGCGAGCAGCAGCTGGCCGGTCCCGCACCGCTGGCGCTCACCCAGGTGCTCTGGCTCGTGGCCGGCACCGACCGGCTCGCGTCCGTCGCGGTCGCCACCCCCAACCGCGAGCTCGCTCGCGAGTTCACCGAGCTGGCCCTGGGCGTCGCCACCACCCTCCGCGTCCCCGCTCGCGCCTCGACGGGCTGCGCCTGAGCGACCCCTCGCGCACCCATCCCGCGCACAGCTCCTTGCGAGCTGAGCACCACCCGCGGGACTCGTCAGGGTCTGGGCACGACACGCGAGACTCGCAAGGACGAGTGCACGCGCGGCCCCCGGGAGCCACGCAGAGCCACCCAGGAGCCCGCCGGAGCCGCCTTCCCCCTGAGCGTGCCGGGTGTCGCGCACGTGAACGACCGCCGAACACCTCCTCGCCAGACCGCTTGGGACCAGCCCGCGCCCTAGCATCGCTGGCGTGGTCTTCGTGTGGATAGCCGGCGCGCTCGGTTGCGTGCTCGTCGGCCTCGCCGCGGGGCTGCTCCTGCGGCCCCACCAGCCGCACCGGCCCCACCCACGCACCAGCGGCCCCGGCGCGGCGGACGTCCTCGAGGCACTGCCCGTCGCGGTGCTCGTGGTCGATGTCGCGGAAGAGGTGCTGCTCGACAACCGCGCCGCCCGCGAGCTCGGCGTCGTCCGCGACGGCGTGCTCGGCGAGCTCCCGCAGCTGCGCCGGCTGGTCCGGGACACCCGCGTGCACGGCCGCCCGTACGACGCCGAGCTGGAGTCCCCGCTCGCCCGCCCTGGCCGGCCGCCGGCGGTCTACCGCGCCCGGCTCGCCCCCTTGGGCGACGGCACGGTGGCGGTGCTGCTCGAGGACGTCACGGACGCCCGCCGGCTGGAGGACGTCCGCCGGGACTTCGTCGCCAACGTCTCGCACGAGCTCAAGACCCCGGCCGCCGCCCTCGTCCTGCTGGCAGAGGCGCTCCAGGACGCCGCCGATGACCCCGACGCGGTCCGGCGCTTCGCCGTACGCAGCCAGCGGGAGGCCACCCGGCTGGGGTCGCTCGTTCAGGACCTGGTGGCGCTGTCGCGGCTGGAGGGCGCCGAGCGCCAGCCCGACCCGGAGCTGATCCGCCTCGACCGCGCCCTTGCCGAGGCGGTCGACCGCGTCCGCACGACGGCGCAGTCCCGCGGCATCGCGGTCGTCCGCAGCGGCGACCACGGGGTCCAGGTGCGCGGCAGCGAAGCCCAGCTGACCACCGCGCTGGGCAACCTGCTCGAGAACGCCGTCAACTACAGCCCGGACGGCGCGCGCGTGGTCATCGGCGCTCGGACCGTCCAGGAAGTCGACGGTCCGGTCGTCGAGGTCAACGTCGTCGACGAGG
>JBKJVH010000210.1:0-11054 GCA_046590985.1 Mycobacteriales bacterium
CAACCACGAGGTGTATGACCCGGCCGCGCACCACGTCATCTCGAACGCGTCCTGCACCACGAACTGCCTCGGCCCCATGGCGAAGGCCATCAACGACGAGTTCGGCATCGTCAAGGGCCTCATGACGACGATCCACGCCTACACGCAGGACCAGAACCTCCAGGACGCGCCGCACGCCGACCTCCGTCGCGCCCGGGCTGCCGCTCTGAACCTGGTTCCGACCAGCACCGGCGCGGCGAAGGCCATCGGCCTGGTGCTGCCCGAGCTCAAGGGCAAGCTCGACGGCTACGCCATCCGCGTCCCGATCCCGACCGGGTCGGCCACCGACCTCACGATGGAACTGGGCCGCGACGTGACAGCCGACGAGGTCAACGCTGCGGTCAAGGCCGCCGCCGACGGCCCGATGAAGGGCTTCCTGCGCTACAGCACCGACCCGATCGTCTCCAGCGACATCGTGACCGACCCGGCGTCGTGCATCTTCGACGCGCCGTTGACCAAGGTCATCGGCAACCAGGTCAAGGTCGTCGGCTGGTACGACAACGAGTGGGGCTACTCCAACCGGCTCGCCGACCTCATCACCTTGGTGGGCAAGAGCCTGTGAGCGCAGCGAACGACCGCGGCTGCGGGGCGGCGGGACAGTGAGGACCGCGGAGGACCTGCAGGTCAAGGGGAAGGCGGTCCTCGTGCGCAGTGACCTGAACGTGCCCCTCGACGGTGCCACCATCACCGACGACGGTCGCATCCGCGCGTCACTCCCGCTCATCAGGTCGCTCGCCGAACGCGGCGCGAAGGTCATCGTCACGGCTCACCTCGGGCGCCCCCAAGGCGTGCCGGAGCCGAAGTACAGCCTCGCTCCCGTCGCGAAGCGGCTCGCCGAGCTGCTCGGCCGGCCGGTACAGCTCGCCCGCGACGTGGTGGGGTCGGACGCGCAGAGCTGCGTGGCGAACCTCCGCGAGGGCGGGGTCGTGCTGCTGGAGAACGTCCGGTTCGAGGCCGCGGAGACATCCAAGGACGACGTCGAGAGAGGCGCGTTCGCTGACAAGCTCGCAGCGCTCGCGGACCTCTACGTCGACGACGCGTTCGGCGCCGTCCACCGCAAGCACGCCAGCGTGTACGACGTCGCGCAGCGGCTCGAGCACGCCGCCGGTCCGCTGGTCGCCGCCGAGATGGAGGTGCTGGTCCGGCTGTCGACGAACCCCGAGCGGCCGTATGTGGTCGTGCTCGGCGGCTCCAAGGTCAGCGACAAGATCGGCGTGATCGAGGCGCTGCTGCCCAAGGTCGACAAGCTTCTCGTGGGCGGCGGGATGTGCTTCACGTTCCTCAAGGCCCAGGGCCACGACGTCGGCAGCAGCCTGCTCGAGCCCGAGATGCTGGACCAGTGCGCCACACTCCTCGAGAGCGGCAAGATCGTGCTGCCGGTCGACCTGGTGGCGGCGACCGCGTTCAGCGCCGACGCGGAGCACGACGTGGTGGCCGCCGACCAGATGCCGTCCGACCGGATGGGCCTGGACATCGGCCCGCGCAGCGTCGCACTGTTCACCGAGGCGCTCCAGGGCGCCAAGACGGTGTTCTGGAACGGACCGATGGGCGTGTTCGAGCTCGCCCCCTACGCCGAGGGCACCCGCGGGGTGGCCGAAGCGGTTGCCTCGCTCAAGGGAGCGCTCACGGTCGTCGGCGGGGGAGACAGCGCCGCAGCCGTGCGGGCACTCGGCATCGGTGAGGACCGCTTCACCCACATCAGCACCGGCGGCGGAGCGTCGCTGGAGCACCTCGAGGGCAAGACCCTTCCCGGACTGGCGGTACTCGCATGACGCGCAAGCCCCTGATGGCCGGCAACTGGAAGATGAACCTCAACCACCTCGAGGCCATCGCCCTGGTGCAGAAGCTCAGCTTCAGCCTGTCCGACAAGGATCACGACCTCGTCGAGTGCGCCGTGATCCCGCCCTTCATCGACCTCCGGAGCGTGCAGACGCTGGTCGACGGCGACAAGCTCCGGATCGTGTACGGCGGCCAGGACCTGTCCCCGTTCGACGCCGGCGCGCACACCGGGGACACCAGCGGCGCGATGCTGGCCAAGCTGGCGTGCACCTACGTCATCATCGGGCACTCCGAACGACGCACCGACCATGCGGAGACCGACGAGGTGGTCCGCCAGAAGGTGCTCGCCGCGGGTCGGCATGGCCTGGTGCCCATCCTGTGCGTCGGTGAGGGCCTGGAGGTCCGGCAGGCCGGCACCCAGGTGGCGCACTGCCTCGCGCAGCTGTCCGCGGCGCTCGAGGGCGCCCCTGCCGACCTGCTGAGGACCCTTGTGGTGGCCTACGAGCCGATCTGGGCCATCGGGACCGGTGAGGTCGCGACGCCCGAGGACGCTCAGGAGGTCTGTGCCGCCCTGCGGGCCCGGCTGGTGGACATCGCCGGTGGCGACGTGGCGGACGGGATCCGGGTCCTCTACGGCGGGTCTGTCAAGTCCAGCAACGTTGCCGCGATCATGGCCCAGCCCGATGTCGACGGCGCCCTCGTCGGCGGAGCGTCCCTTGAAGCCGAGGAGTTCGCGAAGATCGTGCGGTTCCCGGCGCACCGGACGGGCTGACCTCCCGGCTGTCCCCAGTGGCCATCTGAGTAACCGTCGTGTCACGTCCCGCCCCCTCCGGATGGTCACCGGTTGGTCACGATGTCGGCTCAGGGCGGTGTCCATGCTTCCAATCTGTGCCCTGACCGCTCTACAGTCCGCGCACAGCCCCGTGCCAGGGTCGTGTGCTCCCCACCCGGGAGCGCCGACACCCTCGCAGCCCGCAGACCGGAGAAGAGACCCCGTGACGGCTCCCCTCGACGTCGACAGCTCGGCCACCTCGGCCACGCCGGAGGCGGTGCTCCTGGGCGAGAAGGCCGCGGTCATCGAGGGGCGGTCCCTCGGCCAGATCGCCTGGATCCGCCTCAAGCGCGACCGGGTGGCACTGGGCGGCGCGGTGGTGATCATCATTCTGGTGCTGGTGGCGGCGTTCGCGAAGTTCATCGCGACCGACGACCCGAACGCGCTGCACACCAACCTGCTCGACGCCGACTTCGGCGGCGCACCCAAGGGCAGCTTCGGCGGCGTCAGCAGTGAGCACTGGTTCGGGGTGGAGGCCACCAACGGCCGCGACATCTTCTCGCGCATCGTCTACGGCGCCCAGATCTCGCTGCTCATCGCGCTGGGCGCCACCGTCGTGTCGGTGACCGTCGGCGCCATCGCCGGCGTCACGGCGGGTTTCTTCGGCGGCAAGATCGACTCGGCGATCAGCCGGACGATGGACGTGCTGCTGGCCTTCCCGGTGCTGGTGTTCAGCATCGCGTTGCTGTCCGTGGCCGACAGCGTGCCGCGCCCGCTCCTGCTGATCGTGGTCATCGGCTTCTTCGGCTGGCCCTACATCGGCCGCATCATCCGGGGCCAGACGCTGTCGTTGCGTGAGCGCGAGTTCGTCGACGCAGCCCGGAGCCTCGGTGCCGGCAACGGTCACATCATCTTCAAGCAGCTGATGCCCAACCTGTTCGCACCGTTGCTCGTCTACGCGACCCTCATCATCCCCACGAACATCCTGCAGGAAGCGGCGCTGTCCTACCTCGGGGTCGGGATCCAGGCGCCGACCTCCTCGTGGGGCTCGATGCTGGCCGCCGCGGTGCAGTGGGCGCCGGTCGACCCGACCTACATGGCGGTCCCCGGCGTGGTGCTGTTCGTGACGGTGCTGGCGTTCAACCTGCTCGGTGACGGCCTGCGCGACGCCCTGGACCCGCGCGCCAGCCGCTAGCAGCGCACGACAGGCGGTGACCACCGGTCGCCGCACACACAGACAGCCGCCGGCACGGGCCGGCGGAGGACCTGCTTGCCAGACCGGCAGCAGGAAGAAGGGAGAGCGGATGACGCTCAACAGGACTGGGATGCGGGTCGGCACTGCCGCGATCGCCGTAGCCCTGCTCGCGACCGCCTGCGGTGGTAGCTCGTCAAAGGGTGGCGGCGCGACGGTCAAGGCCGGAGCCAAGGGCGGAGAGCTCGAGGTCCTTCTGGCCTCGGACTTCGAGCACCTCGACCCGCAGCGCAACTACGTCTCGTCGGCACTCGACTTCGGTCGCCTGCTGTACCGCCAGCTCACGACGTACAAGTCGGAGGCGGGCGCGGCCGGCAGCGAGCTCGTGCCTGACCTCGCCACCGACCTCGGCAAGGCGAGCGACAACGCCAAGACCTGGACGTTCACCCTCAAGGACGGCGTCAAGTTCGAGGACGGCTCGCCGATCACCTCCGCGGACATCAAGTACGGCGTCGAGCGCTCGATGAGCCCGCTCATCCCGGACGGCCCGCAGTACGCCAAGCAGTTCCTCATCGGCGGCACCGACTACAAGGGTCCGTTCGAGGGCAAGGGCCTGGACTCCATCGAGACGCCGGACGCGAAGACCATCGTCTTCAAGCTCAACGCCTCGCACGGTGACTTCGGCTACACGGTCTCGCTGCCGACGTTCGCGCCGGTCCCGAAGGCCAAGGACACCAAGGTCAACTACGACGGTGCCGTGGTCTCCAGCGGCCCCTACAAGATCGCCAGCTACAAGCGTGGCAAGTCCATGAGCCTGGTGCGCAACACCAACTGGGGGCAGGACACCGTCCGCAAGGCCCTGCCGGACACGATCAACGTGCTCATGGGCCTGGACCCGACCGTCATCGACTCGCGCCTCATCGCCTCCTCCGGCCCTGACGCCAACGCGATCTCGCTCGACTCCTCGGTCCAGTCGGCCAGCGTCGCCAAGGTCCTGTCCGACCCGGCCATCAAGGCCCGTTCGGTCAACGGCACCACCGGCTTCCTGCGCTACCTGGCGATGAACACCCAGAAGGGCGCCACCAAGAACCTCAAGGTGCGCCAGGCGATCCAGTACGCCGTCAACAAGACCGACCAGCAGACCGCTCGCGGTGGCAAGAACGCTGCCGGTGACCTGGCGACGACGATCCTCGCGCCCACCGTCGGTGGCCACAAGGACTTCGACGCCTACCCGGGCGGCGCGACCGGCGACGTCACGAAGGCCAAGCAGCTGCTGTCCGAGGCCGGCTTCCCCAACGGCGTCAAGCTCACGATGGCTGCCTCTGACGTCCCGAAGGCGGTCGCCCAGGCGATCGCCATGAAGGCGAGCCTGGCCAAGGCCGGCATCGACGTCACGATCCAGCAGGTCCCGCAGGCCGTGTACTACACGACCATCGGCGACATCAAGAAGGAGCCGGAGCTCGTCTTCGCCGCCTGGGGTCCGGACTGGCCGTCCGCCAGCACCGTCATCCCGCCGCTGTTCGCCGGCGACCAGATCGTTCCCCAGGGCAACCAGAACTTCGCCCAGCTGAACGACCCGGCCACCAACGCTGCGATCAAGAAGATCCAGTCGAACACCAACCTCGAGGACGCTGCCAAGGCGTGGGGTGACCTGGACGAGACCATGATGAAGGACCAGGCCCCGATCGTTCCGCTCCTGAACGACAAGGCGATCTTCGTCTACGGCTCTGGTGTCAAGGGTGCCTTCCTGCACGGCTTCTACGGCTACATCGACATCGCCGCCGTCGGCGTCAAGTAGTCATCAGCACCACCCGCTAGGCACGCCCCTGCCTCTCCGACCCGCTCGGAGAGGCAGGGTGCCGTGAGGACTCGTCGCCCTGACGAGTCCTGACGACACCCTGCTCCGCAGGCACCAACCCGCCCCCCGGGGCCCGTACAGGAAGTGAGGTGACCAGGAGATGGGCCGTTACATCATCCGGCGCTCCATCGGCGTGGTGGTGATCCTCGGGATCATCAGCGTCATCACGTTCGGCCTGTTCTTCCTGATCCCCGCCAACCCGGCCCTCAAGGCGTGCGGCAAGGGCTGCAACCCCGACCGGCTGGCCTCGATCGAGATGAAGCTCGGCCTCGACAAGCCGGTCTTCTTCGCGACCGACTCCCAGTACGTCACCTTCGTCAAGGGCGTCTTCGTCGGTCGGGACTTCCCCGGCGGTGGCTCCACCGAGCACTGCGGGCGGCCCTGCCTGGGCTTCTCCTTCGCGACCGACCAGCCGGTGTGGAACGACCTGACCGACCGGTTCCCGGTCACGTTCAGCATCGCCATCGGGGCCGCCACGTTGTGGCTGATCTTCGGGGTGTCCATCGGCATCCTGTCGGCCATCAGACGTGGCTCGTTCTTCGACCGGACGGCCATGACCATCGCGCTCGGCGGGGTGTCGCTGCCGCCGTACTTCACCGGTCTGGTGGCGCTGACGTTCTTCTGCTTCAACGCCTCCACGCGTGTCTTCGACACCCCGCACTACGTCAGCTTCGGTGCCAACCCCTTCGACTGGGCCAAGAACCTGATGCTCCCGTGGCTCACGCTCGCGTTCCTCTACGCCGCCCTCTACGCCCGCCTCACCCGGGCGAACATGCTCGAGACGATGGGTGAGGACTACATCCGGACCGCGCGCGCCAAGGGCCTGTCGGAACGCCGCGTCATCGGCAAGCACGGCCTGCGTGCCGCGCTGACCCCCATCGTCACGATCTTCGGCCTCGACCTCGGCGGTCTGCTCGGCGGCGCCATCCTCACCGAGAGCGTCTACGGCTTCCCGGGCCTGGGCAAGTACGCCATCGACGCCATCAACGCCGACGACTTCCCGAAGATCCTGGGTGTCACGCTGTTCGCCGCCTTCTTCATCGTGGTGGCCAACCTGGTCGTCGACATCCTCTACGCCTTCGTGGATCCCAAGGTCAGCTACGCCTGATCAGGCGCTTTCCGACGTACCCTGTCCCTGTTCTCCCTCTGCTGCGAAGGAACGTGCGTTGACTCTCAGCCTCGACAAGGGCACCCAAGCGCCGCGACCCGGACCGTCGGCCTTCCTCGAGGTGCGGGACTTCAAGATCCACTTCCCCACCGACGACGGCCTCGTCAAGGCCGTGGACGGGTTGTCCTTCCAGCTCGAGAAGGGCAAGACCCTCGGGATCGTGGGGGAGTCGGGCTCCGGCAAGAGCGTCACCAGCCTCGGCGTGCTCGGCCTGCACAAGGGCACCCGCGCGCAGCTCAGCGGTGAGGTGTGGCTCGACGGCGTCGAGCTCGTCTCGGCGACCAAGGAGGAGGTGCGCAAACTCCGCGGCAACAAGATGGCGATGATCTTCCAGGACCCGCTGTCGGCGCTGCACCCCTACTTCACGATCGGCTCGCAGATCGCCGAGGCCTACCGGATCCACAACGCGGTCAGCAAGAAGGCTGCGCACACCCGGGCGGTGGAGATGCTCGACCGGGTCGGCATCCCCGGTCCCGACAAGCGCGTGGACGACTACCCGCACCAGTTCTCCGGCGGGATGCGCCAGCGCGCGATGATCGCCATGGCATTGTCGTGCAACCCTGAGCTGCTCATCGCCGACGAGCCGACCACCGCACTCGACGTGACCGTGCAGGCGCAGATCCTGGACCTGCTGCGCGACCTGCAGAAGGAGTTCGGCTCCGCGATCATCATGATCACCCACGACCTCGGCGTGGTGGCGGAGTTCGTGGACGACATCCTGGTGATGTACGGCGGCAAGGCGGTCGAGTACGGCACCGTGTCCGAGGTGTTCTACGAGCCGCAGCACCCGTACACCTGGGGACTGCTGTCGTCGGTCACCCGGCTGGACCGGGTCCGCCAGGCGCGCCTCAAGCCGATCGACGGCTCGCCGCCGAGCCTGATCAACATCCCGTCCGGCTGCGCGTTCCACCCGCGTTGCCCGTACGAGCCGCAGACCGGCGGCAAGGGCTCGACCGTCGTCCCGGAGCTCGTGGACGCCGGCAACGGCCACCTGGTGCGCTGCCACCTGACCGGACCGGAGCGGAAGTCGATCTTCCTCGAGCACGTCAAGCCGATTCTGTGACCCTCATGACCTTGGAGAACCGCGCATGACCGCCGTCGACGCCACCGCTGCCGCGGTCCCCGCCACGGGCAAGGAGAAGATGCTCGAGGTCGAGGGCCTGCAGAAGTACTTCCCGGTCACCCGCGGCATCATCTTCCAGAAGCAGGTCGGCGCCGTGAAGGCCGTCGACGGGCTGACGTTCTCGGTGAACAAGGGCGAGACTCTCGGTGTCGTCGGCGAGACCGGCTGCGGCAAGTCCACGATGGGTCGGCTGCTGGTGCGGCTGCTCGAGCCCACCGCCGGGCGGATCGAGTTCGACGGCAAGGACATCACGCACCTGTCCCGGGCGGAGATGCGGCCGCTGCGCAAGGACATCCAGATCATCTTCCAGGACCCGTACAGCTCGCTGAACCCGCGCCACACGATCGGCTCGATCGTCGGCGCGCCGTTCCGGCTGCAGAAGGTCCAGACCGATGCCGGCGTCAAGAAGGCCGTCCAGGACCTGCTGCAGCTCGTCGGGCTCAACCCCGAGCACTACAACCGCTACCCGCACGAGTTCTCCGGCGGCCAGCGCCAGCGCATCGGCATCGCCCGCGCCCTCGCGCTGCGCCCGAAGATGATCGTGTGCGACGAGCCGGTGTCGGCGCTCGACGTGTCGATCCAGGCTCAGGTCATCAACCTGCTCGACGACCTGCAGACCGAGTTCGACCTGACCTACGTGTTCATCGCCCACGACCTGTCGGTGGTGCGGCACATCTCCGACCGGGTCGCCGTGATGTACCTCGGGAAGATCGTCGAGATCGGCGACCGGATCGGGCTGTACGAGCACCCCATGCACCCGTACACGCATGCGTTGCTGTCGGCCGTACCGGTCCCGGACCCGATCAAGGAGGCCAAGCGCGAGCGCATCCTGCTCACCGGTGACGTACCCTCTCCGTTGAACCCGCCACCGGCCTGTCGCTTCCACACCCGCTGCTGGAAGGCTCAGGCCATCTGCAAGCAGGTCGAACCGCCGCTGGTCGAGATCCAACCCGGTCACGAGGTCGCCTGCCACTTCCCGGAAGAACGAGCTCTCGTCTGATGATCACCTTCTTGTCGATCGTGCTGATCCTGGCCAGCCTGGGCATGATCGTGCTGGTCCTGCTGCACAAGGGCAAGGGCGGCGGGCTGTCCAACATGTTCGGCGGCGGCGTCTCGTCCTCCCTCGGCGGCAGCGCCGTCGTGGAGAAGAATCTCGACCGCCTGACGATCATCTGCGGCTTGGTCTGGTTCGTCTCGGTCGTCGCCATCGGCCTGCTTCTCAAGCAGACCACCTGACGTAGACTGCGGGACGAGTACGTCGGGATCAAACGAGCTTCAGGAGTCAAGGTGGCAGGCGGCAACGCGATCCGAGGTAGCCGCGTCGGTGCCGGTCCCATGGGCGAGGCCGAGCGTGGAGAGGCGGCGCCGCGGCGCCGGATCTCCTTCTGGTGCGCCAACAAGCACGAGACCCGACCGTCGTTCGCGGAGGAGGCGGCGCTGCCGGAGACGTGGGACTGCCCGCGCTGTGGCTTCCCCGCCGGCCGCGACAAGGACGCCCCGCCCGCGCCCCACAAGACCGAGCCCTACAAGACGCACCTCGCCTACGTGCGGGAGCGCCGCAACCAGGAGGACGGCGAGGCCATCCTCGCCGAGGCCCTCGCCAAGCTCCGCGGCAAGTAGCGCACGTCCCGACGCCCCGCTCCTGATGAGCGGGGCGTTCGGCGTTCCGGGGCCTTGCCCCCGCGCTGGGTGCTGGCTTGCCAGGCGACGCGCCGGCGAGTCCGCTGCCAGGCCAGCAGTGGGTGACGCGAGCCCAGTCAGCGCGCGTGGTCCGCGTACGAGGCCGGTACGACAGACCCTCAGCGGCGGCGCAGGTCCTTGGGGAGGTGGGAGGCGGCCGCCTCGTCGAGCAACCAGAGCGTCTGCTCCCGGCCGACCGCACCCGCCGCCGGCACCTGGACCCGGCCCGCTCCGGACAGCGCCAGCGCGACGGCCGGTGCCTTTTCCGCACCCGCGGCCACCATCCACACCTCGCGGGCGCTCTGCAGGGCGCTGAATCCCAGCGAGAGTCGCGTCGGCGGTGCCTTGGGGCAGCCGTGCACCCCGAAGGCCGTGCGCTCGTCGTGCGCGGCGGGGGACCCCGGGAAGATCGAGGCGGTGTGACCCTCGGCGCCCATCCCGAGCAGCAGGACGTCGAACTCCGGGACCCGGGCACTGCCGGGCGCGGCGTCCGCGAGCTCCGCGGCGTAGCGGGCGGCGGCAGCGTCCGCGTCCGTGCCGTCGGGGCCGCCGAGGGCACCCATCGGGTGGACCCGGGCGGGGTCGAGGTCGAGGAAGTCGAGCAGCGCAGCGCGCGCCTGCCGGTCGTTGCGGTCGGGGCTGTCGGCGGCCACGAAGCGCTCGTCGCCCCACCAGAGGTCCACCCGCCGCCAGTCGACGGCCGCGCGGGCCGGGGTGGCGCGCAGGGCGGCCAGCGACGCGATCCCGATGGTGCCGCCGGCCAGCACGACCGAGGCGACGCCCCCGTAGGTCTGGGCATCCACGATCGCGGTGACCAGCCGGGCGGCAACCGCATCGGCCAGCACGGTCGGGTCCCGATGAACCACCACGGTGGCGGTCATGAGGTGGTGATCGCCGGGTCGGGGTCCACCGCGTCGGCGGGGTCCTGCCAGATGTGGATCCGGTTCGCCGACCGGTCCGAGAGGTCGGTCGTACCGGTGGTGGAGGCCAGCGCGTCGGCGTAGGACTCGTCGGCGTCCAGCCGGCGGAGCTCCTCAGCCAGCAGGTCGCCGAGGTCGCGGCGGGGCAGCGGCATCGACCGGTCCGGCTGGCCGGTGCGGGACAGCGTGGCGGTCCGGCCGTCGTCGCGGCTGATGGTCACGGTGTCGTCGCCGACCTGCATCACCAGGCCGGTGACTCCCGGGCCCTTGCTGTCCTCCAACACCACGTCGACGGCGAGTCGGGCGTGCAGCCAGCCGGCCAGCAGCGCCCGGGAGGGGTTGGCGGCCTCACCCGTCACGGTGACGGCGTGCACGTCCCCGTGCAGAGAGTCGAACGCGGACGCGCACAGGGAGCGCCACAGCGTGGTCCGGGTCCACGCCAGGTCGGTGTCTCCGGGGGCGTAGTCGTCGGCGCGGGCCGCGAGGGCCGCGACCGGGTCCGCTGCCGCCGCGCTGTCGGTGA